>VXYV01000047.1 GCA_009845835.1 Gammaproteobacteria bacterium | reverse complement strand
GAGTGAGAGGAAAAAGATCGACGTATCTCGTATGCAGAGGGAGAGTGGGAGGATACCTGAATGCTGGGAGATGGTACGTTTGGGGGAAGTTGCTACATTTACAAAGAAACCAAGGAATCTAATATATTCAAAATATAATGAAGTCCCATTTGTTCCGATGGAGTTGATTCCTATTGCTAAGCTATTTTCGAAAAAATTTATACCTAAAACAAACGACGAACTAAAGAGTGGGACCTACTTTGAAACCGGGGACATTCTTCTTTCTAAAATTACGCCATCCTTTGAAAATGGGAAACAGTGTATCATTAAGGAGTTGCCAACGCCATTTGGTATTGCAACAACTGAGATAATTCCAATTCAGGCAGTTGTAGATGTTAGCGATAAATTCTACCTTTTTTATTATTTATTGCTTCCTAATGTTCGCGCTATGCTTGCAGGGAGAATGCAAGGTACGACTGGTCGGCAACGATTAAGCAAAGAAATACTTGCTAACTTGGAAATCCCCCTTCCCCCACTTCCTGAACAGCACGCCATTGCCCATGTATTACAGACAATCCAAGAGGCAAAGTTTGTCCGGCAACGCGAAATTGCGTTAGAGCGCGAACGCAAAGCGGCGTTGATGGATTACCTTTTTTCACACGGCACGAAAGGCGAACCCCGCAGACAGACGGAGATTGGAGAGATTCCTGAGAGTTGGAAGGTAGTGAAATTGGGCGATAAAGTAGAGTTGAAGAATGGAATTAACTTTAAGAAAGAGCAGAAAGGGCAAGGCATTTTAACAGTAGATGTCTTGAATATGTACTCTGATGGAATTTATCTCAATACTGATAACCTGTATAGGGTTGACTATAAGATACGGGATAGGGATTTATTAAAGACTAAGGATATTTTGTTTGTCCGTTCATCTCTAAAGCAAGAAGGGGTTGCTTGGGCATCATTGTTTAATGAACATGAAGAACCAGTCACATTTTGTGGTTTTTTAATTCGAGCAAGGTTAACAACATTAGAGATTGACCCCGAATTTTTAACTAATTATTTTCGTACTTCTTTCGCTCGAAAATTGCTCGTTTCCAAATCGGCAAGATTGGCAATAACTAACATTAGCCAGGCTACTTTAAGCAGTTGCCCAATTGTCCTACCATCTTTTTTTGAACAGCGTGAAATCGCCGAAATCCTACAAGTCTTTGACAAAAAAATCGCTACCCTTGAACAAGAAGCAGCACACATAGATGAACTGTTCCACACCATGATTGACGAACTGATGACTGGCCAAAGGTCTGCTGTTCCCTTGCTTGAAAGTGGAGTGATACAATGAGCGAATATACGGCTGTCCAGGAACCGATGCTTCGATACGGTGATCAGATTGGATGGACCTGTGTATCCCAGACGCAAGCCCTGCAAATGCGTGGTGGCGATACTGGACTGTACTTTACTGACGTGCTGGAAGCACAACTGATGAAGCTCAACAAAGGAATATTGGACCAATCCGGATGTATGGAAATTATGCGCCGGTTGCGTTTGCTCAAACCGACGCTTGAGGGAAATCAAGACGCGCTTTCATGGCTACGCGGTGAACATTCAATTTTTGTCCCAAGTGAGAATCGCGAGCGTAACATCACCCTGCTTGATTTTGATACTCCTGCCAATAACCTGTTTCATGTAACCGATGAATGGTCGCAAAAAGGCATCGTCCACCGCAATCGTGCCGATGTGGTGTTTCTGATTAACGGGATTCCGGTGGCAGTAGTGGAGGCCAAAGCCGCCAACAAACAGGATGGATTGGCAATCGGTGTGGAACAAATCCGCCGCTATCACCGAGAAACACCGGAGATGTTTACCACCGCGCAACTGTTTGGCGTTACGCAGTTGATGGACTTTTTTTATAGCGTGACCTGGAACACCAGCCGCAAAAACCTATTCAACTGGAAAACCGACGAACCCACGAACTACGAGCAGAAAGTCAAAACTTTCTTTGACCGCGATCGCTTTCTAAAAGTGTTGCATCAGTCTATTATTTTTCAGAGCAAGGATGATGAACTGACTAAAGTTGTGTTGCGTCAGCACCAGACCCGTGCGGTGGAAAGGGTAATAGAGCGAATTCACGACCCGTACAAGCGACGAGGGCTTATCTGGCACACGCAGGGCAGCGGTAAAACCCTGACTATGATAACCATTGCCTCCCGACTATTGCACGGTAGAAGGGAAATAGAAAAGCCCACGGTGTTAATGCTAATTGACCGCAATGAACTGGAAAGCCAGCTTTTTAGAAATATCACTGGTTACGGGATCACCACGCATAAAGTCGCAGCGAGCAAGCGAGACTTGCGAAATATTTTGGCATCCGATTATCGCGGCCTGATCGTATCAATGATTCATAAGTTTGACGATATACCCGCGAATATTAACACCCGTGAAGAGGTAATTATACTGGTTGACGAAGCACACCGTACAACCGGTGGCGATTTGGGAAATTACCTGATGGCAGCCCTGCCCAATGCGACCTATATCGGCTTTACCGGCACTCCGATTGACAGGCTTTCTCAAGGCGAAGGAACCTTTAAGGTTTTCGGTGTGGACGATGAGCAGGGTTATCTGGATAAATACTCGATAGGAGAATCCATTGAAGATGGTACGACTGTTCCTTTGAATTATGCCCTTGCGCCATCTGAGTTGCGCGTTGAACGCGAAACATTGGAACGAGATTTTTTAAACCTTGTGGCAGCAGAAGGCATTAGCGACCTGGAGGAACTAAACGCGATTCTGGATAAGGCAGTACAGTTGAAAGAAATGATGAAAGCTCCTGAAAGGGTGGATAAGATTGCCGAGTATGTTGCCCGACATTTCCGGGACAATGTAGAGCCAATGGGATTTAAGGCGTTTCTGGTTGCTGTAGATCGCGAGGCGTGTGCGTTGTACAAGCAGGCACTCGATAAATATCTACCGTCGGCGTATTCGGAGGTCGTCTATTCACCGTACCATCAAGACCCTGAACTTATGAAAGCGTATCACCACACCCCAGAGAAAGAGAAAGAGATCCGTAAAAAATTTGCCGAGAAAAATGCTCAGCCGAAAATTCTAATTGTGACTCAAAAGCTGTTGACTGGCTTCGACGCGCCGATTCTTTACTGCATTTACCTCGACAAACCGATGCGTGACCATGTGCTGCTACAATCAATTGCCCGTGTCAACCGACCTTATGAGGACGAAGACGGGTTGGTAAAACCATATGGGTTTGTCTTAGATTTTGTCGGCATCTTTGAGAATCTGGAAAAAGCACTTGCTTTTGATTCTGATATGGTAGAGAGTGTGATTCAGAACCTTGACGTACTCAAAGATGCTTTCTCTAAGCTGATTCGCGAGGACGCGCCGCGCTATTTGCCTTTTGCCAGTGGTTGGGACGACAAGGCAAAAGAGCGAGCCATTGAGCATTTTGAGGACAAGGACCGTCGAGAGGCTTTTTTCAAATTCTTCAAGCAAGTTCAGAATCTCTATAATATTCTTTCACCAGATGCTTTTCTACGCCCATTTATCAAAGATTATCAGGCTCTTGCATCGCTCTATGGACTGATTCGTAACGCCTATACAGACCGCATTTACGTTGACAAAGAGTTGACCGCCAAGACGCGGGATTTATTACAGCAGCATACAGAGAGCGATACGTTTGAATTGCCCGGTTCTGTTCACGAATTGGGCGCAGACGCATTGAGAAAAATTACGCAGAGCTATGTATCCGATACGGTGAAAGTGCTGAATTTGCGAAAGGTACTGACTGAGGTGGTAATAGACGAAAGCCCATCAAAGCCGTTTCTGATTTCGATTGGAGAACGCGCAGAGATAGTTTCAGAGGCTTATGAAAATCGTCAGCTTACGACACAACAGGTATTAATGGAGTTTGAGAAGTTATCAGAAGAATATGAACGGGCTTCAAACGAACGCGACCAAATGGGCCTGGACGAAAATGCCTTTGCAGTTTATAAGGTTCTCAACGACTTCAAAAAAGACATTACTCCAGAACATGCACGAGCCGTTAGTGTATTGTTTGATCAATTTCCTGATTATCAGTGGAATCATCACCATAACAGTGAGTTGAGAACTACGCTCTACCAAATATTAATACCTATAGTTGGAGGCAAAAATCTGATCGAAACAGCAAACGCCCTATTGAGGTTGCAGCGAATATGAATTCCGAAAAAGTATGGGATAAATCAGGAGATTTAAAAGGCGTAGTATGGCAATGGGCAGACCGCATTGGTGTGAAGGTGCGGGAGGTTCATCTGCGTGACATGCGAAGGAAGTGGGCATCTATATCGACGAATGGGCGATTGACTCTTAGCACAGATTTGCTCGATCTGCCAGAAGCGTTGAGGGAATTTGTCATTGTTCATGAATTAGTACATCTTCTTGCACCAAATCATAGCAGACTGTTTAAAAGTTTCATGTATGCATACCTTCCCGATTGGGAACAAAGGCAACATGCCTTACAGACCTTGCCTAATAGTGCTGAAACAGGTAATATGTAATCGTTTGGGAAATGTTTTCAGGTGCTATACAGGTCTGTATAAGGTATAGAAACAAAATTAAGGAAGCATAGAGATAAATACGACAGATAAAAATTTATGACTTCACTACGGACATTTTTAGACGTGTAATAGCACACTTGACACGGACATGTCCCCCTGTTATTTTGCTCAAAATCAGCATAGTATAATTATTCGCAAGATGCGGTATATAAGGCTATTACGAACTGTAAAATGAAAAAAAGTATTGTCAAAAACGTACATATGGAGGTGAAAGCGTGAGGGTTACTCTGCCGCCTATTCGTCATGATCGGCGAGGTTTTGAAAGACTTGTTCACCTCCATGCACAAACCAAGGATTGTTTTTGTGATAATATTGAAATTGACATGAGAGGAACGACATGGTTTGACGCCGATATGTGTGCGGCATTTGGTGCAATACTCTATAACTTAGGTGCAAAACTGAACACCGTCAGATTGACACATATCCCTCATGAAGTTCAAAATATTCTTTCGAGAAACGGTTTTCTCAGTCACTACGGACGAAATAAAATTCCAGATGATTGGGGCTCCACCATTACCTACAAACGATTTGATACCAAAGACGACCGCTATTTTTCTGGCTATATTGAATATGAGCTTATATATCGTTCCGAGATGCCTAAAATGTCTTTGGGGCTGCTGAAAAAATTTCGCGAGAGCATTTTTGAGATATTCAGCAATGCCGTTTTGCACTCCAGCACTGAGAGGGGGATTTTTAGTTGCGGACAATTTTTTCATAAACGCAAAAAACTTGATTTTACAGTGGCAGATCTGGGAGTGGGCATGCGCCAAAATATAAAAACTCATACAGGACTTGACTTTTCGCCAGAAAAAGCGATTGAATGGGCAACTGAGGGTAATAATACAACCAAGCGTGGCAGTGTACCAGGTGGATTGGGTTTGAAGATACTCGGTGAATTTATTGACTTAAATCGCGGCTGTATTCAGATCGTTTCGGATGCTGGCTATTGGCAACGTAGAAATGGACATACTTTTACGGCACAACTAAGCGAACGATTTCCCGGCACTGTGGTAAGTGTAGAAATAAATACAGCGGATACAGCGTCCTATGGCCTTACTTCCGAAATAAATGCAGCAGATATTTTTTAGAGGGATTACCATGCAAAAAAATATTGAAATTTCATTATTTGAAGTTGTAGGCAATCCCTTGTGTGTAGCTTCCGGGGATGGACAAAAAGTCTATGAGCGTCTTGAATCTGGACTTAAATCTGGCCATAGAGTTGTACTCTCATTCCGCAATGTTACGACTTTGACCTCTGCATTTTTGAATGCAGCAATTGGGCAGCTATATGGAACATTTAACAGTGAACAAATCCGTTCTCTTTTAGAGGTAAAAGATATAGAACAAGATGATCTGGAGTTATTGAAGCGCGTCATTGAGACAGCCAAGCAATATTTTCGAGACCCGGAAAAATTTAACCAGGCCGTTCAGGATGTGCTGGAGGAAGAAAACGATGGCACTTAATACAGTGTCAGTGGAAAAATATCGTTTTAAATC
>VXYV01000041.1 GCA_009845835.1 Gammaproteobacteria bacterium | reverse complement strand
GCGATAAAGAAAGTAATTTGTACGCAAATACTTGAGACCCCTTCAAAATTTTTACATAAATCTTACTCAGTTGTAGCTTCTAGGTTTCGTAAAATACGACGACAACTTTCAATTTCACTTAGTAAAGGAAACTAAATTATGAAAAATCTTCTGATTCTACCGTTAATACTGCTGTCTGTTTGTGTTTTCGCGGACGACCGATTCATTCTCGGAACTATTGGATAAGTTACAGCTGATTTTGAGGATGATGAATTAGGTCTTGCTTTGGAATCGAATACGCTCGGTGTGGGAGCAAACTTCTACAATTTCAGGGACGACAGTGTTTATTTGGGAGCTAGTTTTACCCGTTTTACTGGTGACATTGATGTTTGTGAAGTTGTTTTTTGTATTTCAGGAGACATAAGCAACACTAGATTTGGCGGAGAAATAGGTTGGGATTTCGATTACTATACTCCGTTTATTGGAGCGACCTTTGATACTGGCGAGATAGAGTTTCTTGGTCAAAGCGAAAGTGATGACGAATGGAGTTTTAATGCAGGAATTTGGTTGACACTCGACATGGTCTATCTACGTGGAGTTGTGTATAGTATAGACGATAGTGACAGTAGATCGATCTCCGGTGGTTTTTTATATCAGATGGATAATGACTTTGTTTTTGGTGCAGCGGTCGAATTCTTGTTAGATAGTGACAGTGACGGAATGTCATTTACACTTTCATTCGGAAGAGCCTTTTAATTTTCCGTATTTTGCCCAATCAGCTGGAAAAGCACTATTATTTTTACGTTACCTTGAAAAGGTACTAGTTGTGTAGCTATAGATAAGGGTGCGTAAGCCACGAGTTGATGGTCAACTGCCTGTGTTCGTCCGGTCAGATTGAGACGGCATCAAGTATGTGTTTCTTGGTTGAAACCGTCGAGTGATTTAGGAAGTAATCGGTATCACTTCGGAGTATACAGTAGATTGTCTAACCTGCTCATGAGCTGTCGTTGTCACCGTTTTGGCTTTTTCATTCGGGGTCTAAGCGGCACCGATGTTTAGATCCCCACAATTCACCATAACACCCGTTGTACATTGTTCCTGCCGTTTCATTCGGCCTGCATGTACTAAATGAAACGCAAAAACAATCGCTCTAACAACTCATACAACGAGCTCCAACCTACCCAAGTAGCTTCAATCGCATTGTTCTCAACACAACACGCTCGCACACACACTACAGCCTCCTTGGAGCCCCTATGTTTCCGAGGACACGCTTCAATTAGCTACCGCAGATGAAACGTTTCAATGTCAACGCACATACTGCCAGGATATTTCACTTCGACCGGATTCTCAGGTTGATTAACTCGCATACAATAATCTCGTAAATAAGCTATAAATAGTTGCAAAATGACCGGTCAGATTGTACCGGCAAAATAGTCATTCTTTCATATAACATAGGTCATCAGGGAAAAATGCCGAATATACGACGAACTAAGCTTCCAATCCGGGTTATTAATACCACTATTGAATAAATGGCTTCTCCTGGTCGACTTCCTTATATGCGATAGAGAACTCACTTGACAAAACCTGTTCCCTTTCTATTTATGAGTTCTGTGAACACAGAATGTGGGATGTCCCTAGAAATCTAAGTGCAAAAAACTCGCAAAATCAGCAACTCGAAACTCGACGAACTTTGCCGATTAAGTCATTTAGTCCTAGCAGACTCTGAACGTCTACTCATTCACCGTTCGCTTGAGTTTTTTATTGGTTCACTCACAGAACTGGAAAGTGTTCCGACAGAAAATGTAATTCCATTAACCCAATGTCAGGAAGATTCAACGGTCACTCGCGAGGATTCACCCTCGACCAATCCTGACCTTCAACAATTAAAACAACTGACATCTCATACACTAAACCAACTGTACATCGTTCCTAAAGTATTCGATCGGTGATATTGCCATTTCAATCGCTCGTACAAATGAGCGAGCAACTTCAAGCAAAAGAAATAAGTTCAGTCGAACTGACACAGTACTATCTTGACCGAATCAGAGAGCACGATCCAGCGCTTAATTGCTTCATCACCGTAGTCGCCGACAGGGCACTAAAAGAGGCAAAGAAAGCAGATCACCAACGTGCGGTCGGCAATAATGGTTTACTTACGGGGATTCCTTTAGTGCATAAAGACCTTTTCTGTGTCAAAGACGTAAAAACTACATGCGCGTCGAAAATGTTGGCTGACTTTGTTGCACCGTACGATGCGACAATAGTACGTCGACTGAACAATCAAGGAATGGTGTGTTTAGGTAAGACCAACATGGATGAGTTCGCGATGGGATCATCCGGTAAGACGAGCTTTTGGGGACCGACGGTCAACCCTTGGGATGTCACCAAGGTCGCCGGCGGATCTTCCAGTGGTTCCGCCGCCGCGGTGGCCGCCGGTTTAGCACCAGCAGCAACTGGTTCCGATACGGGTGGTTCCATTCGCCAACCGGCAGCATTTTGTGGAGTTACCGGTTTCAAACCTACGTATGGAAGAAACTCTCGATACGGTATGGTCGCTTTTTCGTCGAGTCTAGATCAACCAGGTACGCTAACACGCACCGTCGAAGATGCCAAGTTGCTGTTTGATGTCACAAATGGAGTGGACACCAAAGATGCTTCTACTATAAATACTGCTGCTGACAGGGAGTACAAACTACCTCGTCTAACAATTGGTTACCCTAGTAAATTCTTTGAAGATATACCAACGCCACTTATGTCTGTTTTGGCTGATGTTCGACATACACTTGAGAAAACAGGACACAATTTCAAAGAGATTGAGCTTCCAGATGTTCAAAAGTGTTTAGCGACCTACTTTGCCATTAGTCGCGGTGAATGTGTAACAAATTTGGCTCGCTTCGATGGCATTCGTTTTGGATTTAGAAGTAAAGAGGTGTCGAATATCGACAATCTATACACCAAAACACGAATTGAAGGTTTTGGAGCTGAAGTTAAACGCCGAATTCTGTTTGGAAATTACGTACTCACAAATGGGAAACCTGAAACTCACTTTGTTAAAGCCCAGAAGGTACGTCGGCTAATTCACGATCGATACACTCAAACATTTAACGACGTGGATTTCATCTTGGCGCCATCTGCACCAACCGTTGCTGCACCCGTGTTAGCGGACGATCACGATCAATTCGAACTGTATCGTCAAGATAGATTCACCGTCGCAGCGAATCTCGGTGGCTTACCAGCCATTGGTGTCCCTTGTGGTACGGTCAATAGCTTGCCCGTGGGTATTCAACTCATCGGACCACGGTTTTCGGATTGGCAGTTACTCGAACTTGCAGCTGAATATCAGCGTTTAACTGATTGGCATCTCAGGTATCCATCCAAATTTCTATGAAGTCCGAGTGCTGGGAACCCGTAATTGGACTCGAACTGCATGTCCAATTGAATACAAAATCCAAACTATTTTCACCAGCGCCGAACCAATACACAGATATCCCTAACGTTCATCTTGATACCTACGATCTTGCAATTCCTGGAACACTACCGGTGTTGAATCGAATCGCCTTGAGAAAAGCAATTGAGTTTGGGTTGGCAATCGAGGCTAATGTATCACCTATTGTGCAGTTTGATCGCAAAAGCTTTTTCTATCCCGATTTACCTAAAGGATATCAAATCTGCCAGTACCATAATCCCCTACTGATCGACGGAGTTATCAAGATACCTAAAGAAGAATCCGGTTATACCGAAGTTGATATATCAAGTGCTCATCTGGAAGAAGACGCCGGAAAGTCAATTCACGGGATCATTGACGAATATACGGGAATTGATCATAATCGAGTGGGTACTCCTCTACTCGAAATCGTGACATCCCCCTGTATGAATTCCGCTGACACAGCGGCAGAATGTTTTCGACAGATTCATCAATTAGTAGTGTGGTTAGGAATCTCCGACGGACACCTACATGAAGGCTCTTTACGGTGCGATGCAAATATTTCTGTGAGAAAACAAGGTCAGTCTGCACTAGGGACACCTGTTGAGATCAAAAATGTCAACTCATTTCGCTTTCTTAGAGAAGCAATGGAGTTTGAAGTATCGAGGCAGATCGAATTACTAAATAGTGGCGAGCAAGTAACACGCGAGACACGAACTTACAATTCACGCGATAAACAAACTCGCACAATGCGTAGCAAAGAAGAAATACCTCAGTACCGCTACATTCCCGACCCTGACCTACCACCGATTACGGTCTCTACGGACGAAATCGAAAAGCTACGTAATGCGTTACCAGAATTACCGAAACCTAGGTGCGATCGATTTGTCAAAACCTATGGTTTAACACCAAAATTCGCCAATCAATTGACTAGTAGTCGGCAGTTAGCAGATTATTTTGAAGACATAGCAAACCAGTTTCAAGATTTCGAACAAGTAGCAAACTGGATTCTTCATGATCTGAAGGGGTTAGCAAAAAAGAAACAAATCAAACCAGAAGAACTTTGGATTGCTCCACCACAGGTTGCAAAAATATTGGGAAAAGTTCAAAAACGTCAGTTATCACGGACTCAAGCGTTGGACGTCATTAACCACATGTTCGAGCATAAAGTTGAACCCAATGAAGCAGAGCGAATCTTGGGTATCAATTTATCATCAGACTTCGAGAAAATATCGGATTGGATACTTCAAGTTACTGAAAGTAACGCCGATGTGTTAAATAATTACATGAACGGTAACCACAAACTGTTAGATTATCTGGTCGGACAAGTCGTAAAAGTATCAAGAGGTCGAGCAGACCCAAGTTTGGTAAAAGACCACTTTTATGAAAAATATTCGCCGAAAGATTGAAGCAAACTAAATCCGTTATACACACAAAGAAAACTCACGAGTTAAGAAATTATGATCAAAACTGATGCAGTTATTGTCGGTGCGGGACCATGCGGTCTCTTTCAAGTATTTGAGTTGGGATTGCAAGGTATTCGTGCCCATCTAGTTGACAGCTTAGCTACGGTTGGCGGACAGTGCGCCGCCCTATACCCAGATAAACCCATCTATGACATTCCAGCAATCCGAGAATGTAACGCTAACGAACTGATTGATCGCTTATTAGACCAAATTGAACCGTTTGACCCAGTCATGCATCTTGACCAGCAAGTTACCGTCGTGGAAAAATTGTCAATTGATGAGTTTCGAGTGGAAACTTCCAAAGGAACCGAATTTAAAACGCGGAGTCTGATTATCGCTGGCGGTGTCGGTTCGTTTCAACCACTAGTTCTTCGAGCCCAAGGAGTTGACGAAGTAAATCCCGGTTATGTCCATTACCAAGTGTCTGATTCGTCTCTGTTCAATGATAAAAAAGTTGTCGTTCTTGGTGGCGGCGACTCGGCCTTTGATTGGGCCTTAAACCTAGTAGGCTCGGCTGCGTCGTTGACGCTAGTTCACCGCAGTGAACGTTTTCGTGCAATGGAATCTTCGGTTCAAGAAATGCGTAAACACGTCGAGAAAGGTAATATGAACTTCCTTGTCGGTAACGCAACTCAACTCATTCACTCCGCCAGCAAGTTAGAACAAGTTCAAATCACACAACCTGACCACAGTGTCGTTAATCTCGACGTAGACCATTTGTTAGTCTTTTTTGGGTTGTCTCCAAAACTCGGTCCAATCGCCGAGTGGGGGTTAGCACTCAACAAGAACCAAATTGAAACCGATACGGAACGATTTGAGACCAATGTCCCTGGAATTTATGCCATTGGTGATATCTCAAGTTACCTTGGCAAGCGAAAACTAATTCTGTCCGGTTTTCATGAAGCCGCTTTAGTATCGTTTGCGATCAAAAAACGCCTAAACCCCGAGGCGAAAGTTCATCTGCAATATACGACCACTAGTCCACTCATGCACGAACGACTAGGCGTGCAATCGACATAGCGCTTGCTACCCTCGTTGGTGGCTCTTATTCAGTCCTCTAACAATACAAACGACGAAAGTGACCAGGACGTGCTTTTACTACGGTCACTCGAACCCTTCACGATTGGTGGAACTCGCCTTTGCTTTTTACATCCCAATGATCCTACAAAATGCGTAAAAGTCTTACGCACGGATAGAACCCCACGGTTAAGACGCGCTCGCACTAATGGCCTCAAACGATTTAGATCGTTGAAACACTGGGACGACCAATATAAAGAAGTTCAAGCTTACGAACACCTAGTAAAAAAATCGACACCAAAAATCTGGGAACACATACCAGAATTTTTCGGTCAGGTGCAAACTGACCTAGGAATAGGAATTGTCACCCGACTCTTCCTCAATGCCAATGGAGAATATCCGCGAAATTTGGAGGAAGAAATCCCTTCCGGATTGGATGCCTCACTTGCACAAGCAATGGAAAACTTTAAGTCGTGGCTGCGAGAAGAATTAGTGGTCACACGCGATCTGTTACCTCACAACATCATTGTTGTTCGAGAAACAGAAGAATTTTGTCGGCTCGTTATTGTGGATGGGATTGGCAATAGTGAGTGGATACCAGTATCAACTTGGTTTACGGGGTTTGCCCGTCGAAAAATCGCCCGAAAGATTAAGAAATTTGACTACAGAGTTCAACTTCTCCTAAAGGACTAGTCATGCGTTTTTTCATTGGATTTGAAAGAAAATTGCGCAGGTGGCGACGAAAGTATGCCTTCATTTTCTATGTTGGAACCCGTTTCCACTGTCCAATATGCAACCGTTCTTTTGGCAAGTTTAAATCAGCTGGACGAAATCAATACAAACGTCCAAACGCGATATGTCCGCAGTGTAATAGTAGAGAACGGGATCGACTGATCCATCGATTTTTTCTCAAGAATATTGAATCGCTTAAGCGAGATCCTTGTTCGGTCTTGCATATTGCTCCTGAGAAGAGTTTAGAACTACAACTCAAAGCCCTCGCATCATATATGTATATCAATGGCGATCTTTTTCGGACCGACGTCAATCTACAGTTTGACATCCATGCACTACCTTTCGCCGATGAATCGTTTGAAATAGTGTACTGCTCTCATGTACTACAGGCGGTATCGGACGACAATCGTGCGCTTGCTGAAATCCATCGCGTGTTGAAGCCGAATGGTTGGGCGATGATTAATGTGCCAGCACGAGGCAAAAAAACTCAAGACTTTTCGTTACAAAGTGATTCCAACCGTCCCGCTGACTTTGTACGAATTTATGGCGACGATTTTGCCGACACGTTAGTTCGCCATGGTTTTCGTTACGAACCCATCCGAGTGGCTGACTATTTCGATCGCGATGAGCAATTGCGCATGCGGGTAGACGACAAAACTGTCGGTGCTTTATACCTCGTTAGTAAAGCGAATAGAGTTCAACCATAATCGATTGTCGAAAGGTGTTCTTTGATTAACGTGTCTGTTAATCAAGACTGAATAGCCGCTAGCCAAGCCAGTTCGTCAAGAATTGGAAAACGAGTTTGTTGGCAGATTTACTTGTCTTTAGGTTAATCATTGGAAACAACTTGAAGACCGAAGACCAAGAGTTTCGTGAATTTGCACATCCGTTTGATCCAGAGTCACTCTATAGCGATCTACGCGCGTGAATGATTTGTTAGCCAAAAAAGTCGCACTCTGAAAATAAGAAGCTTAAGGCACCTTGCACGAATAAATTTAGGTTTACCCTTAAGGTAAGATCAATGGTGGGGGGACTTAGGTACCGCCGTCGGATCTGCTCCCATATACTGCACGCGCGTCGCATTAGCATAGTCAGCTTCAACCGCCATCAACAAGATCAAAACAACCAATGCTAGTGGGGGTAGCAAGATCCCAAAAATAAGTGCAAAACGTTCCCATTGCATGTGCATAAAGACTGCGACAATATAACCAGCCTTAAGGAACATGAAAATAATGATCAACGTCCATCGCAACATCCCTTCAAACTCCAAATAATCGACCATGTACGAAAAGAAGCTCACTACAAAAAGAAGCAACCATATTAGGATGTAGATTTTTATTGGATGTTGTTGACCTTCAGTCGCCATTTATTGCTTAACCCACTATTACCACAGATAGAAAAACGCGAAAATAAATACCCAGACAAGATCAACGAAGTGCCAGTAAAGCCCTGTGATTTCGACTATTTCTAGGTTTGTATGATCGTATTTACCACGGAGTACCTTCGTCGCCACAATCAAGAGATACGCCACTCCGATCGACACGTGAAGGCCGTGAAAACCAGTAACCATGAAAAAGATCGCCCCAAATTGTGGCGCGTTGCCCAATAAGTGGCTATCATCAGTGTATCCCCAGGGTCTTATTCCTTCTTCTAGGATAAGTTTCGACCACTCGAACACCTGCATTCCTACAAAAGTAGCACCTAACAAAGCGGTAGCCGCCATAAGCCAAAAAACGAGTTTCTTATTGCGCCGATAGCCTGCGTTAACCGCCATTGCCATCGTACCACTCGAGGTGATCAACACAAAGGTCATGATCGCAATGAGAAGTAATGGAACGGCAACCCCACCTACACTAAGCGCAAACACTTCACTAGGGACGGGCCACGGTTCAGTCGTTGTAGAACGTACCACCATGTAACCGGTGAGAAAACAAGTGAAGATAAAGGTATCTGACAATAGGAAAATCCACATCATGGCTTTTCCCCACGGTACGCCTTTAAACGTCGTCATATCCGATGACCAATCGCGGGCTGTACCAGTCAGAATGTTTTCTTTGTCCAAAGTCTCGCTCATTCTCGAACTAGCTTCCTTCAACAGATGGAGTAAAAACTAATTTGACTTCTGTTTTGGTACATCTTGTGGAATATGATCTTGGTCGCCGTGAGAGACTCCAAAGTCATAAGCCCATCGATGTACAGTAGGTAATCGTTCCCCCCAATTACCGTGACCTGGAGGTGTGTCCGGAGTTCGCCACTCCAAACTATTGGCGCCCCACGGGTTGTCGCCTGCTTTCTTACCTTTCTTCAGACTGACAATGAGGTTGTAGACGAACAATAACTGCGATACACCCACGAAGAGTGCGACACATGTAATGAAAACATTGAGGTCATGTGCTGACTGTGGGTAAAAGCCTGTGACTTCAGTAACACCAGTCTCGTAGTACCGTCTCGGAGTTCCGATGAACCCTAAGTAATGCATCGGGAAATAAATCAAATAAGTTCCGATAAACGTGATATAGAAGTGTAACAGACCGATCTTATCATTTAGCATACGCCCTGACAATTTAGGATACCAATGGTAGATTCCCCCGAAAATTGCAAAAATCGGAGAGACGCCCATGACCATGTGAAAGTGTGCTACGACGAAATACGTATCTGAAAGTGGAATATCGATGATCACATTACCGAGGAATAGTCCTGTAATCCCACCCACAATGAAGGTTAGTACAAACGCGAGTGCCCACAACATAGGAACCGTTAACCGAATATTAGCTCGCCACAGGGTAAGCAGCCAGTTATAGACTTTAAGGGCAGTAGGGACCGCAATAATTAATGTGGTTGTAGCGAAAAAGAACCCAAAATACGGATGCATACCGGCAACATACATGTGATGCGCCCATACCACAAGTGACAATATTCCGATGGCGACGATTGCCCATACCATCATGCGATAACCAAATATGTTCTTTCTTGCGTGTACTGAAATCAAATCAGAGATTACACCGAACGCGGGCAAAGCTACGATATAGACTTCTGGATGCCCAAAGAACCAGAATAGGTGCTGGAATAATAACGGTTGACCACCAGAATAATCTAAACTTTTACCTAGCGATACTATCGCTGGCATGAAAAAGCTGGTCCCTAAAAACTTGTCCAGAAGCATCATGACTGCACTGACAAATAGTGCGGGAAACGCAATCAAACCAAGAAATGTGGCAATGAATATACCCCATACAGTCAGAGGCATGCGCATCAAAGTCATACCCCGAGTACGTGCTTGCAAAATCGTGGTAATGTAGTTCAAACCACCCATTGTGAACGCTGCGATAAACACCGCGAGCGAAATGAGCATCATGGCAATCCCCCAGTCGTCCCCTGGGGTACCTGCGGTTATGGTTTGTGGGGGATACAGTGTCCAACCGGCACCAGTGGGACCTCCGGGCACCACATACGATAGTAGAAGCAGAATTACGGAGATTAGATATACCCAATAACTCAACATGTTGACAAACGGGAAAGCCATGTCCCGCGCCCCACACATCAATGGTATACAGAAATTTCCAAACGCGCCTAAAAGAAAAGCGGTTAACAGGTAGATCACCATGATCATACCGTGCATTGTTATGGACTGGTAGTACATATCTGCGGTGAACCACGGCATCGCACCTGGAAACGCTAACTGAATACGCATCAGTTCCGACAGGAAGAGTGCAACTAAACCAACTGCCATCGCTGTCACACCATATTGAATTGCGATGACTTTATGATCTTGGCTAAATACGTACTTACCTAGCCACGTCTTTGGATGATGTAATGGGACGGTTTCCTGATAGGGTACTTCAACTGTTGCCATATTATTCTCTGAAAATTACTTTTATGACTCCGATTCGTCGACGGGTTCTTCTATAGTTTCTAGAGGTGAGTCAGTTTATTCAACCGCGGGTGTAGTCGTCTTCAAATATTCAATTAGTGCATCTATATCTTCTGTTGTTACATCGTCGGACAGCTGCAACATGGTATTTGAGAAGCCTTTAACCAGTTTCGCTCCCGGGTTAGTAATGGATTCTCGAACATAAGCTTCGTCGCGTGTAACGATAGAGCCATCATCGAGTTCAACCTCGGTTCCCCACATTCCTTTCCAAGTTGGTCCAGGAGTACCAGCTGCACCGGTTGTGTTATGACAAGCGAAACAACCATTATCGCGCGCTACCGTTTGTCCAAGTTGCTGAACTGGAGTCAGTGGCACAACGCCGGCTTTTCTTTCGGCCCACGTAATCTGATCATCGAGCCAAAGTTGGTACTCTTCGCGTGTTACTATGTGCATTTCTCCACGCATGGCGTGATGGCTAGAACCACACAACTCGGCACACAGAATTTCGAATACACCTGTTCGTGTTGGTTCAAACCAAAAGTAAGTTACCATTCCGGGTACCGAATCCATCTTGGCGCGAATCTCCGGAACCCAAAAGTCATGCAGAACATCCTTGGACCTCAACAAGACTTTAATTTTCTTATCAACTGGAACCTTTACGATATTAGTTTCTATCACAAGGTCATCCTGAGCATAGGGATCATCGTCTCGAATACCCATAGGATTTGCTATGATATCAATGTTTTTGTTGTGTGCATAACCAAATATGCCATCTTCGCCAGGCAGTCGGAAAGACCAAGTCCACTGTTCACTGAAAACTTCGAGCTCAATCGCATCTTCCGGTACAGCAATGTAATCATTCCAGGCAATCAATCCAGGCGCTAACATCACGACCACTCCGATAGTTGTTAGAATCGTGAGACGTCCTTCAAGAACGGGATCTTCCGGTTCGTACTCAGCTAACTGACCCGGTTGATATTGATACGTATAAATCCACCACGCCATCAGTATCCCTAGAATGATGAAAGCAAGTCCACAGAGTACAAAGGTAATCCAGATTGTCACGTCAATAAGCCCCCAATTGGAGGCAATCTGACCTAAATGAAACGGTGTCGTGAAGTTAAAAATCACCGACCCGACAACTACCGCCAATATGAGTAAAGCTACTCGCATAAAGGGTTATATACCGAAAATCAAATCTGATTGTGGCGAAGGAAGATCTTCACAAAGTGGAGATCTCGTTATCGTGTGTTTCAATTATCTTTGTACTAATCTTGCAATATTACTAATGGAAGTATGGAATTATCCAACTAGTTAAGTGCGGATGAATACCTAAAGTTGTTCCCTATGAGACTCACCATTATGAACTGAGGGCCGAAATTCGGAAACAAAGAGCAGTTCATCAATAACCGATGACATATTCTAATCAGAATACGAACCCACCGTTATCGTCGAGACCAATTCATATCGTTCAATGGACTTTCACTTCAATTGACGCAAGTTTCAATGGTTCACAAGTCAAATGGTACCAATCGAAATGTGTTTAGGAGATTGTGATGAAATATTTTTACTTGAGATTTCTTTACATCGTTGCGTTACCGGTGTTATGTTCATTTAGTGCGGTTGCCTAGGACGAGGAACGAGATTACTCGATCTACATTTTAGGAAGAGGCACTTACTTTGGTGAAGTTTCGAGACCGATCAAACCGAATGCAGTAATCGCTGACATTGACGACCAGACAAAGCAACAAGTTCTGGGATACCGCGTTGCTCCTCAAGGAAACAGGTACGTGGGTACCCATGGAGTTTTCCTTATTGGACGAGCGATCAAGATTACTTTTTAGAGTACATTATCCTAAGGGAAACTACATGGGGAGCAGTGAAGATACTGTCACTTTACTCCGCACTTATCTCGAAAGCGGGAAGTACTCTTCGACCACATGATGGGGTTCACCCACTGCTTCAGCCACTGCAGCATACGTTATCTTACCATCGTGAACATTGAGGCCTTCGCGTAGATGTACATCTTCCGAGAGAGCTTGAGTCAACCCTTTATTTGCTAACGCGAGTGTGTACGGTAATGTTGCATTGTTGAGTGCAAATGTCGATGTTCTTGCGACGGCACCAGGCATGTTGGCGACACAATAATGTACAACGTCATGCTCGACATAAATCGGTTTAGTATGAGTGGTCGGACGAGAAGTCTCAAACACTCCTCCTTGGTCGATTGCAACATCCACTACAACCGAACCACGTTGCATATCCTTAATCATGTCGCGCGTGACGAGTTTTGGGGTGGTTTTTCCCGGTACCAACACAGCGCCAATCACTACGTCAGAAGTTGTGACGTTTGTGTAGACAGTATCAGTGGTCGAAAAAACAGTTGTAAGGGCTGGGCCAAAGAATAAATCGAGTTCAGCGAGCCGGCGAAGATTGATATCAAGTAGGGCAACCTCAGCGCCCATACCTAGGGCTACTCGTGCGGCATTCATACCCACGACACCACCACCTAAAACTGTTACTTTAGCGGGTGGAGTTCCTGGGACTCCACCTAGTAACGAACCGCGCCCACCTTGGGCAATTTCTAACGAATGCGCACCGGCTTGAATCGACATACGTCCGGCGACTTCACTCATTGGTGCCAACAAAGGTAGTCCGCCACTTGCATCAGTAACGGTTTCGTATGCAATAGCCGTGCAACCACTAGCCATCAATGCACAAGTGAGTTCGGGGGCTGGTGCGAGATGCAAGTAGGTGAATAAGACTTGTCCAGGTCGTAACCGCTCGACTTCGACCATTTGAGGTTCCTTCACCTTGACAATCATGTCGGCCGCAAAGACCTCTTCTACACTAGTAGAAATTGTGGCACCGGCGCTTTCATAGTCTGCATCAAACAGACCAATGTTTAAACCCGCGTCTTTTTCGACAACAACCTCATGTCCAAAATTAGTTATCTCTCGAACGCTGGTCGGCGTTAAACCAATGCGATTTTCATCTTTCTTTATTTCTCGAGGTACACCTATTCGCATATTTAATTTGCTCTCTATCTATCAGATTTTGTTCGTATAAATGTGAAGTTTTCGATATATATGACTCGTTGGATTTGCAAAGAATCTACAAGTGCTAGGAAATGTTCAGTACTCCAATAAAGGAAGTTGTCATTGCCTTGAGCCAGTGTGAATTTTAGGTATTCATTTTTTTTCTGTCATCTCATTACTAGACTCTGTTGTTATCTCAAGATTCTTGAGAATCTTTTTCACCGACAATGCCCGGTTCAATGTATAGAAATGTAAACCCGGAGCACCAGACTCAATGAGTCGAGTACATAGGCGAGACACCACATCAATTCCAAATGCTTCCAATGCCGATTTATCCTCCCTGTATTCATACATTCGACGTTCAATCCATCTCGGTATGTCGGCGCCACAATTTTGCGAAAACTTCACTAAAACGTGGTAGTTATAGAGAGGCATAATTCCCGGAATGATCGCTTGCGTTATTCCAATTCTCTGACATTCATCCACAAATCTGATGTAAGCATCGACGTTATAAAAGTACTGAGTGATGCAAGCTGTTGCACCGGCGTCAACTTTTTCTTTAAGAAATCTCAAGTCGGTTTTCATTGTGTCGGCATCTGGATGTACTTCTGGGTAGCACCCGACAAATATCAGCAACTTTTCACCGAAGTGCTGCCGAATGAGAGCAACTAAATCCTTTGCAGAATGAGACAATTGGCCAACCGCGCCAGAAGGTAAATCACCTCTTAAGACAACCATACCTTCAATTCCAAGTCTTAAATATTCGGAAACTTGCTCAAGCATGGTTAGTTTTGAAGAGTCTCCCCACGAGAGATGTGGAAAGGTGTTAAGTCCAAGGTTCCGCAATTTTTGAACCGTGTGATAAGTCCGGTCTTTGGTGGAACCCCCAGCGCCATAAGTTACTGAAAAGAAGTCTGGGTTTTCTTGCTGTAGTCTGTCAGCTGAACGTGTAAGATTACGAAATTCTTCCTCAGTTCGAGGAGGAAAAAATTCGAAACTTAAATGCGAAATTTCCACGATCAAGTCTCGCGAGATTATGGTTGTCTTATTGCCTTAGAGCGGCAACTTTGTCGGTGTACTCCCAAGTGAAATCTCTTTCTTCTCTACCAAAGTGTCCGAACGCAGCGGTCGGCGTATAAATCGGTCTTTTCAGATCCAACGTTTCAATGATTTGGTGTGGGCGGAGATCAAAGTGTTGATGGACTAGATCGACAATCTGTGGGTCCGGAATACGGTTAGTGCCAAAGGTGTTAATCGCAATAGACGTAGGTTCTGCTTCCCCGATCGCATAGCTCACTTGAATTTCACAACGGGCTGCTAAGTCTGCTGCGACGATATTCTTAGCCACATGTCTGACGGCATAGGCCGCTGAGCGGTCTACCTTAGAGGGATCTTTGCCAGAAAACGCACCGCCACCATGATGTGCCATTCCACCGTATGTGTCCACAATGACTTTTCTGCCGGTTAATCCACAGTCGCCTTCCGGCCCACCAATCTCGAACGCTCCTGCTGGGTTAATAAAGTACTTCGTAATTGGGGTTAACCACTTCGCGGGCAAGATTGGATATACAATTTCTTCACGAATGAGTTGTTCTACTGTATCAAGACTAACGTCCGGTATATGCTGAGCTGACAGAACAACCGTGTCGATTGCACTCGGCTTGCCGTTTGAATAATGGAAAGTTAACTGACATTTTGCATCCGGACGTAATATAGCATTGTTCCGTCGAACCTCAGCATGTCGGAGCATTAGTCGGTGCGAATAAAGAATAGGTGCAGGCATAAAAACATCGGTTTCGTCGGAGGCATAACCAAACATCATACCTTGATCACCAGCACCCTGTTCCCGTTCGTTTGTTGCATCAACTTTTTTTGCGATATCTTCCGATTGTTTACCAATCTCACATCGAACCGTACAATTGTCTGGATCCATCCCTATTGACTCATCGGTATATCCTGTCTGACGGACGATGTCGCGAGCGATCTTTTCCATGTCAACATTGGCTTTCGTACGAGTTTCACCAGCCACCATGATTATACCTGATTTAATCATGGTTTCACAGGCAACACGGGCATCAGCATCTTGTGTGAGCACCGCGTCTAAAATCGCGTCAGAAATTCGATCGGCAAGTTTGTCAGGGTGTCCATCCGATACCGATTCGGAAGTAAAAGTCCTGTATTCGTTCATCTTGAATCCTAAATTTGAAGTGTCTAATTCTAGGTTTTCCATCAGTGAGTAATTTTTTATTGATATTTTTTCGTTAAACCAGTTGTATTCAATGTTTCGAATATTTCACGAAAGATAGAGCCGGTACAATGACACTTCCTAGCTTCGGTTAAACGTTTTATTTCAGGGATTTCTTTTTTCATGACGAATTCATTTGAACGTGCCAATGCAATCCGTGTGCTGGCCATGGACGCGGTTGAAAGAGCTAAATCCGGACACCCTGGAGCGCCGATGGGTTTAGCGGACGTCGCCGAAGTTCTCTGGCGCGAATTTTTAATTTTTAATCCCCATAACCCTGACTGGTTTAACCGCGATCGCTTTGTCCTGTCGAATGGACACTCCTCTATGTTGCTTTATGCAGTCTTACATCTCACCGGCTATGAGGTAACCATCGAAGACCTAAAACAGTTTCGTCAATTGCATTCCAAGACAGCCGGGCACCCGGAATACGGCGAGTGTCCAGGAATCGAAACCACTACTGGACCGTTAGGTCAAGGTTTCGCTAATGCAGTCGGCATGGCAATCGCCGAAAAGCATCTTGCCCAAGAATTTAATCGCACCAATTTTCCTGTAGTCGATCATCGAACCTGGGTTATCGTCGGGGACGGTTGCATGATGGAAGGTATCTCACATGAAGCGGCGTCACTCGCCAACACTTTGAACCTAGGCAAACTTATTGTGTTATACGACGATAATGGTATTTCGATAGATGGTGAGACTCAGGGATGGTTTACGGAAGATGTACCCGCACGTTTTCGCGCGTATGGTTGGCGAACTTTATCATCTGTCGATGGTCACGATACTGAAGCAGTTCGGCAAGCACTTACAACCGCTGTTGAAGCCGGTAATCAACCTACATTTGTGCCGATCAAAACAACCATTGGGTTTGGCGCGCCAACATTACAAGGCACTGCAAAAACTCACGGTTCACCACTCGGCACAAGCGAAGTGACAAAGGTTCGCGAAAAACTAAATTGGAATGACGATCCTTTTCAAATACCCGATGCAATTTACTCAGATTGGGATATGAGATCCATCGGTATTGAGCGCGAAGCTTCTTGGCAATCGTTGTTTAGTCGATACCAAGAACAATACCCGGAGCTTGCGAACGAATTGATGCGCCGAATAGCTGGATTACTACCCGATGGATCTAACGAGTTCATGACCGACTATTTAGACGAGGTCGTTGCCGATACGAAGGCTATTGCTACACGAAAAGCCTCGGGCATGTTTTTGAATTCCATAGCCCCACGTATTCCTGAACTCATAGGAGGTTCTGCGGATCTTTCGGATTCGAATAACACGGAGTGGAAAAATGCTGGCCGGGTTAAGGACGGTGGTCGTTATCTCCATTACGGCGTGCGCGAATTTGCTATGAGCGCTATAGCAAACGGAATCGCTTTGCATAAAGGTCTAATTCCCTATAGTGGGACTTTTCTCATCTTTATGGAATATGCGCGAAATGCGGTCCGCTTAGCCTCCTTGATGGGCATTCGACAGATATTTGTGTACACACACGATTCAGTAGGGTTAGGCGAGGATGGTCCCACCCACCAACCAATCGAACAGCTAACTAATTTGCGGACCACACCTAATCTTTCCGTTTGGCGTCCTTGTGATGGGACTGAAACTACCATAGCTTGGCGTGCCGGATTAGAACGAACAGAAGGACCAACTGCAATCGTTTTAACTCGGCAGTCCACACAACCACAGGCGCGCACGAAAGAGCAGATCGAGCAGATTCACCGAGGCGGGTATGTCCTGAGGTCAGAATCGACGCGTCTAGATCTGATTCTCATCGCGACTGGCTCCGAAGTTGCACTCGCCATGGGAGTAGCAACGCAATTAGAAGACGAAAACATTGGCGTGCGTGTTGTATCTTTACCAAGCGTAGATTGGTTTCTTGCTCAACCTGCAGACTACCAAAACACCGTACTACCAAATTCGATACGAGCTCGTGTGGTTGTAGAAGCCAGCCACCCGGATTACTGGTATAAGTTTGTGGGACATGATGGTGCTATAGTTGGCATTAACAGATATGGTGTGTCTGCCCCTGGAGACGTCGCGATGGACCATTTAGGTATTAATTTCGAGACGGTGTATCGAATGGCGAAAGAAGTGTTGAATTAGAGTTGTGAACTTCCGCACGATCGAAGAGTTTGACATTGCACGTAAGCGAGTAGTCATTCGCGTCGATTTAAACGTACCCATTCGCGACGAGGTCATTCTGAATACTGCCCGAGTTAAAGCGATTATTCCGACTATTGAATATTGCCTCCGACAACACGCCGAAGTTGTCCTACTATCGCATTTGGGACGACCAAAGGGAACATGTGACCCCAAATTTACTCTCCAACCAGTCGCCAAAGAGCTTGAGAGATTCCTAAACCATCCGGTCGAGTTTGTAGAAGATTGGCGGACGTGGTTACGACGATCCGCTGATAGCGAACATGTACTTGATAGTAGAGTGCAGTTAGTCGAAAATATTAGATTCGAACCGGGAGAAGAAAGTAATTCGAATGTGTTAGGGGAAGAACTTGCGTCGCTCGGCGACCTTTATGTGATGGAGGCATTCGGAACGTTGCATCGCGCTCACGCGTCAACATATAAAGCAGTTCAAGCAGCGCGACAGGTTGGAATTGGTTTCTTACTTGCGCAAGAACTTCGTATGCTGTCATTGGCAATGGTAAGTCCCCAACGACCCTTAGTAGTGGTAATTGGGGGTTCCAAAGTATCTAGTAAACTCAAGGTTGTTCAACACCTCTTAACTCAAGCAGATACGATTTTGATCGGCGGCGGTATGGCAAATACTTTCCTGTTAGCGATGAAACATACTATCGGCACCTCGTTAGTCGAAATTGAGTTTCTTGAGGAAGTTTCTGAGATGCTGAGTTCCGGCCGCATTAAAGTACCTCACGATGTCATGGTTTGTGACGGTTCGTTAGACGAACATGGCAAATCAATTCACCGTCTCGTAGATGAAGTAAAAGCCCAAGAAATGATTGTCGATATTGGTCCCGATACTGCACGATGCTACACCAAGCTTATCAAACAGGCAGGAACAGTGATTTGGAATGGGCCTATGGGAGTGTTTGAGTACGATCAATTTGGTGAAGGAACCCGAGTCGTCGGGAAAGCGATCGGTGAGTCGGCTGCGTTTACTCTTGCTGGTGGAGGCGAAACCATTGCTGCTATAGATCACAATGATCTTTCGCAACAACTCGACTATATATCTACTGGTGGTGGTGCATTTCTGGAATTCATTCAGGGTGCGACGCTTCCTGGCATATCGGCGTTACGTGCCCATGCGTGTAACAATGATAGATGCCGTAATTAAATATCGGACAATCAATTATCGCGCGTTAAAACGTCGATTGTTCCGTGTTGCCCAGCTACCAACACTAGTTGTGGTCTTTGAAGCGCAAACAAACCAACTGTTACTACACCGGGTACATCATTCAGAGTACGTTCCAATGCGTCTGGATTTTCGATTGTTAATCCACTGACATCAATGATGAGATTTCCGTTCTCAGTATGACCTGGTCTTACGGAAGGAACTCCACCAAAAATACGCAGAGTCTTCGAAACGATTCCGAGTGCACTAGGAATAACTTCGATGGGTAATGGAAAAGATCCCAAAATGTTCACTAGTTTGCTGTTATCGACGATACAAACAAACTTTGTTGCCATTGAAGCAACAATTTTTTCCTGAGTCAGGGCGCCACCTCCCCCTTTGATGAGTGCAAAGTTTGGATCAACTTCATCTGCACCGTCGACATAAACATCGACGTCTTCAACACATTTTGTCTCAATTACTGGTAACCCAGCACGCTCTAACAACTCGGTAGAAGAGATAGAACTGGATACTGTTCCTTTGAACGGTAACGATGTTTGTTGCAGGTGTTCGATAAAAAAGTTCACAGTGCTACCTGTACCTATTCCTATCACCGATGATTGGGTAAGTAGGGGACGGATTGAGTCCACGGCGGCTTGTGCTACAACACTCTTCAATTCCTGTTGAGTTTTCATCAATCTGAATGTAACAGGTGCGTCATCTCACTTTCGAATACAAGATTTCTCATATCTTGGACATGATCTACGTAGAGATGTCCATCTAGGTGATCGAACTCATGTTGACATACAGTCGCATGGAAGTCAGAAAAAACTCTTTTGTGATTATTCAATTCCAGATCGAGATATTCAACCAGAATCTTCTGAGAACGTTCGACCCAACCACGTAGCCCTGGAATAGACAAACACCCTTCCCAACTACCAGCCATTGTTTCTTCTAGTACTGTAATCACAGGGTTTACAAATACGGTGAGCGGTAACGGTTCTAATTCTCCGTATCGAGAACCCGTCTGTGTGATTTCGATAATCGCTAAACGAACACTTTCGTTGATTTGCGGTGCTGCTATACCAATTCCGCCCGAACTCTTGAGAGTATCAATCATATCTTCTACTAATCTTTCGGTTGTTTCACTTTGGATTTCGTCGGTGCTTAAGGGAAGAGCGACCTGCCTTAATGTCGGATGTCCCATACGTATGATTTCACGAATAGTCATGACTAAACTGCACTGTTTAAACCGGTTAACTGCGGTTTGTCAGTTTGAAAAACTTGAACACCGAGTTCGTTGACTATAGCGTCGAGAGGTATATCACGGTCATCCGTCTCAATATCATCGGATTGTTGACACGAATGAGCAACTCCAATATATAGTGCGTGTTCACACTTTTTCATCAATCGATCATAATAGCCACCTCCACGTCCGAGACGCTGTCCAGAATTAGAAAACGCCACCAACGGCGCAACGACGACGTCAATCTCAGTTAAGTCGATCAACTGCGGGTTCGTTGGTTCCACGATTCCCCAACGATTGCTAGTCATTGATGTGGTTGTCAAATAGTTTGCAAAGAACATCTCATTCCCCTGAACAACCGGAACACAGACTCGAGTCCGCCTCTGTAGGAGCAAGACGATAAATTCAGACAAGTCGATTTCATTGTCCTGAGCTAGATAGCAAGCGACGTATTCGTTTTCGACTGCAGTCAATAACTCCATTAAAAGAGACGTGACTATTCGAGAATGGTGTAGGACTGAATCCACGGTAAGCGATTGTCTTCGCGTCCGCAACTGTTTTCGCAGGTGGGTATTTGGAGTGCAACGTACGATGAGTGATTTCTCGCGTTCAGCAAAGCGGCTTCGGAGCATGTGGAGCGATCAGACTCTGAACCGTAGCGGTTCAAGGCGGTGACCGGGAATTGTTTTAGGCTTCCGATTCATTCGACCGGCTTGCGCACCAGCAACTCACCTAAGTCTCCTATAGTTCATATAACGGAACGAGTCGAAAACCGACTCAAACACACCCCGAAGACAGTTTGAATTATAGGTTTTGCTAGTGATCTGATTCAGGTGGGCAATCGAAAACGAGCTAGATTCAATTTATGAATTTTCCCCATCTTGGTTGGTGAGTTCTCTAATACTATCTGTTAGTTCTCCGATGCGTTCTGTAACTGTTGAAATTTCTAGTTCTTGTTTTAGGTACAAATCAACGACGTTCACAGCCACAGCGACAAGAATACGATCCGGCGTGACGTACTGTGTCTGAGTATGCTGATTCATACTCTCGACATACTCGTTGAGTTTATTGACCGCGCGGCGTAACGAGTCCGATTCTTCTTTTGAACAACTGAGTGTGTAGGTTTTACCGAGCACGTCAAAACTAATGGTCGTGGTTTCAGATATGGTCATGCTGACTTCTGATTCAACTCTAGTGATTCTAGATGTTTCAGGGAAGAATCAATACATTTTTCCACCTGCTCGAACCGGCGGAGAGTCTTCCGTCTCTCGGTCATCCATCGTTCATGTGTTTTAGTCAATCGATCATTGCGTTTTTGTAATTCTCGATACTGCTGGATTAGCTCATCCACGGCCGTTTGAAGTTCTTCGAGAGATTGTGAGGACATTAGCTCTACACTCACAATAAACAGGAATGCAAAATTATATGTTTGAAAGTCTTAGTATTAGTTCAATTTAAATCGATAAATGACATTTGACGAAAAACTGTCGGACCACTCGTTACTCGCCTCAGTAGTGCTACACGAAAGCGAACTTCACGGTCTTGCCGTAGCTGCGATTGTTGCAAAACCAAGCGGTAATCCAACGGTATGGGCAGAACTGGTCGAATCGTTTCGCCCTGGTTTATGTGAGCACGACTCACTGGTGACTTTTTGTCGTCTCGCCCAAAAAGAATTAGCGAGTTCAGAGTTCAACTATCAACTCCTCATTGACGGTGACGAACCACTGACTAACCGAGTTGTCGCCTTGCGTTTCTGGATAGAGAGTTTTTTGTCGGTGTTCGACGAGTTGAATCTGTGGACTACTTGTTGTGCACCAGCAGAACGCGCAGAATTGCAGCACGATTTCGCTGAAATAGCACTACTTGATGACAATATTGAAACCGGTTCGGAACAAGAACAAGAGGAAGCATTCATGCAGGTCGCAGAATTTTTAAGGATTACAACACTCAGTATGTTTGACTTTTCAGAACAACGAGAAAAATCAGAATGAATCAGTTAGAGTTTCAACGGCGCCGGGAGCGGTTAATGGCTATTATCGGGCCGGAAAGTGTTGCTGTAATATTTGGTGCCGACGAGGTGTTACGTAACGCCGATACACACTTTCGGTTTCGTCAGAACAGTGATTTTTTCTACTTGACTGGGTTCACGGAACCTAATGCAATATTAGTTTTGACACCTGGTCGAGAAGAAGGCGAAGTTACCCTTTTTCTGAATCCTCGGGATCCAGCTATAGAGCAATGGGTTGGACGACGTTTGGGACCTGAACAGGCAAGCGACCGACTCGGTGTAGATGTCGCTATCGACATTAATGAAGTCGACAAGAAACTACCAATTCTATTCGCCAATCGACACTCACTCCATACGTTATGGACCGCACAATCACGTTTTGACGAACGCGTACACAAATGGCTACATCAATTGAAAAAGCAACGAAAAAGTGCCCCCGAGCAGATCATGAATCTGTCGCTTTCTTTACATGAACTCCGACTCAAAAAATCAATGTTAGAACAACACACGATGCGACGCGCTGCTGAAATCACTGCTCAAGCTCATATCCGCGCCATGAAAAGTTGTAAACCAGGTCTGTATGAATGGGAATTGGATGCGGAAATCCAGTCCGAGTTTTTAGCGCATGGTGCGCATGCGCCAGCGTACCCTTCAATTGTCGCCGGCGGCGAAAACGCATGCATCATGCATTACGTAGACAATTCTGCTCAATTGACTGATGGAGCTCTCGTATTAATTGACGCCGGTTGTGAATTCGAACACTATGCGGCTGATGTGACACGAACATTTCCAGTTTCCGGAATGTTTTCGCGGGAACAGCGAGCTCTATATGAAGTCGTATTAGCAGCGCAGAAAGCAGCAATCGCCGTGGCACGGCCAGGGAACTGTTTTAAAGATCCACATGAAGCTTCACAACGAAAACTCGTCGAGGGGCTGATTGATTTAGGAATCATCAAAGAAGACCTAGATACCGTTATTGAAAAACACTTGGATCGGAAATTTCTAGTTCACGGTTGTTCTCACTGGCTCGGCTTAGATGTTCATGACGTTGGAGCTGCCAGCCACAAAGGAAAATCACGAGTTTTAGAAGATGGTATGGTACTGACAATTGAACCCGGTGCCTATATCCCATCGAACGATACCACGAAAGAAGTCGATGTGAAATGGCATGGAATCGGAATTCGGATTGAAGATGATGTTTTGATCACCGCTGATGGTAATGAAGTACTGACCTCAGGCGCACCAAAGCACCCCGATGAGATCGAATCATTGATGCATGGTTGAGTACGAGGTCATCGTTAGCGGCGGTGGAATCACCGGGCTGGCGACTGCAATCGGTCTGTGTCAACGAGACGTAAGTACTCTGTTGATCACGGACCCACTCACAAAACCGAAACGAGGAAATTTCGGACTAGATCTCCGTACCTTAGCACTTTCGACTGTCTCGACCGATTGGTTGTATAAGTTAGAACTAGCTAAAACCACACCTCGTCAAAGAATCGAGAGTATGCGTGTTTGGGAGGCACGGGGGGCAACTTATATTGATTTCAATGCAACTAGTGTTGGTACAAACGCGTTAGCGTGGACTTACGAACACCAAAGTCTTGTCGCTGAGTTATACACTCAATGTACAAAAAAATTGGATGTAAGGTCAGATTCGAAAATATCTAAGATTGATAAAAATCAGCGTTCTGTTACAATGAACAACGGAGAAACGATTACTTGCAAGTTACTTGTGATAGCCGAAGGGGCACAATCGTTTTCTCGAAAAATGTTGGGAGTTCCCTGGCGCCGACACGACCTCAAGCAACGCGCAATTGTCACTTTGGCGCGGTTAGTTGAAGGTCACAAAAACATCGCGTTTCAAAGATTCGGTGACGGAGTATGTGCATTATTACCCATGCAGGACGCTGATGTAGTCTCAGTGATTTGGAGTGTACCAGAAAAATATGTACAGGAACTGGTTAATTTGTCTGACGAAGATTTTAAAATGCGTTTAGAATCGCAGTTTGCCGTTATCTGTGGCGAGTTCACTGCAGTCGATCGTCGAGTAAATTTTCCCTTGGAACAATCACTTGCGGATCAATTTTTGCTGCGTGAGTGGATTGTGTTGCTGGGCGATTCAGCACATACATTACATCCGTTAGCTGGTCAGGGCGTAAACTTAGGACTCGAAGATGCTCGCCAATTGATTGCAATTCTGAAAGGTGGGTTTGATAGCCGGTCGATTCAACCAACGTTAAGGCATTATGCGGCACGCCGTCGAGTACGTGCTCAGTTGCTGCAGCGTGCAATGACTTTTTTCGATGCAACCTGGAGTTGGTGTTCCCCTACGACTCGTTGGCTGCGAAATACTGGAACGCGACGTTTTAATAACTGCGACTTTCTTAAGGAACAGGTAATCAGGGAAGCGATGGGAATTGGACCACTTGCAAAAATAAGATGAAAACCCCTTTACACGATATACACGTGCAATTGAAAGCGCAAATGGTTGAGTTCGCTGGCTGGCAAATGCCGATGCGTTATGGTTCAACTATCGACGAGCATCATGCCGTCAGAAATCATGCTGGCATGTTCGACGTTTCTCACATGTTGCCAGTAGACATAACGGGAACCGAAAGTACAAAATTTCTACAACACGTGTTAGCCACTGACGTACGAACTTTAGCAGAAGATGGGCACGCATTGTATTCGGTCATACTGAACGAAAATGGTGGAATCATTGATGACCTAATAGTCTATCGATTAGCAAACGAGCAGTATCGAATCATACTGAATGCTGGGGCCGCTACCGCCGACCTTGATTGGATTAACCAGCAGCTTCGCAGTACCCACTTTGAGGTCAAGATTAATCCTCGGCGTGATCTCAATATCTTAGCTGTGCAAGGACCTGAAGCAATTAAATTCGCAGAACAAGTTCTAAACATCAGTTTGCAAACGGTTAGACGTTTCAGTGCCACTAAGTTTAGTGGTATATTCATCGCGCGAACTGGTTATACAGGGGAAGACGGAATAGAAATATTGTGTACCGACGAAGTACTGCTGAAATTGTGGGAGCAATTTCATTGCAAAGGGGTCGTTCCTTGTGGGTTAGGGGCTCGAGACACACTTCGGCTAGAAGCTGGCATGAATCTTTACGGACAAGACATGGATACCACTACTACTCCTTTTGAATCAGGAATAGCGTGGGTAATCAAAGACTTAGCCGCTGAACGAGACTTTGTCGGCAAGACTGCGCTGCTCTCACAACAACGTAATGGAATACCCACCAAACTAACCGGAATCGTGTTAGAAGGTGCTGTGATGCGTAGTGGTTATGAAGTATCAACTTCGGTCGGTAAAGGCATTGTCACGAGTGGAACGTTTTCACCGACCCTGCGTTATAGCATTGCTCTTGCTCGCATCCCGCGTGCAGCAAAGGGTGAATGTGAAGTAACGATTCGATCAAAATCTAAAATGGGGCGCATCGTGCGACCACCATTTGTACGAGAAGGAGAACGGGTACACCGATGAGCGAAATTAGAAACAATTTACGATACACCTCTACCCATGAATGGATAAGGGTAGATGAGGATGGCTTAGTTACTGTGGGCATCAGCGACTTTGCCCAATCTGCGTTGGGAGATGTGGTTTTTGTTGAATTACCGGAGATTGATGGTGAGGTCGACGCCGAACAAGATGTTGCGGTTGTTGAGTCCGTCAAAGCGGCTTCAGACATATACGCACCCGTTGCTGGTGTGATTGCTGAGATCAATGAATCCGTCGCAGAAGATCCTTCATTGCTTAACGCTGATCCTTACGGGGAAGGTTGGATATTCAAGTTGCGCGTAGACTCTCTTGAATCTTTCGACGATTTACTGGGTGCCGACGAATACCAGGAGCACTGCCAAGCAGAGGATCAAGATCACTGATTCACATTAACCTCGTAATCTATGCCTTTTATACCCCACACACCTAGCGAAGCGAGTCAAATGCTTGCGCGCATTGGCGTCTCGTCAATAGATACGCTTTTCGATGAAATTCCAACCTCAGTACCAACCGCAGATTTTTCTTCCATTCCCTTAGGTATTTCCGAAATGGAGATGTTGCGGCAATTTAGTCAACGTGCTAAACTAGACGAATTGGGTCCATGTTTTGTTGGTGCTGGGTGTTATGACCATTACATTCCGGCTGCAGTCTGGGATATCGCTACCCGAGGTGAGTTCTATACCGCGTATACCCCCTACCAAGCTGAAGCTAGTCAGGGAACTCTACAACTATTGTATGAGTTTCAGACAATCATGGCTTCTTTAGCTGGTCTCGATATAGCGAATGCTTCGATTTATGACGGTGGTTCTGGACTAGCCGAAGCGATTCTGATGGCAGTTCGTTGTAACCGCCAATCAAAGAATAAGAAAGTGATTCTTATGGGTGCGGTTCACCCTCATTACGTTTCTGCGGTACAAACGCTTGTCTCTAGTCAAGGGATTGAGTTACACACGACGGACCGCAAAGCTGGGAAAACTAATCTCGACTCCATTCAAATTGAGGATCCCGTTGCTGTTGTTGTGCAGCAACCGAACTTTCTGGGAATTCTTGAATCCGTAGACGAAATCACCGATTGGTCACATTCACGGGGCGCAATGGTTGTCGCCGTCACTAATCCACTCACACTCGCCGTTCTTAAAGCGCCAGGTACATGGGGACGAGAAGGTGCCGACATCTGTTGTGGCGACGGACAACCTTTAGGAGTGCCCATGGCTTCTGGTGGTCCCTCATTCGGCTTTTTGTGTACGAAACAGAAGTATGTACGTCAGATGCCAGGTCGGATTGTAGGACGTACCACGGACGCGGATGGGAACGAAGGTTACACCCTGACTTTACAAGCGCGTGAGCAACATATCCGCCGTGCTAAGGCCACTTCAAATATATGTACGAATCAAGGATTACTTGTTACTGCTGCGACAATCTACATGTCAATCATGGGTTTGATTGGTATGAAAAACACAGCTATTCGTTGCCATGAAAACACAACACGGTTGGTTGAAAAACTCTTAGCAACGGGAAAAGCTGAGCGGGTGTATGACTCACACTACTTCCACGAATGTGCTATCAGAACGGAAAGGGACTCAAAAGCGTTAATGCAAAAAATGCTCAATGATCAGCACTTTCTCGCTGGTTTTCCGTTAGGTACATTTGATGAAAACTTAGCAGACTCGTTCCTCATTTGCGCGACCGAAAAACGGACTGAGCGGGAAATCGACAACTACGTCGAGGCTTTTGTTGAGTCGGTGAACAGTTGTTGAAATATGGCCAATAGTTCGACAATTTTCGATAAATCCCAACAGGGACGGATTGCTGGCGCCCATACATCTGCTTTTGATGAGTTAACGAATATCCCAACCGAATTTCGGCGCGATAACTCGCTACTAGTCCCGGAAGTTTCAGAACTGCAAGCCGTTCGACACTTCACTAATCTATCGCAAAAAAACTATAGTATCGATAGTTGTTTTTACCCGTTGGGATCTTGTACGATGAAGTACAACCCCCGTGGCGCACACCGCGCGGCGAGCCTACCTGGATTTCTACAACGACACCCACTGACTCCAGATTACGCCAGCCAAGGTGTGTTATCGAGTTTGTATGAATTACAAACTATTCTGCAGACCGTAACCGGGATGCAAGCGGTGTCACTAGCACCGATGGCAGGGGCTCAGGGGGAACTCGCCGGCGCGCTCATGATTAAAGCATATCACCATAGTCGCAAGGACTTTGCACGCAACGAGATCGTAATCCCTACCGCTGCTCACGGTACTAATCCTGCAACGGCGACTATGAGCGGGTGTAAAGTTCGTGAAGTACAAGTGGATCGTGACGGCGATGTCGACATAGAAGACTTGAAACGTGTTGTAGGTCCTGCAACGGCTGGCATCATGTTGACAAATCCTTCAACTTGTGCTGTGTTCGAACGTCGAATTATGGAAATCGCAGACATTGTCCACGATGCTGGCGGACTACTGTATTACGATGGTGCAAATCTGAATGCGATAATCGGTAAAGTGTGCCCTGGCGACATGGGTTTCGATGTTCTCCACCTTAATCTCCACAAAACTTTTGCGACTCCACACGGAGGTGGTGGTCCTGGAGCTGGACCGGTAGCTGCCAATAAAACTTTGTTACCCTATTTACCCACTCCTATTGTGACTCGAAGCGACAATACTTATCACTGGCTTGAAAAGGAAGATTTACCACATTCGATTGGTCGGATGTCGACATTCACTGGCAATACTGGCATATTACTGCGAGCATTAGCCTATGCACGCATGTTGGGTCGTGATGGGATGGTTCGAGTCTCCGAATTCGCGACACTTAATGCGAACTACTTAATGATGGAGTTGCAAAAAGCGGGATTTCAGTTAGCTTACCCCAATCGCCGGGCAACGCACGAGTTTATTATTTCTTTAAGTCACGAAGCAAAACAGTATGGAGTCAAGGCTCTAGACTTTGCTAAACGTCTCTTGGATTACGGCGTACATGCTCCAACTATTTACTTCCCACTATTGATACCTGAATGTTTTCTGATCGAACCAACTGAGACAGAAACTTTAGAAGAGCTAGATGCTTTCGTTTCGGCTATGCAACAGATACGAATCGAAGCACAGGAAAATCCTGAGTTGGTTCGCAACGCCCCACACACACTACCGGTAAAACGTCTCGATGAAGTACAAGCAGCCCGTCTGCTCGACTTAACTTGGTCGCCACAATCAAGTGAGTAAGTGACGCAACCCAACTAATGGGTTCGTGATTCTTGTTCTACTGTAGCCAGTCGGTGTGCGTTTCGAACAAGACGAGTAGTGTTTGCATTCTTTTGACCAATGAACTGAGTTTCAACTAGCATGGCGACCAGTAAGTACAGAAACGGTGTGGCTATTGTCTTGTTGAATGAGTCGTGCCAAATATTAGTAGCGCGACGCCCAGAATTCGAACAACAATGGCAGTTTCCACAGGGCGGTATCGATGGAGATGAAGATGCCGAAACGGCTGCTTTTAGGGAAATGGAGGAGGAAATTGGCGTCGTGCCACAGCTAGTCAATTTGGTAACGGCTACCTCGCAATACTATTCATATCAATACCCGAAGCATGTCCAACAAGATATTTTCTTCAATAGACAACAATACGAAGGACAACGGCTAAAGTTCTTTCTCTTTCAGTTTCTCGGTAAGGATACAGATATCGACGTAATGAAGGTACCTTACCCAGAATTTGATCGCTGGAGATGGGTAGATTTTTGGGAACCTATCACGCTCGTGGTAGAATTTAAGAAAATCATGTACGAATCTGCCTTACGTGAACTAGAACATTTCATCGTGAAAGGGAGCTCACCAATTGCTTGAAGCCATGCAACGTTTAGCAAAAGATATTGCTGCTGAACGAGATTTCAACAAAGCTGCAGCAATGGCAGTAACCCGCATTAGCATGTACCTCGAAGTTGATGCGTGCATCTTATACGTCGTCGACAACGCAGCACAAGTAATCCAACTGCTGGCACATGAAGGTCTATCAGCTCGATTCGGTGATGCGCAACCATTTCCCATGCAAACAGGTTTAATCGGGCAAATTGCGACTAGTGTGGAACCTCTCAGTACCCTTGACATGAAGTCACACCCTAACTACAGTCCCATGTCATTCTTTGAAAAAAACAAATTAAACGTGTTTTTGGGAGCTCCACTGGTACACAATCGGGAATGTATTGGTGTCATAGCGGTTCTACGAGAAGTCGGACATTTTTCGGATAATGAAGAAGGCTTATTATTGTCGATCGCTACGTCTTTATCACCGCTACTGAGCAATGCGATCGCGCAAGGACGAATAGTTCTTTCGAGTACAACCAGAACCCAGAGTGTCGAAAAGAAATTTTTTGGTATCGCCGGGTCACCGGGTTGTGGAATGGGTCGGGGGTTCGTTATATATCCGACCGTAAATCTTGAAAATGTCCCTGATAGAGAGACGAAAGCACCTAACAAAGAATTAAAAAGATTTCGGGTAGCTATAGCTGCTGTACGAGAAGACAACCTCCGAATTTATCAATCATTAAAAGATCTAGATCAGATTGACCGCGAGTTGTTTGACGCGTATTTTCATATCCTCGACGACAACACCATGCTTGAGGAAGTACATGTAGAGATTCACGAACACAAGCAATGGGCTGCTGGTGCGATTAAGCGAGTCTTCGATCGACACAAGAAGAAGTTCGAAGATATCGAAGATGAATATTTGTCAGAACGCGCCGACGTGTTTCGCGACATCGCGCAGCAAATTCTGACTAAATTACATAAATCAGAAGCCCAAGCTAAGCACCAAATACCCTCTAGTTGTATCCTGATTTCGGAAGAAGTCAGCGCTTCAATGATTGCTCATTACAGTGAAACGGGAAAAGTAAAAGGTATAGTGTCCAAGACTGGTTCAGCGAATGCACACACAGCGATTCTGGCAAAAGCCCTAGGCATACCAGCTGTAATGGGTGCAGTCGATGTACCGCTCTTTGAGGTTGATGGGACCTCATTGATTGTTGATGGTAATTACGGCGAACTTATTACTAATCCCGATCGTTCGACGTACGTTCAATATGAACAAATCGTGAAGGAAAGCGAGACGACTAAACAACGGCTTGACAAATTAAAGAATCTGCCTGCTGAAACGCTCGATGGACATCGTGTACAACTTTGGGTCAATATTGGGTTAGTCAATGAGATCGTTAAGTCTTTGGATTGTGGCGCCGAAGGTATTGGTCTATTTCGAACCGAAATTCCATTTGCGAGGAGCACCCAGTTTCCAACTGAGTCTCAGCAATGTGAGATTTATAGAGAACACATGATAGCGTTCGATCCAAATCCGGTCACAATGCGGATGCTCGACATTGGTGGGGACAAACAACTCCCCTATTTTCCGATTGAGGAAGAAAACCCTTTTCTTGGGTGGCGTGGTACTCGTATCACGCTGAATCATCCTGAAATCTTTCTCGTACAGGCGCGGGCGATGCTTAAGGCTCACTCTGGATTATCTTGTACTCTTCGTATTCTGCTACCCATGGTTACAAATTTAGAAGAGATTCAATTTGCCAAAGATTTGATCGCGCAGGCGTGCCGAGAGGTAACGGCAGAGGGGTTCTCAATAAAAAAACCTCAGATCGGAGTACTCATTGAAGTTCCTGCACTAGTGTTTCAAGCAAGGTTGGTAGCGCGATCCGTAGATTTTCTTGCCGTAGGATCGAATGACCTTACCCAATATCTGTTAGCGGTTTCGCGAAATAACCCGCGAGTCGCAAATCTATATCAAGAGTTCCATCCGGCGGTGCTGAAAGCCATGCGATCATTAGTTAAAGACGCCCAGGCTGAAAACAAACCCATCGGTATATGTGGTGAGATGGCGGGAACCGTTGAAGGTGCTATTTTGTTGTTAGGTTTGGGGTTCGATGTGTTATCGATGAGTGCTATCAACATTCCAAGAATCAAGTGGGCTATCCGTAATGTGACTCGTGTTGGTTGCCGACGGATCGTGTCCGAAGTTTTGAACCTCGAGGATGCTAATTCGATCGCGGAGTATGTCTATGACAAAATGCTTGAACTAGGTCTTCAAAGCCTCGTTCCACATCGTAAACCCGAGGCATCAACGCCGGAGTCAGGAACGGTGTTGGAGAATTCAACTACGGAGTCAACTTCCTTAGCGAACTAAAAATCTGCTTCTGGGGATGTGTCCTCTCGTAGTTCCTCAGCAGGTACATCAACGGATTCTTTTTCTGGGAAAGGTCCCAGTTCGAGTACCGTATCAAAACTGCTTAGCACCTCACCAAATTCATCCACTGAGTCCGCCAACGTAATGTCGAAGAATTCAATCAGTTCATCGACTGACATGCGACCGTCTGAATCGGCATCTTTATCTTGGAGGAACTCATCAATTTCACCGTGATTTTCATACGTATTCCTGCTTCGAGGTCCGAGTTCTTTTGTCAAGGTAATGTTTAGTAACTCTTGATCCGATAAACCACCATCGCCGTCTGTATCGTAGCGCTTGACAATTAGGTTTATCTGTACTTCAATAGTCGAAAACCAATCTTCGGCTGAGTATTCAAGAAATGCTATACTTTCGTGGAGTAAATCGGGAACATCGCTCAGCAGTACCTCAGAAAGGAACGCGATCGTAATTCGCTCTTTCCCATCGTTACGCTGATGTTCGATGCTAATCTCAGAATCTTGAGAACTCGGTAACTCTTCGACCGGTAGTGTGTATTCAGCCAAGAGCGACGAGACACCAAACATAGTTGTTGTGAGTGCCAAGAATATCCATCTTAATTGGTTCATAGACGTTATGTTAACCTAAAACAGTGAATTTTGGATAAAGATTCGAACGGTACTCAAACAAATTTCTTGGTTCGTCAAGTAGAAAGATGAAATAGTGTGACAAATGGTTACATGTCTGTACCAAAAAACAACACAACGGCATTGTGACTTTCACGGAACTAGCTATGGTCCTTGACATAGAATTTCTCCGTTTTTCGCCAAGAGTAGGAACTATTGACAATGACGTTAACAACATTTACTTGGTAAACTGTGTGATACGTTGCGGGATACAAGTTTTAATTTAAATGAATCAGATGCTGTGTAAAGTTGCCTAATTCACCGTCGTTACGATACTGCTGTTCACATAACGTTAGATTGCGTTCACGGTAAATCACTACAGTACTTGATCGAGTTCCATAGATGTCTCCTTGTAAAAAAATCGCTTGCGATTCAGAGGGTTCGTCATTTTCACGACCAAAATCTTCTCGGTCGTCACTTTTAAGTTGGAGTACTGCAAAAATATCACACGTATCTGTAAGACAAGTAAGTTTTGAAAAGCGATCGATCGCCAATCGAGACCGTTTAGTACTTTCACCAAAGGCATTATTAGTTATCGCAAAGAAACCCGGTGTGATAACTATTGAGTCACGTTCACAGTTGCTAAAAAATGTCAGTCTCTGCCCGTCATAAACGACCAAATTGAACCCGTTGTATTGCTCACATTCAATATTCGAAACAAACTCTGTGCCAGTAAGATCACATTTCAAAAAATCACTGACTAGCAGTCCCCGTGAACAGCGTTTTTCATCAACTTCGTTGGACCTATTTCTATTCGCGATTGCAGCGAATCTTCCATCTGTACTAACACCTAACCATGTTCCTTTTTCCTGTAAATCTCTACCAGCAAAAATATTCGGTTGGTCAGGCCAGAACTCAGCAGCTGCAGTCGGTCTGTTGAAATTCTCGTCGCGATTAGCGCCGACGATTAATGGTTTCTCAGAATCGACCTTATATGCGATCAAGATCAAACACACTGGGAAAGTCCTATTTGAAGTGGTATTCGGTTAAATATTCGTCAGACTTAGAAAACTACTAGCAAAACGATACAATGTTGTGTGTTAAACAGCACTCAAGCATAACAACCAACTAAGAGAAGGCGCACGCCCACCCATTGTGAACTATCCAGACCTTAACCCAGTTGCCTTCTCGTTTGGACCGATCTTCTTCATCGATCAAATATCCATTCGTTGGTACGGACTGTGTTATGTCTTCGCATTTTTGACGTGTTTTATATTAGGTTGGTGGCGCATACGAAAAACACAGGTCATCGAATTCAAGCAGTGGCATGATGTTGTAATCTTCGGAATCATTGGAGCTATCGTAGGCGGTCGTTTGGGGTACGTCGTATTCTATAGTTGGGATACCTTCTTAAGTGATCCGCTTGCACTGTTTCGGATATGGGAAGGTGGTATGTCGTTTCACGGTGGTCTAATTGGAGTTGTAACGGCTTTGTTTGTTTGGTGTCGAATAAATTCGGTTCCATGGCTTAAACTATTGGATTTTGTAGCCGTGTTAGCACCACTCGGTGTGGGTATCGGGCGCTTAGGAAACTTCATCAATACGGAATTACCTGGGCGCGTTACCGAAAGTTTTCTTGGGGTACACTACCCGTGCCACGCCGTGCAGCAACTGACAATCAACTGCGTCGGTGAATATGAGGAAGTGACTCGACATATTTCGAGTCTTTATCAAGCCTTCACTACAGGGGTAATAGTGTTTGGAATCGTGTGGTGGTATTCTTCAAAACCTCGTACTAAGGGACAGGTGAGCGGAATGTTCGCGTTACTGTATGGGCTAGGTAGATTTACGACAGAATTCTTCCGTGAACCGGACTATTTCTTAGGTTTTGTGATTGGCGATTGGTTAACCATGGGACAACTTCTATCCCTTCCGTTAATCCTGCTTGGCGCGGTACTGCTCACCCCAGCAATCAATCGACGACTGAATACGTAGGTCTATGAAAGAATACTTGAAATTGGTTCAAACGATTTTGGACGACGGCGTAGAAAAAGAGGATCGAACAGGCACTGGCGCGTTATCGATATTCGGTTATCAAATGCGATTTAATCTCGCGGAAGGTTTTCCATTAGTTACCACTAAAAAAGTGTTTTTGAAAGGAATTGTTCACGAACTTCTCTGGTTTCTTTCAGGATCGACCAACATTCAGTATTTACTAGACAATAATGTCCATATCTGGGACGAATGGGCGAATGAAGACGGTGAATTAGGACCGGTATACGGTTATCAATGGCGCTCCTGGCCTAGTTCAAATGGTGGAAAAATTGATCAAATTTCACGGTTACTCGATGCGATTCGTAACGATCCTTTTTCTCGACGACACATTGTCAGTGCGTGGAATGTCGAATTTATTCAAGACATGGCTCTCCCTCCCTGCCATGCTTTCTTTCAGTTTAGCGTCGCCGAAGATAAATTGTCTTGTCAACTCTATCAGCGTAGTGCTGATGTTTTTCTCGGAGTTCCTTTTAATATCGCTAGTTATGCTTTGTTAACTCATATGGTAGCCCAAGTAGTCGGTTTACGACCAGGTGAATTTATCCATACGTTCGGCGATGCACATCTTTACCTGAACCACCTCGATCAAGTCCGCGAACAGCTCACACGTAAACCTTTCCCCCATCCGACATTGCACTTGAATCCCGCGGTTACGAGTATTTTTGAGTTCACTTACGACGACATCAAAGTGTCTGACTACCAGTGCCATAGTGCACTGAAAGGTACAATCGCCGTATAGCTCAAGCAATGAAACTCTCTCTTATCTGGGCGATGAGTCAAAATCGAGTGATTGGGCGTGCTGGGCAACTACCCTGGAATTTACCAGATGAAATGCGTTTCTTTGTAGAGAAAACTCGGGGTAAACCGGTAATCATGGGCCGTAAAACCTTCGAATCTATTGGTAAACCACTCCCTAACCGCTTAAACATTGTCGTTACCAGCACAGAGATCGACGAACCGCTGGTAACTCTCTGTCGTTATGTCCCTGAGGCGATTGATATGGGTCGAACTTACTGTACTGAACACGAAATTGATGAACTGTTCGTCATTGGTGGTTCGTCGATTTATCGTGCCGCGTTACCCCTAGCTGATAAACTCTATGCCACAACCGTGCAAGCACAAATTGAAGGCGACACGTTTTTCCCAGAATATGATGAGTCTTTGTGGGTTTTAAGTGACGAGTCTCATCATGCAGTCGATGAACTACACGCCTTTGCTTTTTCCATCAGAGTATTCGAACGAACGAACTCGGCATTTAATGACGAAGTAACTCGTTAATAGAAGTCTTCGAACGAGTTCGTGCGTCCACTGTTTTAATAATCACAGCACAATATAGATTGAGTTCCCTGTCGTCGGCTAGTTTTTGACTCGTTGGAAGTGACCCTGGAACTACAACTGAATAAGCTGGAACTCGACCATAATGGATCTCGCCTGTTTGGAGGTCAACTATTTTTGTCGATGCACCGATGAATACCCCCATAGAAATGACCGAACCTTCCTCGACAATTACACCTTCCACAACTTCCGAACGTGCACCGACGAATACATTGTCCTCAATAATAACAGGGTTTGCTTGGAGGGGTTCAAGAACTCCACCAATACCAACTCCTCCCGAGATGTGACAGTTTTGACCGATTTGGGCACAGGAACCTATCGTTGCCCAAGTGTCGACCATCGTACCATCGCCGACATGAGCACCAACATTGACAAAACAGGGCATCAGAACGACGTTACGGCCAATATAGGCTGAATATCGAACGTACGATGTGGGTACGACGCGAAAGCCACACTGTTCAAACTTTTTCTGGTCCCAATCACGAAATTTCGATGGAACTTTATCCCACCATGTCGTCGCGTCGGGCGCACCTTCCATAGTTCGTTGAGGATTGAGAACAAAACTGAGTAGGACAGCCTTTTTTAACCACTGATTGACTACCCATTGCCTGGCGCGTTTTTCAGCAATACGCTGTTCGCCGCGATCAAGTGCAACAAGTGATTCTTCGACAGCACGACGAATCGAACCAGTAGTTTCCGCTGTGAATTCGGTTCTTCTCTCCCATGCCTCGTTGATAAGGATTTCGTTTGACATTTATTACATTCTATTAATCATTGGAAGTCAAAAAACACTAATTGAAGCATTCCTTTCTTTACTTTGTTGGGTAAACAGAATTCGTTGCCCCTAACGGTCACCCATTGACCCCACGAAAATTGGTATATCACTAGTTTCAAAAAAATGTGTAACAGAAACTTCGTTAATTAGTTTAGCATTAAATTTCTTGGTAGAGATGTTTCGAATGGGCATAAGTCATTGGATACAAGTATCACAGTAGGAACCCATTTGTGTTCAATAAACTTTAACCACAGGAGGATCGTGTGCAAATGTTAATACTGGCGCAATCGGTCTGAAGTATCACACGGAACGCTCGAGAATTTGAACCGTCGGTACTAACGATATGGAGTTGGTTAGACGCGACGATTTAGGGTTCGAACAATTGAGATTGAGATTCAACTAAAGAGTCGTCCCTTAATGCAGGGACCGGCTAAGGTCGAGGAGGAAAAAGCGATCTGTAACAAGGCCGCGGCCTAGTTCACCGAAGTATCACTAATGAGGATTCCGTCCCCTAGTTTACGCTTAAAATTTGCGGTTCTTGCTGCCGGTGATGAGTCATCTGAACAGGAAGAGTTTGCTCCATCGTTTGGCTAGCGATGTGGACTCGGCATGATGCTGGGTGTCTTCCCCACCAGTGTGAGAACTTACCTAGGCAGCGATAAAGCCCTCGATGGCGATCGAAACTAAAAAGGTGATCGGGTTTTTTTTGTGTCTAGGTGCTTTGTGACCCGTTATGGAGCAATTAAACGAGCTAGAAGCATGATGGTAAAAAGTAGTTTCATGGTTTGACCTCCTGAAACTTGTCGGTAACTGAGTCCGCGGT
>VXYV01000030.1 GCA_009845835.1 Gammaproteobacteria bacterium | reverse complement strand
AACCGTAAGCGGACAATCATGTGCCGGATGTGCTCGTAGCCGGTTTTTCAGGGTCGGAAAATTACAGGAACAGGAACCATGGGGGTAAAGGCCCTTCGATACCGCTTGTCAATTCATTTGAAGGCCGTATAAAATGCTGGTGGAAAAAATTAGCGGGAATCACTGCCAATTCAATATAAGGGTTGAAAATATCCCTCAATCCCTACGACCCCCAAGTAGATCTTCTAAAGGGTTTCTTTGGATGCTTTGGAAACTGGGTCTTACCAAGCCAAAGGTGTTTCGTCAGGGAGGATTGAGTTATAATCCAAAATACGAGGAGGTCACTGACAACACCTACTTGAGGGGATATTGGCAATCCGAAAGGTTTTTCCAGGATTGCAAGGATGTAATTAAGTCGGATTTTGAATTCACAACACAGCCAACAGGTCAAAATCTGGAAATTTATCAGGAGATCCAAGAGACTAAATCTTCAATATCCCTTCATGTCAGAAGGGGAGATTACCTTGATCAGAAGAACATATCCATTTTTAGCAGTTGTTCCCGGGAATATTATGAGCAAGCAGTAGGGTTGATTGCCGAGCAATGCCAGATTAACCCCAAGTTGTTTGTGTTTTCAGATGATCCCGAATGGGTTATTGATCATTTCAAACTACCGTTTGAAATGAGAGTAATGACGCATAATCTAGCTGATCAGGCTATTGAGGATTTAAGATTGATGACGGCTTGCAAGCACCATGTTATTGCCAATTCAAGTTTCTCCTGGTGGGGAGCATGGCTGGGAAAAAACCCGAATAGAATAACAGTAGCACCTGCCAGGTGGTTTGCTGATCCAAAATACTCCAATCCTGACATTTATTGCAAGGATTGGATTAGGTTGGAGAATTAGCTTTGAAGTCTATACCAGCGGTGTAAATTGATTTGTAATAACAATTGTAATTATTCTACATCCATTATTATAGTTTCAGGTCAGTTGTTGTTCTGGTTGATATCTGAATCTGGCTTATAAAACTGGAAAAGATCAAGCCATTCTCGCTGAATTTTTTGTGGTATGTCTCTTGGGCTTATATGAGGATGCAATAATGAATATCGTCTAAAGGTAAAATTTGGTATTCTATGTCGTAATTGTTCATTGGCTTCATTGAAGCGTTCGTTTTCTGTTATATACAGCCATGAATAATAACTTGAACTTGCACTGGAATTATAATCAGGATCCCGTTCCCTACCCAATTCATTATCATTTGTTCCCAGGTAGGATTTGAGATCTTCAGGTGTGATGGTTGCATCTAGAAACTTTGGATAGAGATCTGGTCGTACTATTCTGGAAATGATTAGGTCATTCATAACATCAAAGCATCCGGGTTCTATATTTTCATTAGTCATGTAGACATCGTTTGCCAATTTTACCGCCAATACGATTTGTTCGATTTGCCGTAAGGTGATGGGGTTATTACGGGCCACCAGTTCAATCTGAAATTTCAAAGGTCTTCCTACATGCTCAGGTATCTTTAATTGCTCACGGAGTCGATCCAGATATACCGATACATCCCAATTTTGATAGGCTAGGTGTTCCACCTCATCAGGTAGCTCAAGTTTGATCTGAATGAATTTCTGCAGATAAGCATTGGCATCAATTTTATTACCATAACGAACACTGATCATATTCTCCAATACTTCCAAGTTGACTCCAAGTACAAAATGAACATTGTCCACGGAAAAGAAATGCTTGATGACTTCCAGCACCTCCAGTGCATAATCTGGTCGGCATCGGTCCAATTCGTCAATAACGATAATGACCTTGTTGTCTTTTCCTGCAGAGATAATTGATTCAAGTGCCTCCCGGAATTGTTCCATGGCAGCACTTCTCCCTTTCTCCTGCTCCCAATATTCCTCAAGGTTCATTTCAACTTGATCACCTAAGGCTTTGCCAACCGCTTCCGACACCCCAGCTGTTAGAACTGCCAGACCCGCTCTAGTTCCTGCTTTTGCCAAATTGAACACTACCTTCTTTAGTTTCTTGATATTTTTGTTCTTTGTACGCCCTTCCAGAGCAGTAACAAGGGCTGGTAACGGATCGCTAATATAATCATGGGCAAAGGCATCAAAATAGACCACGGTTGAGCCTTTGTTTTGTTTGGCATGTTCGCCAACCCACCGCTTCAGGAAATAGGTTTTGCCGGAGCCCCATTGACCTTCAAGGGCAACTACCAACGGATCCTCAATACTGGTCAAAAGCGAGGATAGGGCTGAACCTGTTTTCCTGCGATGCAGCAGATCATTCCTTTTATCTTCAAAGCCATCTTTGTATAGATTGATTTTTTGTTCGAAATTGAATTTCATAAGGTCACCTCAATAAATTTGGCTGGGATATGTGTAATAGGGAATTATCCGATATTGATTGGCTAAATACCATCTGGGGTTATTCAGGAACCAGATTCATATGTCGAAATGACAATAAAATGATGCTTGGTATTGTAAAAATAGAAGAAAATTTTTGGTTTCAAAGGTGGTTTTACTGTCCAAAAATATAGGAAAATTATTGTTTTTTATACTTATGAAACAGGCTTCAAGAGAAAATATTTCCTTATATTGAGTGAAAATACAAATTTTTTGGGGTGTATCAAGACCCTTAATGGATAGGCGATTGTATCATATTTTACCCAATCCCAATAACCATTGGCCTAGTTTGTATCTTCGCAAGGTCAGTTGCACGGATTACTCTTCAAAGTGTGATTGTACTATCCCTTGAAGCATAAACAGTCGGATGACATCACCTGATATCAAGGCAGACCTTCTTCAGTACCGGGGATGAAATGCTGTCGGAAATAAGATGTTATTTTATCCACAAGTTAATTTCCCAAGGTGGTTTAGCTGGCTTGATAGTTGAGAATAATTTCTATAGTTCCCTCGACAAATGCAAATTTTGCTTTCGTGGCAATTGGCAATATCGAAAGGTAAAACCATTACACATACTTCGGGAAACAATCTCTCCAGTAGATACATCAGCATATCAGGAAGAACTCACAAAACATGTGATATCCTCGACCAATTGCCCATCCGGCCAATTGACTCCAAGAGGAACAGTATCAAACAGCAACAGGGAACGATCATTACCATTCTTAACCGATCCCTCAGAATCAGGCACGGAAAAGCACAATCGGTCAACAGAGTGGATTACGTTTCTGCCATTACCGAGACAAGGGATATTCCCGAATGGTTGGTATCAACTGTCTGGACAGATCTTTGCCTGCTTACTGATGCGTTGACAAATATTACATTTGAAGGGGTAAAAGACAGGGGCTGGGAGATCATGAGTGGGGTTATTGCATTGCTCATGCTTCATTATCCGTTTCCAAGTGCCAGGGTTGTGGATTTGCCAGCGACAGGTAACAGTAATCATGTATTCAGTCCAATCAAAAGAAAACCACTCAAAGCAAACTGGCAGTCCATCCATCGAGATAACCTGGAGAAGTATCCGGACAGGCCAAGACCGGTTTCTCAAAATACCATTACCGGTTTGTTCAGGATAAAGGGATTACCCCTGGCAAGAGGCCGAAAACAACAAGGAATGGATATCATTGGGGAAACGGATGGTATCTTGTTAGAAACACTGTCGGAAATAAACTCTCGGGAAAATCAGAACACGGGAACCATAGAGAAGGCCATGGCAGGCTGCATGGTAGTGATTGCCCTACTATGGGATTTGTTTGAATGGTTGCCCAGTCAACAAGACAAACCGGAATACAGTCAATCCAGTTCCTTTGTTGCCACGGGTTCATCATTGGAGATCCTTCTTCACTTATACGATTTGACATATAACCTTTTGACTGGAAAGAACTCCCCCAAACCACTGGCGGGTTTAAGCTAGCTGGTTTGCCTTCTTGCAAGTTTAGAAATCCTTTTCCATCAAGGTACATGACACATCAGCACAACGGAAAGGACACGGCAATGGATTAATCATTATTTTAATCAGAGGCATTACTGCCTCGTACCCTAGCCCCATGGGAGCTCGTTAATCAGTTGATCTGCTTAATAAAAATTCTGTGGATCAACTTTTAACTCCAATCTCGTTTCAGGCCGGTCGGCACATGGTACCAGTCAGCTTGAAGTAATAATAACCAATATAGCCACCCATGGAGGCAATAATGAAACAAATCATTCACAAAATCCTGTCGAGCATTATCAGACGGAATGATGGTATTCTTATCAAGATTCTGGACAGTATCGCCATTGACAATTTGCCGTTGAAAAACAGCATAACAATGGAAAACAGGGAAGGTAAGGTGCTGTGGGTACAGATCAAGTCATCCATCTTCACCTTTCTGGCTGCTGAGACCACCTTTCGTCACATCAACCATGTTGTTCGCAAATCGAGGGCGGGCATCGACCGGATCGTTGTTACACCTTTGGAAACCGAAGATGGGAGTATAACCAGACCGGTTTTTCTCAGTTGGGTTGTCAATACCAACGACCGCCGTTGCAAGGCCATTCACGAGAGGCATTTCACCTCCTACTGCAAATACTTGTGGTGGGATATCTATGTGGGGAAAATACTCGGGAAGGTGAATCGCATGAAAAAACGTTCACTCAAGAAGATCTTCACGGATCAGTCAGTCCAGAACGGGTTTATCATTGAATCCCTGAAAAAGTTACAAAGCACACAACACTTCACTGATGAAGATGCCAGTGTTGATGGTGTTTTCACCCTGATCCGCGAGGAATGGGAACGGAGATATGCCAGGAAGGGTCTTGGCCATGCCATCATGTATCGGTGGCAAGCCCTCAAGATCGGAACCGAACTGGGCTTGCTGAAACTTGATCGTATTATTATCAAGGACATTTGTGACAGAGACAGGATACCTCCCCAACTCTTTGCGGAAATCATGGAAGAATCCGAGCAAATGGAAAAAGGGATCATCAATTCCAGGACCCGCAAAATGGATATTGTCATGAGGCGTCACATGCTGATGTACATCATCCACCAGACAACACCCCATTCCCTGCAGGAAATCGGCAAAATAATGGGTGGCCGGGATCATACGACAGTCATCAATGGCCTTCGGAAGGTCACTGATAGATTGGAGTCGTCACCGGTACAGCAAGCCATGTTGGATCAGTTCTGCATTCTCTTCGACAACATCAGGCTGTTTCACGACAACCCTAAAATCGGTGACGAAGACTAACCTGTATCCGTACTTGGTATTGACAATCTGGTAAAAATACCTGTCTCCAGACTCAATACCTGGTCATTAATAAAACAATCTGAATTGGGGTATGCTTGGTATTTCAATTCAGCCCCCCAAACCAGCCTTGCCGGTTTTGTTTGAAGCACGGCCTTTTTGAATTCCCCCGAATAGATCTCTTGAGGTTTGCAACACTACAAAGGAGTAGGGCGCCTTTTGATCTATTTGCTGGTAGTGGTGGGTTACCAAGTGTTGATTGGGTTTCCCCCTGGATCCATGAATATTCCCAGTCTTCAGGTTAGTACGACCAGATGAACGACACCGTTCATGTTTGTTAGGGAAATAGCAGGGGAATATCAGAGATGATTGGGGAGATTTTCTGCTTCATGAAAGTATAGGCATGGTACTCAAATCATCTCCTTGTTTCTCGTATTCCATTACTGGAACAAAGTGAAACAAATACAGAATTGCAAGACAAGATAAGGAGTACAATAATCCCTTTATACATGAGAAGTTTGGCTTTACCGCATACCTGTTACTATGTTGGATTGGGATTTCAGCAACGATCTTGGCATTCAAACGACCGAGTAAAATGTCGCAATGCCACAAGTTTTGGAACATGCTTGTAATTTCGGAGCAAGTGCCTTAGATTCCGACTTGTGTAATCGGTGTCGGTGCCCACTACTGCAACGGGCATTATTTTCTTCCAAGTGAGATATATTTCGTACCATTACAGCTGGAAGAAGCAATACCGGTTACACTTTTCCCAAACAATCGCGTAATCAATATTGTGGAAACACAATCAACCGCTTGTACATTCGTGATGAGTCGTGACTCATAAGCACATCCATTAAATCAAATTGCCTGGACTATCGCACTTGAACTTTTTCTGGTTCAAGTGCGATAGTCCTTCTTTATCCAGGTAGCAGGGGTCATTTCTGATCCCTTCTACCTGGCAATAGCTATGAAAAGCATTGTAATCTTGGTTGGTCAAAATTTGCCTTGGGTAAGGAAATCAGAAAATAGAAGTTACTTAAGGATATACCAATCATCTATACC
>VXYV01000049.1:33821-37814 GCA_009845835.1 Gammaproteobacteria bacterium | reverse complement strand
CTGTACCATCTCTTGCTACAGCTCGATATGTCAGTTGCCGATGACCGTGTTTGTAAGACCATTGAGGTGCTGATTCAATTGATATGGTTATTCTCTTCGGCAACGTTATATAAGTATCAATGTCGTTTTTCGATAGATGCTCCCACGTCATACTGTTTTTGAAAATTTACTAACTAGCGTATAGCTTAATTTAAACGTAACAAGAAATTTACGCATTTAATTCTCCAATAATTTTTACGTGCTCTAATCTAAATCAATTTTCGTAACTGTGAAATCTTTTCTTGTAGTTCCGTCCGAATAATACCACACAGTAATATGGTATATGTCACCAGTGCATTCGTTCCAATACAACGAATTTACGAAATACGGAGAATGATAGTCACCCGCACTTGTTAACTGATTTTGTGCGACCCATTTGCAGGTATTGGAATCATCTTCAGAATCCGATTGTGCAAATAAAACAACTGCAGTTGTAGTTGCAATCACAACAAGCATAGCACTAATGATAATAAGCACTTTTTTCATAGTAAACTCGGGATGGCTAAAACATTTTGTCAAAAATTATTGTAACAAATTACTGATCTCATGCTTAGTAGTCGGACTCCCATATCCTTCGCAATAACCAGTAATGGTCGATATGTAGATCTCGGTTCGTTCTCGGTTCTTCGGCACGATTTCGGTAGAAATAGGTTAGGGCGAACTCTGCGAACCACTCTTTGTCATTAGTTGTCCCATAGTAGTCATTCCCATCCACTATGTCCATTTTCAATATGGTCTCCGTGACAACAATTTTCGTAGTAATCCAACGCAAACTCATACGCATCTTGAAATTCTTGATTGTTAAATTCATCATCGACGAATATGTCGTGCCCTGCATGGCGAGTTCATGAAACATCACACCCTCTGCACTTTTATTACCTTCGCCTCCCAAATTACTGTCGAAACTATCTTTGACTATTTCAAAATCGCAATAATGAATACTGTCCGTTTGTGCGGCATGGTTAGACACTCCATCGGTGAAATAGATTTTTACTGCACCACAGAGTTTGCGATATACGTGTGAAGGTAATCAACTTTTCACCAACCCAAAAACCATTCTGTCAAGTAATGTATATATTCCCAAAAAAATTAATAGATTCAGACAATGTAAAAGGGTACCCATGAATCTCACTAAATACTTTCTTTGTTGATTGCAACAGTCTTTTTCTTACAGGTGTATCCAACGGACCTGCTTCTCCACCTGAAGAAAGAGTCCAGTACTACGAAATCGGGGGTGCTAAACCGAATTCAGTAGCAGCTAACCCCAATTCCAAGGTGTTTCGATTGGTGGTAGTGTTCAACTAGGCTTGGGTTGTAGTTGCTTGAAGTTTGATCCGGTAATTGCGGCGAATGACACCGTTAACAAAGACATGACGGACGCTGAGAACACTTTGAAGGTCATGAGGCAAGCATCAAAAGGCATCGAAGGTATTACAGAAACCCCAGCACCAACTAACGTTTGTGGACGGGTCGACTCACGAGGAGAAGCTGGGATAACTAAAGTTGTACCTGAAGAACGAACCGATGCACCCACCTATTTGAACACAGAACAAACAGCGTTACGGGTGGGAGACCTCGCGCATTGGTTGATGATTCCAAACGCGACGACCGAACTGTAGAAGATGTCCCTTATATTCGTTATAAACTTTCAGAAAAACCGCGCAAATCTCCGAAGCTGAGATTCCGCGGCCAGCCAGGGAATCAACGTATGTAGAGATGTAATACTTGAAGGCGACCTCAGTGAAGTTGCATGATGTCATATAATTCAATTTCACTCAGATTCAAAGGTTCCAACCCTTAGTCGCGGCAAGACAGATCCTTTCAAAACTACCAAACGTACGACACAATGAACACCACAACCCCGAGACTTTCTCTTACTTACCTAATCGTCGCATCATTTATTTTTGCCGCCTCGCTCATTATTGCCTCCATGCCCCTTATTCCATCGGAAATAACGTCAAACGAGGCAATCTTTGGAGATTGCGAAGTTCAAGACATCACTTGGAAATACGACGATGAACGTTATCGAGATTACTACGTGGAGGAGGATGTGTATGGTTCTGAGGAGAATGAGACGATATTACGATGTGAAGTCGGGCTCCGCCGATTTGAAGTGCAGGTATTACACGAGGAACCTGATCAGATAAGGATCGATATATACCTTGATCGAGATTTTAAAAATTTTAAACCTGTCCTCAATGACTCTACGGCACCCTCTTTAACTGGGCATGTATCAGACAACAATAGTTCTTTTAAATCCGAAGAATTGGGTCGGGTAATCAACCAAGGAGAGAGTGATTTCTGGTTCAAAGGATTCAAACAGGTAAAAGTTAAAATCGATTCAAAAGAATCCTACAAACCCAAAGACATCCTCAGTGATTTCGCTGAAGATGACGAACTTATATTCGAGTATAAGATAAATGCTCACCAACATGTAAAAACCCTTAAATTTGATGGTGCAAAAAATGCAGTTAAGGAGTTTAGAAAACGATTCAAATCATTACAAAATACGAGTAACGAAGACTGATAAACTTATGGACAACCAGACTTGATCACACCAACTCTTCGCGTTCAACAACCGCAATGAAGAAAACTTAACCCTATCGAAATAGCAATTGAACCAAACGATCCTTTCCAAACTGACATAGGAACAACACGATGAGCAACACAACACCCAGAAGTTTTTTATACCTAATCGCCGCATTCTTCCTTTTTGGTTCGCCGTTGATTATTGCCAGCCCGGTCTTAAGTCAGACAAAAACACCTTCTAACGAGGCTGTCTATGGAGATTGCATAGTTCAAGACATCGCCTGGAAGCAAAAAGTTGAATTCCGGGCCAATGAGTTCGACTGGTCTGAAGGAAATTCAACGGAAATGAATTGTGAAGCAGGTAACCGCAGTATTACAGTGTTCATCGATAACGAGAAACCTGATTGGATATGGATCGGTGTATACCTCGATCGAGACTTCGAAAATTTCAAACCTGTTCTCAAAGCCGACACCGCACCATCTTTATTTGGAAGTATCACCGAAGAAAAGAGTGATTTCCTATCTGAAAGAGTAAGACAGGTAATCGTCAACGGAGAGATTGAATTCAGGTTCAGTGGATCTAAACAGGTAAACGTCAAAGTCTCAACAAAAAAACGTACAAACCCAATGACATCCTCAACGATCTAGCTGAAAATGGAGAGCTTAAATTCGAGTTTGAAACAAACGCTCACACACATGAAAAGACTATTGAATTCGACGGCGCGAATAACGCAGCTAAGGAATTTAGAAAACGAGTCAAGTCATTTCAAAAATCGAACAATGAAGAAGACCGATAAATTCTCGGACAGACCTAACGATCCACTCCAAGATGACATAGGTTCGACACAATGAACACCACAACACTAAGATCTTTTCTATACCTAATCGGCACACTATTCGTTATGGCAGGACCATTTATGATTGCCTCGAGATTACCGCAACCTTTTCCTTCAAACGAGTCCATCTATGAAGACTGCGTCGTTCAAGACATCACCGTGAAGCTTGGTCTCGGTACAGGATACGTTGAAGTTGATGAAGATGGTAAACCTATTCTTCATGAAGAGCCTTATGAGGTCCTTGGGCATCATACCGAAATGCAATGTGAATCGGATAACCATCAATTTCACCTCGGGGTGAATCACTCCGAACCTCAATGGATGAATTTCTTGATAAAAATTGATCGTTTTGAGTTTTGGCGAGGCAGCATCGACCTCACCTCAAAAATAGACTTTTCAGGCTGGTACACCGAAGAGAATGCTGAGACAGGAAACACTGAGAAATTCAAAATCTCGGCAAAGGAAACTTACACACTTAAAGACATACTCAATGATTTAGCGGAAAGTAAAGAGCTCAAGTTCGCGTATAAAGTGAACGACGAAAAACATGTAGATACGGTTAACTTTGATGGCGCGAAAGAGGCAGTTA
>VXYV01000049.1:0-33721 GCA_009845835.1 Gammaproteobacteria bacterium | reverse complement strand
GATGGCGCGAAAGAGGCAGTTACGGAATTTAGAAAGCTAGTCAAATCATTACAAAACTCGAACACTGAAGACTGACAAACTAATGGACAAACCAGTCTCGATCACAACGACTCTTCGCATTCGACAGCCGCAATGAAGAAAACCTTACCACTTCAAATTACAAATTGAACCAAACGTTCTTGTCAAAACTGCCATAGGTACAACACAATGACCATCAAAACATCGAAACCTTATGTATACCTGATCGTTGCATTATTCTTTTTTGGTCCGCCGTTGGTTGTTGCCTCCCCGGTCATTGTGATTGAACCCGAGGAAACATCGGCAAACGAGTCAATCTTTGAAGATTGTATAGTCAAAGACATCACTTTGAAATGGCCCGATGATTCTGAAGAGCATGGGACGAAGATGCAGTGTGAATCGGGTACCCACCTAGTTATAGTGGGTGTACCTCACGAGGAACCTGATCGGATAAGGATCGATATATACCTCGATCGTTTTAGGTTTTGGAGCACAGACGACGACACGCCACGCTATTTTAAAGGTATAGATGATGAATGGGACCCCGAAGAAGGCGAGTCCGTTTACAGAAGCTTCATATGGAACCTCAAAATCTCATCAAAGGAAACTTACAAACCCAAAGACATCCTCAATGATCTCGCTGAAGATGAAGAAGTTAAATTCGAGTTTGAAGCATACGATCAAAAACATGTAAATACTGTTGAATTCGATGGTGCGGAAGAGGCAGTTAAGGAATTTAGAAAACGAGTCAAATCCTTACAAGAAACGAGTAACGAAAACCAATAGACAAATGGTACAACTAGACGCGAACCGAGAAAATCTAATCAAATCTCGAATTGAACCCTACGATCTTTAAAAACTTACCGTAACTGCAACACAATGAACAATTTAACTCCAAAATCTTCTGTATACCTAATCGGCACAGTATTCATGATGGGTTCACCGTTGGTTGTTGCCTCACCGGTCGTTGAACCGACAAAAATTCCTTCAAACGAGTCAATCCATGGAGATTGCATCGTTCAAGATGTCACTTTGAAGTACGACGATGAGAGCTATCGCGAGATGAAAGACATGTACGGTTTTGAAGACTATACGACGGAAATGAGCTGTGAATTAGAAAACCGCCAATTGACAGTGAGTGTACGTCACGCTAAACCTGATTGGATACATTTCAGAGTAGAACTCGGTCGTTTTTACCTTTGGCGCCGCAACTCCGACGATACCACACTACTAGACTTAGATGGTTGGGACTCGGGCGACGAAGCGCGTAATTTCGATAACGCAGGAGGTATAAAAAACGTCGTAATCTCGTTAAACGAAACTTACAATACTAAAGACTTCTTCGACGATTTAGCTGACGATGAAAAACTTAAATTGGAGTTTGAAGGAAACGACCAAAAAATATACATTTATAATCTAGAATTCGCTGGCGCGAAAAACGCAGTTAAGGAATTTCGAAAACGTGTCAAATCATTACAAGAACCCAGTAACGAAAACCGATAAACGCATGGTACAATCGTACTGCAATCTCAAAGTGGGTAGTTCAAGTTTTAGGCGTTAAGTGATCGTGACAGCAAAGTTAATACGAGAATTCGATTACTATCTAAAACATCAAGATGAATTTGTTAAGAAGTACGATGGAAAATACATCGTGATAAAAAAGGATGAAGTTCTCGGTACCTTCGACACTGCAACACAAGCTGTACTCGAGACTTCAAAAACTCATGAGCTAGGTACGTTTTTAGTTCAGTTAGTATCTGCAGGAGATGAAGCTTACACCGCGACATTTCATTCACGTGCGCGGTTTGCATGAGTAGGCGGACAGATGTCTTCGATGCAAGAGCTTTCACGATAGAATTTGACAGAATCTCAAATACTCTAACGAGTAGTTGCTACCTAAGCAAAATTAGTGATCCTACTGTTCCGTCGGCAAACTCGGAAGTTTCCGCGCTTTGGGATACTGGAGCAACTCATTCATGTATCTCTGTTATTACCGCTCAGCGGTTAGGTTTAGAACCCGTCGGTACGATTTCTGCGATGGGTGCTCATGGAAACAGACAGGTCAATACTTACTTGGTAAACTTATGGCTACCAAACCAAGTCTGTATAGAGGGGTTATTCGTCGTAGAAGCAATACTCGACACTTTCAATTGTCTAATTGGTATGGACATCATAAATCTGGGCGATTTTGCGATTTCAAACCAAGAACAGAAAACGGTATTCACTTTTAGAATGCCATCTTTGCAGAGATTCGATTTTGTACGCGAAGCTCAAACTGAACAGTGAATGAAATCCAGATGGTCTTACCGTCGGGTTTGTAAATAGTTCCTAGCCGATTTGATCCGAGGCGTCTTCCAGTGATTAACGAGACTGTCGGCGAGAAAATGTAGAGCAAGATAGTCACGCTTGAAGGGCTCTTTTAACTTTCTACGAATGTAACACTCGATCGTCCACGCACACTAGATTTCGTAAACGAGTTGACTACAAGAGAGGACACAGTTACCGTTATTGAGAAAAAATCACTCAATCCACTGACGTAGAAAATCCTACCTTCTCACAAGCAAATCCCCACAATTCCCCCTTAACACTTTTTTTCAAACCATCCGGGTTTCTATTTCTGGGAATTGACCAACCATGTACCACCAACATTCAACACAACATATAGGGCAACATTTAACCAAACATCTGATACTAAAGTTAACTCAAACGCTCATCCACAAATTACCCAAATTTAATCGGTTACTCACATTTTCACTGTTGCTAGGGTTGATAACCCTAGCATCGATTCTTCCAACCCAAACTGCTTATGCAGCAACTACTTCTAACAGTTCAACAACTTCAACAAAATCGGAACTAACCACCCCAAAAATCATTAAACAAACCACTGAAGCCCTACCCAACTGCCTCAACTGGAAACTTATTGGCGAATGCTTCTGGCTGAAATGCAATCTCTTCGGTTGTAAGATCGTCGTGACGCCGAAGATCGGACACTATCGTCCCGATCTTGTTGTTTCGGTTTATCCGACTATCAACTCCCATCCCTGGAAAGAAGTCAAAAAACTCACGAAACAAAGTTTTAAACCCATTAAAAAACTCCTCCCAAAACATCTCCGTAATGCATTATCCAGCCAAGGTACTGATCCCGCCACAAATCCCACCACGTATAGTCGCAATACTCGTTTCTTTGAAGCCGACGTGATCGGCCATCCGTTACAAAACTTGTCGTTCAAAGGCGCGGACTTCTTCTGTGAGTCCACTACTCGACCATTGAAGTTTCACTACAGTTCGTTACTTGATATTATCGCGTGGCGAAATCCAGAGTTTGAAGTCTGGAATATCAACCTGTTTTCGCCTGGTAAACGTGAGATCGGTAATTTCCCAACGTTCACGTGGGGGTCGGTTTATCCTCGTAGTGGTTGGGTTAACCAACCGAGTCCCCCCAAAGCCGCAGCGGTCATTGCGCAACGCGCTTCTGATATTGCGATCAATGGTGGAAAATCCCGTGTCCGAAAGAAACTCACTAACACCACCCGATCTAATCAATGGCCACCACTGAGTCTGCAAGAAGCGAACGGCGCCACGGGTAAATTCCAAATGCTCCATCCGGTCAAGAGTAAATCCTGCGAAGCCTTTGGTACGAATGATTTAACAACGCTTGCTGACTGGGGTGGCGATAAAACGGATGTAAAGAACAGTTATATGTGGACCCTCTGGCGACCCTATAAGTGTTGTCCACGAGGTGGCCAAACATTCCTAGGTTCGGACGACGTAAAGGGGTATCCATGAATCTTATTAAATTTCTTCTCTTTTGTATTGCAATAACCTTTCTCTCTACAGGTTTATACAGCGGACCAGCTTCTCCACCTGAAGAAGGCATCTGGTACTATGAAATCGGTGGGGCTAAACCAGTTTCGGCTTCTGCTAATCCCCAAGTCCAAAGTGTTTCGATTGGTGGTAGTGCTCAACTAGGATTGGGCTATAGTTGCATGAAGTTTGATCCGGTGCTTGCTGTAACAGACACACTGAATGAAGTGAAGACAGGTGCCGAGAACATGCTGAATGCCATGACTCAGGCCGCTACCGGTGCAATCGCCGCGTTACCCGCAGTCATTTTGCAACGCGCGAATCCGGGTCTTTATGACTTATTCCAAAACGCGTTAGTTCGTGCTGAACTCACCGTCGATCTAGCTACGAAATCCTGCGAACAAATCGAAGCCGCGATCGGCAATAACAAAAACCCGTATGAAGATCTCATCGTATTGTCGAAAGGTAACGACTGGAAAGTCCAAATGGGTCTGGGTGGTGGTAGTGTTGTGAAAGCGAAGGAATCTGTCGAACAGTCCAGTGGCTCTAATGGTCTCCCATGGATTGGAGGTAACGCCGGTGGTAAGGGGCAAGATCCAATTGAACTCACTGCGGATGTAGTGCAAGCTGGTTTCAATATTCAGTTGAATCGTGCTGTCGATGCCAAGAGTAGCGTACCAGTCAAGGATGACCAACGTTTGACTCAGGTATGGAATAGTCCCACTGCAATCTCAAAATGGGTCGTTAAGGTCTTAGGCGAGCATGAAGTCACAACCTGTGAAGGTTGTGACAAAAAAACAAAACCTGGTTTTGGGTTAACTCCACTCTTAGAAGAAGAGGAAGAGAAACAACAAACTGAGCTAGAGCAGATTGTGAACAGTTCCAACGTCCCTACCCTTGCAATGCTCGAAAAGATTTCCGCTCCCGGAATTGCAATCACTCGCGACGTGATCGAGAGTATTCGTGAACTCCCCCATACTGAACGTTCCATAGTGATGGAGCGTATTGTTGCCGAAATCGCCGTTGCCCGTACTGTCGAAAAAGCTTTTTTAGCCCGGCGTATCTTACGGTCGGGGAGTCAACTCCCTGAAGTTCATGCTAACCCCGTTGCTGACGAACACGTCGAACAACTCATTAACGACCTTGATGCTGAGACAAAGCGTTTAGTATTTGAAGCGAGATTACGTAAGGAACTGGTTTCTGATACGGTTGTCAATCTTCTGAGACGTAGCGAACAACGGAATCAAGCTTCGCTCAGCATCCCTGAAACTCCTCGCCGAGATCCTAATCCAATAATCGACGGTAACGTCAATCCTAATCCTTGAGGCGCACTTACAGGATTTACACTACCTTAAGAGGTTTAATCAGATCCAACTCTTTGGACTTGAGACCGTTAAGCCAGTTATGCACTTTTTTTGTAGTTACCGTTTCATTCACTTGCATCGTGGTCGACACATAAACACCTGAACTCTCCCGTAGTAGTCCCCTTCTAATAAATCTAGTGTTTTGTGGCAAATGTCCTCTAGTTCTCCCAACTTACTAGTCCAACTACCATCATCTAATTGCCGCGCCATGTGTGTTGGTCTATCATCAATCGCATAAAGGGCTACCTTTTCTAAATCTTCTTCAAACTCTCCAGAGACACATTCTCGATAACCTAACGTCGTAAATGCGTTTACAAAGCTTTCGATAGAAACAACTCTGGAGACGCCATCAGGCCAAAATAATTGAGGTTCATCTTCCGGTACCGGCCACCACCATTCCTCGTCTTGAGGATGTCTACCAGCTGCCCACGCGATACAGTTATATTCTGAGCTCTGAGGACTAGTGATCGTATGGTTTGATGCGTCTAACCTTGGGAAGTAATTCGACAGACACACTACTAGCACGAATCCATGCAGGATTTACTTCGAGGCATCAAAGAAGAACTCTTTGATTTAACCACTGAAGCCACGCTCGTCGTAGTTCAGATGATTTCCGACTCTTAAGGTTTTTTGGAGTGTATCCTGTGATCTTTCGTAGTGCATAGTACCAGTGTCCACCTCCATTCAATAAATCTTCGTGAATGAAAGGAAGCATCGGCTCTCCGATTGAAATGATCGATTGATATGCTGGATGTTCAAAAATTAGTGCCGCATCCGACAGAACTCTGGTATCTTCTCTCCATTGATTCACTAAAGAATCGAATTGGGTTTTGAGTTGTGAGTTACTCAAACCTTGCTTTTGATTTTGAGTTACGACATTGTCTTCATCTACTTTGGGATTGGTTGTCAGTGTAGTTGTATAAGACTCGGTACGTGTGGATTGATGCTCACTCATAATATTCCTCACGAATTATTGGTACTTACTAGATATTATACGAAATTTCAAGATTTAGGATTAGATACGTTGAGTGATACTCTTTAAGAGGCGGGATTTGAATCCGACACTTCACTGTGAACACGATTAGTGGCGATAACGACTACAACAGAACGGAATATCAGTTTCATGAGCATAGTTCTTAACGATAGGTCAATTGTGTTTTGTGTATTTTACGAGTTAGGTCGAAAAAGCTTTTTTAGCCCGACGTATCTTACTTTCGAGTAGTCAACTCCCTGAAGTTCATGCAAATCCCGTCGCTGACGAACACGTCGAACAACTCATTAATGACCTCGATGCTGAGACAGAACGTTTGGTATTTGAAGCGAGATTACGTAAAGAACTGGTCTCTGATACGGTCGTCAATCTTCTCAGACGTAGCGAATAACGGAATCAAGCTTCGCTCAGCATCCCTGAAACTCCTCGCCGAGATCCTAACCCGTTCATCGACGGTAACGTAAAGAAAACTCCCTGAAATCACTGAGTGATGGTACGCGGTGCTGTCGTTAGTGGTTTACACATCCTCGACTGCCCTTACTCATAGTCGATTCGCGACCACGATTTCTCTTTGTTTTTGTTGAAAAATGAACAAAAACACAAATTTTTCAAAAAAATTCAATTTCCCCCTTGAAATTTAATTAAACTGTCTATACATACAATATGAGGTTTAACTGTTCAAATATACAAAACACACATAAGGGAGGAGAACAAACAATGATAACAGAAGTGGTAGTAATGAACAAGACTGGTATCGCACTCGCAGCCGACAGTGTGATCTCTGTGTACTCAAACCGTGTACACAAAAAACGCGGCAACACCGGTTCGCAACTGTTTTCGATATCAGACGTACAGCCGGTTGGGGTGATGGTGTACAACAATGCGTCGTTACTCGGTATCCCATGGGAGACGATCATTACGGTTTTTCGAGAATCTTTGGGCGACACGAGCTTTCCAAGACTCGAGGAGTACGGTTTTGCTTTAATCAACTTTCTAAAGCAACATAACACCATGTTTCCCATCAAAGCACAGCAACGGTATTTTCTACTCAATTTTCAATCTGTGTGCATACAAGTCAAAAATGAAGTTGAACTCCTTTGTGCGAGTTCTTTAGTCGATGACCAACGCAAAGCAACTCTATGTGCTGAAATTGTTCAACAACAGTTGCTCAAATTGTCAAACCTAGGCGATGCAGAGGGACTCTCGGAACAACAAGCTAACGAATTTGTTACTGAACTATCAGACGAGATTTCCGCCATAGTGTCAAAGGTATTTGAACTATGGCCGCTAGAACAGGAATCTATTGATCAACTCAAACAGATCGCAAAATTATTAATTTACAAGTTAGATTGCGAGAATGAGATGAACTCAGGTTTGGTAATCGCAGGGTTTGGCCAACAGGAGTTTTTTCCTGTAATGCAAACACTAGTCGTAACAGGCAAGTATTGTGATGTATTCAAGTGGAAAGTATCGGGAGGAGAACGAATTGATAATGCAAACCAAGCATTAATCGAGGCATTTCCTGACAATCGAGTGGTAAGTGGATTCCTTACTGGTCGGTATCCAGAATTATGTCTACAAGAGCAAGGACTAGGTCGGGTCGTTGATGCTTTGTCAACTGAGTTTGAACGTCTACGTACCACTTTAAACGATATAGAGGCTCGAAAAATTCCTACCGAGAACCTTTTATATCAACTGTCTCGAGGAGAGAATCTTCTTGCTCAGTACGAGTTTCTAGTTCAATCCAGAGTCAAGGAGGTATTGAATACTCTTGCGACGCGTCCAATCGCCGAGTTGGCTCGCATTGCTCGAAGTTTGGCACAATTGAGTTTGATTGAACAAAAGTTATCGCTCAAAATTAACTCTCTGGCGAAACATATCGAAGTAGCATTGATTACAAAAGACGATGGTTTTAACTGGGTGAATCAAAGTCCTCAGTTCGCGTAAACCAAAATTACCGTGATATCCTCTTTTCACTGACTAGGAAATCGAATCTAGTATTGAGTTGCAAGTTACTCAATTGTTGCTCATGACTTTGTAAAAGGTCATTGTCTTCGACTATTTTGGAAGGATTTTTCAATGAGGTTACAGACGATTAGGTTTGTGTGGATTGAGATGTATATCCGACAGTTCAGAATGTGGACAATTGTGTAAAAGTTTTCAATTGTGCTCGGTGCAAGAGTAGCGAACAGTTTAGGAAAATTAAATTTCAACAAGAACAAGAATCTTCCGAAAATACGATGCACCTTTAGATATCAGACTTATAGTAAAATTTATAGAGTCACCTACTAACGTACTGACCATTAGCAACCATGAACTTCATGACACACTCCAATGACCTTCGTACCGATTAGCAGGCATGCCTTGTCCTGGGCAGTCGAGACTTCGGGTATCCCGAAGGAAAACCTAGACGAATACTTTAACTTCCCGCATGGGACGATAGATAACTGGATTACCGGGAAAGAACAACCTAATCTAACACAATTCAAACGACTCGCGTCAAGATTAAAACGCCCAGACGCAGTATTTTTTATGGACTCTCCACCGCCTACTTCAGAACTAGTCGTTGAATTGAGATCTTCTGGTGGTGTGATAAACCAAAACTTGTCACCGACAGCGAGACATGCGATTCGTGATGCGGTTCGTGTCAAAAAATTCATTGGTGAAATTCAAGAAGAATTGGGAGTCATCGGACGTTCTTACCCAAATTATTCGTCTAACGAAGATCCCGAAAGCATTGCAGATAAGATTCGAAAAGAGTACTTTGGGGTCTCGTTTGACACACAAATATCATGGACATCTGCTTCTACGGCTTTCCGAAACTGGAGAATTTTGGTAGAAAAAATGGGAATTCTAGTCTTCCTCTACCCAATAGGAATAGAGCGAAATGAGAAGGAATTTTTGGACGAAGTTAAGGCTGAAAAAGAGCTGATTCGGGGATTTTCGATAGTAACAGGTACTCCCCCAGCCATAGGTGTTAGTACAACCTGGAACGCATCAGTTAGAAACTACACTCTTTTTCATGAACTCGGACATATCCTCACACGAACTAGTTCTGCTTGCGCTGAAGCTTATGACGAAATGTCCAATCACGCCACCAACGATTACATTGAGAGATGGTGTGAAAAATTTGCAGCGTCCTTTTTAATGCCTAAACAAGATTTTGTAGAGTTCAACAAAAGCATACACGAACCAGATCCAATCAAGAGAGCTGGGAAGATTGCAAACAAATTGTCTGTTAGCAGAAAAGCTGCTCTGATTCGATTGATCGAGATTGGATTTGCGCAATGGGAGGACTATAGACGATTAGAAATTAAATTTGATCGGAAAGGGAAAGGTGGTAAAAGTGAGCTCAATGATAAACGTACTCGCGCCGTTTGTCGGCAAGACACCTATGGAAGTTGCCTTTCGTCGGTTCGGGAAGCTTACAGCGCAGGAATTATTTCTGAACTAGATATCTGGGACTATGTTAGGATGTCGTCAGATGAGTTAGTCTAGATGGATATTCCATCGAGCAAAATATTTGTATTTGACACCTCTTCAATAATCAAAGTTAAGCATCTCGTCCGAGGTCAAAGTAATCAACAAACAGTTTTTGATGAGTTAACCCAACTTTGTAAATATGACAGTCTAACATATCCACCCAAGGTGTTAGTTGAGCTTGAACAGTACCCAGAACAAAAAGCCGATCTACCCTTGATTTGGGCAAGAAAAAACAAGGAAAAGGGATGTAAGTTTGGGAATTGTTTCGAAGAAGTGAAGAAGGTGATGAACGATCCCGTTGCTCGACTCACCTTAGACACTAGCAAACCGTTTAACAGACAGGAAGCAGATCCATACGTTTTAGCCACAGCATTGATGGTAGAATCTGAGTTACTGGGCAGTCCAATCGTAGTCACCGAAGAGACAAAAAAGTCCCCACCTGAAGTACCTCTTAACGTGGCCGCAGGCGCTCTCGACTTACCGTCGATAAATCTCTATGCTTTATTAGTGAAAACAAACATTTGGTCTAGCGATTTTGAGAGATATTAAAGGATCAATCAAGGACTGTCAGTAATTTCGTGTAAGAGATATACTGCAGCATTAAAAGAGTACTTGCGCGATGTCCTTCAGTCTAGCGAAGAGGAAGGAGCTGAATATGAAAAGAGGCGTGCATCATGTATCAAAGAGTTTGAAGTAGTGATCGAACAATGTGGCAAGTTAATGCGTAAACTCCTTGCACCTTATCTCTAGCAATAAGAAGGCTGATTCACTAACTTTCAAGGATCTCTTCCGGCAAGCAAATCTCAGTGACTTGATGGATGAAGAATCGACCGAGCGTTGGCTAGGGTATCGCGACCTACGTAATGATACGGCACATGAGTATGGAGAAAAGTTCGCAGAAAACACTTTGAAACAGTTACCCTTGTTCATTGAAGACGCTAAATTACTTGCCGACACAATCGAAAGGAGAAATGATGCCTAAAGAATTACACTTGTCAGAAAAGCATCGCAATATCCTCGAACCGATGTTGCGTTTTTATGTTCCCGGAGTCGAGGTTTGGGCTTATGGTAGTCGTGTCAATGGTCGTAGTCATGACGGCAGTGATCTTGATTTGGTTTTAAGAGCACCTGACTTATCGGAAATTCCGTTTATGCAAATGGCTGGATTGAGAAATGCGTTACGAGAGTCCTGGATTCCTTTTTTTGTGGAAGTCCGGGACTGGTCCAAGCTTCCCGAGCGGTTTCACAAAGAAATCGAAACTCGACATGTCGTACTCATTCCAAGTTTAACGGATAAACAAGGTCCTTAGTACTTGATTTGCCTGCAGTGTACCAGGTTACATTCAACTTGTAAATTCTGTACATTGTCTCGTCCCGACGACGAATCCTCTAGTTTATTGTTGTATATTGAACAAAATTTGTTAAATATACAACAAACTTTAGCTTTTTCGTCGAGATAATTCATTTCACAATACTAGCTAGGTGCAGTGCTGTCCTAGTCGTAAAGCAATGAAGCTCAAAGAATCAAACGACAACTCTCGTTTCAATCGTCATCCAGATGCGGCAACCCCTATTTCTGTAAACGTTGGAGTTGCCGCACAAATTGCCTGCCTTGTGCTACCGGGTGTGATCATGATTCCTACCGTCGTCTTTCGCGCCGCGGGTCAACCAGAAGCAGTTTTACAGTGGGCTGTGTTTGCTTCAGTTGCTATTTCTGGAATCACGGCAATCATTCAAGCGCGACGGATTAGTCGAATCGGGGCAGGTTACATTCTTGCTGTTGGACCAGCTATAGCTGCCATTGCCGTTAGTATTGCAGCTCTGTCTGCAGGAGGTCCTGCATTGCTAGCAACCTTGGTAGTGTGTCTCGCATTAGTTGAATTCTTACTATCCACCCACCTTTCTTTCTTACGCCGCATGTTGAGTCCGACCGTAACTGGTACTGTTCTCATGCTCACGCCAATCACGATTATGCCGGTGCTATTCGACCAATCTAACTTTGGTTTGGAAGATTTCTCGCTCATTGGCGCCGGTATTAGTGCGTTCGCCACCATGATTCTCATAGTTGGTATCACAATGGTTGGAAAAAATGTCATGAGGTTTTGGGGACCTATTGTCGGAATCGTGCTCGGCTCAATCATCGGCAGTTTGTTTGGTCTATACGACATTGAACGTGTCGCTAACGCTGCTTGGATTGGTTTACCGAAATTTGAAGCTGTTTTCTTGGATCTGCAATTCAAATCTGAGTTTTGGGTATTGCTTCCTGCATTCGTCTTGGTTGCCTTAGTGTGTACCATGCAAACCATTAGTGGTGCAGTTGGGATTCAACAAGTTTCTTATGAGGACAAAAAAGCAGTAGACTTTCGCGCTGTGCAAGGTGCGATCGCCGGAGATGCATTTGGTAACTTGTTGTCGGGTCTCGCGTGCACAATGCCACTTGGCTTTCGACCAGCTGGCGCATCCATGGTCGAAATCAGCGGAGTGAGCTCTAGGCGTATCGGCATCACCCTAGGAATACTACTAATCTTGCTAGCTTTATTTCCAAAAGCTCTCGCGGTGATATTGGCAATCCCGGGTCCGGTGGTCGCAGCCTTTATCACAGTCACGATGGCTACGATTTTTGTGATCGGGGTACGGGTGATATTGCAGGACAAAATTGATTATCGTAAAGGACTGATTGTCGGAGTTTCCTTCTGGGCTGGGGTGGCATTTCAGACACAGACAATAGTGATCGATCAAGTCCCTGAATTATTACATGCGCTCCTACAAAATGGGATGCTCGCCGGCGGAATTGTTGCCATTGTTTTAACCCTCTTACTAGAACTCACAAAACCACGCCGACACAGAAAAGAAGTAGGATTCAATGCTTCTGCCTTGCGGCAGATAGGCGAATTCATCGATTCACTTGCATCTAAAACAGGTTGGGATCTTCAAATGGTGGAGCGAGTCAATGCTGTCTGCGAGGAAGTTTGGTTAACTATGCTTCGAAAAGATGAACTAGGGACTGACAAGGGAAGACGTTTGCAGTTAACCGTACATAACGAGGACCGAGGTGTGGTCTTAGAGTTCGTGTCTGGTAAAGGTGTAGACAACATTCAGGATCGGATTGCAATTCTAGGTGAAGCGAATGCAGCCGCGATGATTGAACAGGACATTTCCTTACGACTCCTGCGACACTTGGCTTCTTCAGTTCGGCACCAACAGTATTACGAAACTGATATTGTTACCGTTCGCATGGATAGAAAACACATGCCAAGCACGGAGTAAAATATGAATTTTGTAATCAAATTTAAAGACTCCCTATATGTTTTTTATTGTTAATACCTCACATAAACCTGGCCGTGTCAAGACTGGTAGTGACGAGCAGTTAGCCTTTGCTGATTTCTTGCGCAATCATCCCGATCATCCAGATGTTGTTGTTCATAACGCAGGTCCGACTCACGAACGTGACTTTGATACGGCTGATGGTTTCTTACTCATTGTCGAAGCACCTTCATTGGACGCTGTACGTGCGTTCGTTGATGATAGTTCGTACTGCAAAGCAGGTACACTTTCGGACGTTCAAATCCGAATGTGGGATTGGAGAACGGGTCGACCCGACTAGTAATCCTAGCTGATTGTAAAACTCACAACTATACCCAGCTCAACTTGCTAGCAAGTTGGGCACTACTTACAAGTAGTGACTCTTTCGGTACTTGCCGATTTCGGCATCGGTGAATTACGGTTTGACAAAGTGACCTAGGTAATGTCGACTCTCGGCTTGGTTGAGCCGAGAACACACACAAGCATCGTGGACGATACGTTCGGTGCTAATCACATACGCGACGTCTGGTCGTTGCAATAGGCGCAACGTTGGGATAGGAGTTTCTGCTCGCGCTAAGTACGTGTCAGCAACCTCACAGGGATGTATGTCTTTCAATTGCCCGATACTCTGTGCCATTTCTTCAATGGGAACCATTACCAAATAAACGTAGCGATCAGCGGGACCCCGATTAACCACGATTCGGTTTCGACTCTTCCATCGTGAGTCTATGTCGTGTTCATCCCAGGTATCTAAATGTAAACCTAATCTGAACCCCGATACTCGGTCTAGCGTTATCGACGGACTATTGGCGTGGTCAACGGAAGGATTGAGAACGTTAATCGGAGATAAACTCACAAAGGGTGAGAAATCTAGAGTCTGATCAGATTGCGGGTCGCAAGGAAAGATCGCAGCAAAATTCAGTTCATCGTCTAATGAGAGTTCGTCAAGCGAATCTGTGTATTGGTTAACCTCACGTTCATCTAACTTGCGAAAATCAACTGGTAGTTTAGCATTTGGACGGTAGTCTTCGGTATTCGAATAGTTCTCGTGCACAGAAACAAGCGTATCACTGTAGGTGATCAATTCATGTACGGATCCCAGTCGGGGATCGAGAAAGATTTTCACTGGTGAAGTGAGGTACTTACAGCACAACTAATCTCGGAGCCACCAGTCTTGTAAAAAAGTTGCTCCTAAATGTTCGGAACCTAAGGTTTGAACTATTTAGACTAGTGCCGCGCCAAGTTTCGACAACGGCTCGCCTTTGAGCGCCAAATGTCTTAAAACATGAGTGTAGAACTTGTCTAAGCCCTCGCAGTAGACCGATGGATTATCAAAACCATTGACACTCCCGTATCGGTGTTCAGGCTGACCACTACCGCAGACGTCTCGCCAACAACAATCCTCGCACGCTGTTGCAGGTGTATTCTTACCATAAACGAAATCCTGCAGTATGGGGTCTTGAAGAACTTCTCCAATACTAGAAGTTTTTACGTCTTTGTAATCGTATCCACTCCAAAACTTGGTCGATCGAATGGTGTCCTCTGGTCCCATACCACCATCTGACGAAACTGTCACTAAGAGGTTTTCCGGGCTATACCTCTCCGAACTGAAGAGGAAATTGTCGTAGCCATAAATCCGCGCGATAAAGTGATCGATGATCCTAACTTGTACCGACGCATCGTCATCAACCATCTGGTCGAATACATCGATGAGGAAATCACCATAAGCTTCAGCGTTTCCGTCAAAGTTGTCGTGATTTAAGTCGGGGAGTAAAAAATCGAAATGTTCGGCACCAAGATCTTCTCGAAAGTGCTGATAGATCTCCTTAGCACTGAAATCAGCATCGATAACAGAGAGAATCATGGGTGAGTGTTTTAGGTGTTCTTGACACAACTTAAACCCTCGCACCGTTGCTTCGTATGAAGATCTACCTTGATGATCATAACGGTGTAAGTCGTTATGTTTTTGTGCTCCATCAAGGCTAATACCCACCTGAATGCCGTACCTCTCAAACGTCTCGATCCATTCCAAGTCGATGAGACTACCATTAGTTTGTACCGTTAGTGCTAAGTCAACCATGGGATCAAGATTTGATCTAAATTCTTCGCAGATCCGTTCAAAACGCGGTCTCGGCATTAACAAAGGTTCGCCACCGTGTAAATGAATAACAATTCTCCTCAAATCGTATTCGATGGCGAATTCTTTCAGTCTTTGTACAAGTATTTTTGCTGTGTCATGTGACAGGAGACTCGGATGCTCTTCATAGCTATCGTCTCCAGCATTGAAAAAATAACAGTAGTCGCAATCAAGGTTGCATCTTTCAGATACTTTTAGGGTAATCGCAATGGTATGCAGGTTGCGAAAGTCAACCTTTACTCGATCAGACGAGATTATTGCTTGAGATGCTTGCACGATGTAGTTATGACTTGCTATAACGGGAAGTTAATTTCCTAAAAACTTCAATTAGTGCTGCGTGGCGGAACGAGTACTAAATACTTCCCATCAATGCCGCTGGCATCAATGGGATTGGAAGAAAACTAACCGCTATCATCCGCTGGTCATAGAAATCTATCACCAACATTTATCGGTTCTTAAATCTGCAACTTTCGTAGGTGTCGATTAATCCTTGAGTTAATCGTTTAACGACAGTAGTCGATTCCGTACAGTTTACTAGATTAGTTCTTAACCGATTGGGTACCCGGGGGAGCAGATACGAAATTGCCGCCTGCTGCTACTGATTCTGTTCCCGGTGGAGCCGAGACAAAATTTCCACCAGCATCGGCATGATCGGAGACCTTATTCTGCAAATTTACACCGAGGCCGCTTTCGGTCATTTCCTCATGTTCTTGGTTGGAGATTCCCAACTTCTCACGGAGGCGTTGTAATTTTTGATCTTCCATGAAGCACCTTTTGGTAGATTGAAAAACTTAATTATATAAACTGTCGGACTTAACTGACACCAATTGCATTTCTTTTGCAGACACACAAGCCGTAGGATTCGTCTAATCCTTGCCCCAAATCCCAGCCTCATTATTAGTATGGCCTACATATGAGGAATGAATTTCTACTATTCGATGATCTAGGGAGTTTAAAATGTTTTTCTCCTACTTTTGATTCAATTTCAACCTGTGTTTGCTCAAGTTCCATTAAGTGATGTAGATCCGGACGTTTGGGAGGCGATTCGAGCCGAGAATCGCCGACAGGAATGTCATATCGAACTTTCTGCCTCGGAAAACTATGCTTCTCCAGCAGTACTCGAAGCACAAGGTTGTGTGATGACAAATAAGTATGCCGAAGGCTATCCCGGTAAACGGTACTACGGTGGTTGTGACTTTGTTGATCAGATTGAACTCTTAGCCATTGAAAGAGCAAAACGACTCTTCGGCGCCAACTACGCAAATGTACAACCGCATTCCGGTAGTCAAGCAAATGCGGCAGTCTACCTAGCACTGCTCGAACCCAACGATGTAATACTCGGTATGAACTCAACTCAAGGAGGTCATACTACGCATGGTTCTCCATTGAATTTTTCGGGAAGAATCTACCGTTGTGTCCACTACGGTGTTCGAGCCGACAACAGTTTAGTCGATTACGATGAAGTTTTCGCACAAGCACAAGCACACAAACCAAAAATCTTGGTGGCTGGGTTTTCCGCGTATAGCCGTGAATTAGACTGGGTTAAGTTCCGCGAAATTGCTGACTCCGTCGGAGCCTATTTAATGGTGGATATGGCACATGTAGCAGGTTTGGTTGCCGCGGGTATTTATCCCAATCCAGTTCCTCACTCTGACGTCGTCACTTCCACTACACATAAGACTCTTGCTGGACCGCGAGGAGGTATGATCTTGGCGCGTTCAAACTCCGAAATCCAGCGCAAACTCAATTCTGCTTTGTTCCCCGGAATACAAGGTGGTCCTTTGATGCACGTCATAGCAGCGAAAGCCGTCTGCTTCAAGGAAGCTGCTAGCACAGAATTTCGAGACTATCAAGTTGGAGTAGTGGCGAACGCACGTTCGATGGCTCAACGTTTTAGCAACCGCGGTTATAACGTAATTTCCGGAGGTACGGATATCCACATGTTTTTGGTAAAACTAAGTGACACCGACTACCCTAGCGAGCTTGCGTATGAATCTCTAATTCGAGCACATATCAGTATTAACAAGATTAGGTCACAAGCAGACCGTCGCTCACCTGCAGTTCCAAATCGTTTAAGAATTGGCTCTGCGGCCGTGACGCGGCGTGGTTTTGGTAAACAAGAATGTTCCCTCGTCGCGAGTTGGATTTGCGACATTCTTGATGACCCTACAAACGACGAATTGATTGCTTCAGTGGGGATGAAAGTGCTTGAAATGTGTAGGAGATACCCCGTTTACTCAGAGCGATCGAGTTGATTGCAAATTGCTTATGATTGAAATTTGAAATTTAGTCCCTATCGCTCTTGATCAATTCTGCAGACGTACCGTAGATTCCGATCAGTAAAGTTCGAATTTGAATACAAGCTACTTCGAATTCTTCCCTAATCTGGTTCTTACCGTGGTCTAGTCTCACTCTGTGGCACAATTTCAGCCTGGTGTGTTTAGGGGGCTTAGTGGAGTGAGTAAAAAAAGAGGGAGTCAGCAAAAAGCCTGTTCTCGTAAAGAACACAATTTTGTCACTGGTTATTATCAGTAGTTAGGTAGAACAGTAATGTTTCTACACATCACATACACAAAATTCCCGACCGCCACCGATCGTGTCAGATCGTTAAACTCTAGGTTGTTCCTTATCAGATTTAGAGGGCTCTGGCCCTAAAGGTGGACCAAGTTTAATTTCGACTTTGCGTCGCTTTCGGATAAGCCTTACACAAAGGCTTAAAGTAAGAACAACAGCTTGCTCCATTGTCGCCTAGTACGCCTCCTCATTGTCCCCAATTTTGGCTTCCTTACCCGTAACTTCCTCCGGCTTCCGTGCCGCTTGTTAGTTAGGATAACTCAAAGCATAACAAAAATTAGTTCAAATCAAACACCACGCACTTAAAAATGGAAAAAGAGTAATTTTCAACAAAATCTATCACAAAATCACCACCTAACCCTAACACTGCCCTTAAAATCATCGCGTTATGAGAAATGCAGAATCTCTGCTATCTATTGATATAACTACAATAACCCCTTCAATACCATCACTTTTTCCATATTTAACAAAACGAACTTTGAAATGGCTTATAAAGTATTTGCAAATACGTTACTTGTAATTGCAGTTGCTACTCTAGTAATATTTCCTCCATTACCAAACCTTGAATCTATAGCACCGGACGGATTCAATTTGGACATAGGCACGGAATTAACTGCTGCCACTGTGATTTCATTTGACGCAGATACGGTTAATGATTACCTCGCAGTACTATCAGCACTAGCGGCGGCCGCTGCTATAGCAGCAATTATCGGTGCAATTATCGCGATAGTTGTTGGGCTTATCGCACTGATAAAGTGGATTTGGAAACAATTCAGAAAGGGGCATAGATTAAAAGAATGGGAAGACTTTAAAGACGATGTTGTCGCAAGCAAAGATTCTTGCGCATCCGCAGGTGGAACGTATAAAAGTGACCATCCACCATTGTGGACTTGTGAAGATGAACAGGGAAGAGTAATCCTACGGGGAGACTACTCAGATAATTTTACAGGTACGCCTTGGGATGGCGATCCACGAAACCGCGCAGGTTCGGAAGGGCTACGTGGCAATGAGTTAAATTTTCAACATTAACAGGTGTGTTAAATGGAATCAGAATTATACATAGCGATCTTGCTTTTGTGTGTCGGTCTGGGTACTTTGTGTTCTGCTCTTTTGTTGCTCGCAAAAGTAAAAGAAAGTAAAGAGAAGAATAGCAAAAAGGAGCATGCTTAAACTCTTTTTGAAGACCTACGCCAGCGAATATGAAGGAACAGTATTATTTAAACACTACTTTGCTTTTGGTATGTCAGTGGTACTTGCAGTGCGTTCGTCGTAGCGGATAACCATGGTTGTCGTTATCAATCTCAAGCACTCAGATGAAACAAATTCGCCTAGTGCGAAGTCTTCGGTTTATTGACGACCAAACTAGCTAACGGATGTTTATGTCAACTTTTTAGATACTTAAACTCCATCTTGTTTGCCAATACCTCGGTTGACAGCGCCGCTACTAGAGACATCAAGAATGCGGTCATTGAGATTGCAGAGGCGATCAATAATCTCCGAAATGTATCCCAGAGATTGATTTAGGTCTGGATAGTAGTCTGAGGGATGAGCGCATTCGTTCCGTTTAGACAACAATCCTTGAAAAGCTTTTTGTTCACGTTTTTTGATTAGACCAGACTCTTTCATCGCCTCGATTATAGCAAACTCACCACGAGTTTCCTTTAGGCTCTCAAGATCCTTTATCTTCCAAACAGGCCTAACCTTGCGGATAGCTTGCAACGAATCTAAGTTCGCGTATTCCGTCAAGAAATCTATCGCAGCAGACCAGGCCATAACGTGCGCCGCCCGGTAAAGTTCATGCTCAGTACATCGTATTGCTTGTCGTATTAGATCATCCTGTTTTGAGTTCAGTATATCGACTTTACGATAAGTTTCATGTAATTCAATAGTTCGAGATTGACTCGCACTTTCAAATCTAGAAAATACGCTGTGAGCAAATGTCGTAAAGTTCGTAATCCTGTCAAACAGTTCTCTTTGGTTCATGAAAGAAGGTATTTTCGCATTGCCTCGAAGAATTTTTCGTAAGAGTCACCGCTGGAGTCTAGGGGAACTTGCAATTGAATATTGACATTAACAGCGACCACTTCTTTACTCCTTTCTTTATCTTCTTGCTCATCGGTTACACTTGAAGATACCGTCATTCTCCCCTGATCGTTGACTACTTCATCCTGTAATGCATCTATTTTTGATAGATCCACGAATGCACTAAAGGCTTTTACATATTTTTGACTTTGTCGTTTGATTCGCTGGTTTGTCCCTTAAAGTAACGGAAAAGTGCTTCTTGGTCTTGATGGTGAGCATTAGGGTATGTCTGAAACAAAGCATGATAGCCTTCTTTCACTCCCTCCCCAATTGCTTGTTCAAAATTTGACTTCATATCTTTCCATCTGGCAGTTGGAGCGCCTCCCCGCTTGTCTTCTACAAGCCCAATGAACTTGATGGCTGGTATAAATGATCGGTGAGAAGAACTATTGAATCCTATAGATTTGAGATATGGTAGATCAACTTTGTCGGGCATTCCCACTTCATCAAGTTTCCTAAGAAATGACTTAAATTTATCTGAGGATTGTACGGTTGGAAATTTCATGGGTTTCTCCATTTCGGGAAGTTATGTTTCAATACGAGGACTTTTCCTACGTTTCAACAAGAATACTGTAAATCATAGCGAAACTGTGGTGGAGATGTGCATCGGTCTCAGTATTTCTGTGTTTGTGTATTTCTTGGTAAATCGAGTTGTATCCCTGTTATGGTTTGCTAAAGGATGTTCGGGACGGGATCGAGGAGTAAGTTATCTTGCATGGGCGAATTCTATGTAACTATCACCTTGTTATGTGATTCGAGCATTTTACTGATTTTTCACAATGGTAAGACCCGTATCAGTGTTTATTCATGTTTAAAACGGTATCGTAGTTTCCGATAGTTAAGGTTCGAATTAGAGTGGGAGTCAACACACTATTTCTTCCCGTATCCCGTGCTTACCGTGGTCTCATCTAGTTCTCCACGGCTTAACCTCAGCCCGACGTGTTTAGGAACAGTAAGATGTGAATTGTTGATTAAGTAAAAAGAGGGAGTCTGCGATAACACTGTTCTCACAAAAAATACAACTTTGTCAGTAGTAGTAGTAGAACAACAATGTTTTTACACATCGCATAAACAAAATTCCCAGCCGACGTCGACCTTGTCAGATCGTTAAACTTTGGATTGTGCCTTCTGTTCAGTATCCGACTTTGAAGGATCTGGTCCTAATGGTGGACCAAGTTTAATTTCGACTTTGCTCATGATTCGCGCGGCTGCTTGTTCAGCCTTTTCCTCAATAGTGAGCACCCGTTCCTCTTTTCCGTAATCCGGTATGTAGTGTCTCATTACTTCCAGCCCGGAATAGAAACGTTTGGGATTGGCTTTGGGTTTGGGATTGGGATTGGACATTTAATCACTCCTACCGTATTCTGAAATAATTCTAGGGTTGAGTTCAGCTTGAAAGTAGTGCTTACGTTTAAGCCAACGAAACCGTCTCTTTTCGAAATTAGAGTTACATCTATAGGACGGGCACTGTTTCTCGTTCCCATCTAACTCGTAACTGAATTTTAGTCAATCAATAAGTTTTTCAGAAAAAATCTTAAAAGTTACTTGAAATTTCATACAGTATCCCTATATATAAGATTAGTAGTTTTTAACAAATCAAATACAATCGAGTTTACACAATGACAGCAGAAGTAGCAATTGCAAATAAACAGGCTGTAGCTCTAGCCGCAGATAGTGCCGTCTCAATCGGTCCATCAGCTGATAAGATCTACAGTTCAGCCCTAAAAATATTTCAATTAGTCGAAGGAGCACCAGTTGGGGTAATGGTGAGTGGCGCAGCTGAGTTTTTAGGCATACCGTGGGAAACAATCATCAAAGCTTACCGGCAAAAGACACGCCGAGATCAGTTTCCCAAGTTGATAGATTATCGAAATAACTTTCTCGAGTTTATTTCTACAAATGATCAACTATTTCCGAAAGATCTTCAAAATCGATATGTAGAAAAGTTGATCACTTCTTATTTCAGTCATGTTTTTCAGTTGATAAGAGATGAAGTCGAAAAAACCGTCCGGCGAGGTGAACCGTTTACCGAAAACGAGGCTCCAGAGCTCGTCCAAGATGTTGTTTCCAAAGAAAAAAATCGCGTATTACGAGCAAATAGATTGGATGGCTTCAATGCAGAGTTTGTTCGAGGAATCAGAAGATCTTTAATACGACAAGTTAATCAAATCAAAGAGGGTATCTTCTCGGATTTACCTCTCTCGTCGACAACCTCACTTATGATCTCAGATTTAGGTATCGAAATTCTCACAAGAAGGGTCATGGGTCCTTTGAGTTCTGGTTTGGTGTTTGCAGGTTTTGGAGATTCCGAATTTTTACCGGGACTTTATTCAGTCAATGTTGAAATAACGGTCAACAATCGCGTAAGATTCCATGCAGAAAAAGAGTATGAAGTCACCGAAGATCAAACTGCAGCGATACTTCCGTTTGCGCAAGCTGATATGGTCTACTCTTTCATTCAGGGGATTCACCCCACCATAGATCGGAATAGAACTATCACAGTTGCAGAAATTCTGGAAACTTTCGTCGGACGTATAGCCGCAATCACCGAGGAACATGATGCACTACTAGGAGCTAGCTTGAGAGTAAGTTTTACAGAATGTGTACAATCAATATTAAGTGAGATAAATGCTGTCTGGCAACGACAAACTGAAGGTTACTTGAAACCCTTGGTTAGTAATGTCGCCGCATTGCCAAAGGATGAGCTGGGTGCGATGGCTGAATCGTTGGTCAATCTGACGAAGTTTCGATTACGAGTCAGTCCGGAACGAGAAACAGTTTCAGGACCCATTGATGTAGCATTAATATCTAAAGGCGACGGTTTTGTTTGGCTTAAGCGGAAACACTACTTTCAAGCTGAACTCAACCCCAGAATTATTTCGGAATATGGCAGGAGTGATTAAATGTCCAAATCAAAACCCAAAACCAACCCCAAACGTTTTTATTCCGGCTTAGAGTTTATAAGGCACTACATTCCGGATTATGAAAAAGAAGAAGAAGTGCTTACTGTTGAGGAGGAAGCTAAACGAACAGCCGAGCAAATCATGAGTAAAGTCAAAATCACGCTCGGCCCACCTCTGGGACCAGAACCTTCAAAGTCGGATACTGAAAAGAAGGAACAGCCTAAAGCTTAACGATCTGCAAGCACCACTAATTCCAAAATTCAGTATGTGAGGTGCTTGAAGCAATTGAGCAGGTCTTTGTTTCAGTTGAAACCTGTATCAACATCGCAATCAACCGGGGTGAACCAATTCAAGCCTACAAACTTAGGGTTAATAAACAGCCAACTAGTTCGAATTGCTGTCGTTTGATTCTTCGTCTTCGTCGAGAAATTGTTGGAGAAATTTGATGTGGTCTGCGGTTAGGAAATCGCCAAATTGTTCGTGATTTGCTAACATCGCGTGTGCCACCTGCTCCCGTACGCTTTCAGAAGCAATTTTTGGTACCATCTCTAAGACATGGAATAAATCATCTCTCATCGCGAAGTACGTTAAATCATCGTAGTATCTCGTTTGCTCATCATCGGAAATTCCGTCAATGAACTCAATCGCCTCTTACCATCGATGCACTAACGCGAAGCGCTCTTCCTAGACTTCCATGGAACACGGTTGTGTTAGTTTTCGAAACATCGTATTCCTTTGTTCCGGTAATTAATTTGAGCACTACGACAGCAGGGTGTGGGAAGCTTTTTGTGGAACTAGAGCCCGCTAGATGGCATTAAGCTGCGTTAGTTATGGGATCAACTAGTCACTATTCGTATGCCCATCGCTTTCGCTTGTCGGCTGAGATCGGTCGTGATCTAACAGCAAATCACGTACAATTTGTTTGAACGAATGGGAGACTGAGAGTGAACCCTCTCTCCGGAAATAAACAATCCTTCGATGCTGGAACATTTGTTCAACGATGCATCGGTAATCTTTTTGGTGGAATAACTTCCGCAATCGTAATGCTTCCAATGGCACTCGCTTTTGGGGTAGCGTCGGGTCTTGGACCGTTAGCGGGAATGTATGGTGCCATAGCCGTCGGTTTCTTTGCCGCTTTGTTCGGCGGTACTCCCGCTCAAATTTCGGGACCTACCGGTCCCATGACCGTCGCAATGACCGCTATTGTGACGATCTATGCAGATAGCCTTGCTTCAGCATTTACGATTGTGATGTTAGCGGGAGTTATACAAATCTTTCTAGGACTCTCACGTTTAGGAAGTTTCATTCAATACACATCGTATTCCGTTATCGCGGGATTCTTGACCGGAATTGGTCTGATCATTATCGTGTTGCACATTAACCCTTGGCTCGGTGTGGAGGTTGCGAGCGGTGGTGTGATACAGCAAGTCGCGACTTGGGGAAATGCAATAGTAAACATCCAGTGGCAAGATTTTTCAGTTGGGGTCATTGCATTGGTTATATGTTTTTTCTGGCCAAAAAAGCTTCGAAATTATCTCCCAGCACCTCTCGTTGCAATGACTGTGGGAACCTTAATTGCACTATTTTTCTTACCCGATGTAAAGACTATAGGTTCAATACCTTCTGGTATGCCAAGTCTCTATACTCCCGAATTTCAGTGGAATTCTTTTGCTGACATTCTAAGTCCAGCTGTGATGATTGCTCTCCTTGGATCGATTGACAGTTTGCTGACATCATTGGTCGCTGATACCAAGACTCGAACACGACACAATCCCAATCGTGAGCTGATCGGTCAAGGGATCGGAAATCTAGCAGCGGGCATAGTCGGTGGTTTACCTGGTGCCGGTGCGACGATGGGAACCCTTACCAATGTAGGTGCAGGCGGACGATCACGAGTATCGGGAATGATAGCGGCACTACTGCTACTCGGTTTACTAGTTTGGTTCGGAGGGATAGCCGAACCTGTACCGATATCTGTTTTGGCGGCAGTACTCATTCGCGTCGGTGTTGACATCATTGAGTGGCGTTACGTAACTCGTTTGTTGGTGATTCGTCGCGAATATGTAGTGGTAATGCTCATCACTTTCTTTATGACAATATTGTTCGATTTGATCTTTGCAGTCGCTCTAGGAATCATCGTTGCCGGTATCGTCCAATCTCGACGACTTGGAGGTGCAGAACTCGATAGCGTTCAATCCATTCCGCTGATCAACTTTCTTGGTGCGAAAAACTTAGACGAAATCGATACAGAACATGTACCCGTATGTGCGGTTAATTTGAGAGGAAGATTTTCGGTTGGGTCTTCTAATATGTTGGCATCTGCAATCGCGGCAGATATCGTAGCCCACGACGTGATCATATTGAACTTCGAAGAAACTACTGACATAGACGACAGCGCAGCAATTGCTCTGAACGATGTGGTGGTTTCTGTACGCGAGGCGAATATCCCACTCATCGTATCAGGTCAATCTGAAGAAGTCGCTGGCGTATTGAGTTCACTCAGGGTCTTTGACACTATACCAGATGAACACATTGTCGCCGATTATGAAGAAGCGACAAAATTAGCGCGAGAACTCCTCAGTCAATTAGCGATTACCGAAAAGCAGGTGTCCTAAACGAATCGAGTGGAAACCATGGAAGAGTTGAATAGTGTAATTCAATGAGTTTCGATTGAACAGGGACCTTTGTTGGACTACTAATCAATAACTTTCCAACAATACGGGGAAGGCTTGGGAGCTTTCAGTGTTCCGTCAGAGTTCCTACCTTTCACCGAAAAAAACACTAGTACTGCGATGAGTACCCGGATAATCACACTGCCTAGGAACTGAAGAAATTTACTCATCAGTTCATCAATCTTTTTCTGATCAAACAAAATTTATAATTTTGATGATTTTAAGACTCGGCTGAACTGCTGACCGCCAGTTTGCTTGGTGTGAGTTTCCTATAACGTTTGATGTCGAACAAATCAAAGTGAAGATTTTGAGAAGGACAATCACAACAGAATCAACTAGGAAAGTATGAGTTTGTATCTCTGGATCAAAATTCAATACCTGATCGTCGCGTTGTACTTCGCACTCGCTATAGTGATATGGGGAACAATCGATTGGCCAAGTTTGATCCTATTCTTCGGACTATTCGCACTACCGTTGTTTTTATTCTTTCGGTTGCAGCACCTCGCAAATACCCGCCGGTTGTTGTCAAAAAAATCTCTTCAAACCATCTCCCTTTGTATGCTGTTCATTGGCTTCTTTTTTGTTGTACTGACTGCTATTCTCAAACTAACCTACTGGGTTATCCTCGATTCTCTATTCGGCGTAAACCAAGACAAACAACATATACTTTGGGCAATCGGTCAAGGGGTTTTTCTAGTTCTGGGGTTTATTATCGTTGCTTCCCTAGTAATGCATTGGTGGTGGCATAAATTCTCAGACGAGGAGGTGCGATCGGAATTGCGCGAATTGGGAGGAATTATCTTTGAGCTGCTAAAAATTTGGAAGGTCGTGCTGTTTTGTATTTTCACAATGCTTATCACGGTTCTGTCGTTCTGTGCATTCGGTGGATTGTGCATATTATTCGAGTTGTATTCATTTTCAGAAGTATTCGACACTTGGGACACCGGAAATGAATCGAAACGGTATGTGCTACCACTTGGAACGCTCGTACTTTCGCTGGTTCCAATTTATTATATAAGTCACCTGATGTATCCCAAAGTCCAACTAACTGCACTATTTAACACTGGTCGACCCAGTAGCTAGACACGCTACAACACACTTTAGAAAAACTTCCTACTGGATCAATGACCGAGGTAAATTGCAGTTAGTTGGGATTTATAGTTTGTATTTGAGAAGCAACAAGAGGTACAAATACTCCCATTTGAGTAATTACTGCTGAAACAACAGTCGGGTACTTATGAGTGAATGAAAACGTGTTATGCCCAGTTGGAATTTAGGTTCATCGTACTCGAGAACGAAACACTATCGGCACTTCTTCTTCTTTATGGATACACTCCCGAATCAAAATACGTTCATCGGGAAACTTTTTCTTTCCTTCAACGAACGCGATGCCGGCATTCTCAAAAACACCCACAACCGCATCACGGCAAATTACAACGTATTTACCATGATGTTTTTCAGCAAGTTCATTTTGAATAGTCTTGAAGTACTTGATGTACCGAAGAAGATTGCCTGGATCTCGTTTGCTCTTGAGTGACGTAGTCGAGGCTTCCATAACTGAAATTGTTTTCCAATTAGTTGTACTAATTATAAACAATCATTCTAAAACAAGCCTCGATTCATTGACATATCCAATGCCGGTTCGGAACTGCAGAATTATGCTTTACCACACTCACGCAGGCTCAACAACACCAGTTAACTCTGTGACCCGGAAAGTGAAGCAGGTTCAATGTAGGTCAATCTAGAAGCCAATAAGTCGGAACGGATATGCCCTTCCTTCTCTTCCAATGTCGTATTCGTTCATCGGGTTTGGTTGACAAGCCAATTTTGCAGCTTGTAGGGTTAATGTGAACAGGCACACTTGGGTCCAAATTTCTATATTTCAAACCTGAGTCTGCGACTTAAAAAGACGGATTTGCGGACTAAGTTGGTCACTCAATTTGATCAATTGAGAAAAGCCCTCAATAGTAACTATGACGCATGAAATGCGTTCTCAGTTTGAGAATGTTGGAAACTCAAAGATTCTTTACGCGATCAACAAAGACACGATACATAACGTTCAGATTGTTGGCAATCCAATTGTGCTGGTTACTCCAATCCGCTTTGTCTGTAGGATCAGTGTCACGTAGGTAATGTGAAATTCGCTGATGTCTAGCTTCAGAAGATTGATCGCCCCACTCGAGTTCAAAACCAAGCTCCTTTTCAATTTGGTCTTTATCTTCTTCAAGCCGAATTAGACGCTCGCTTGCTTCTTCACCCGAAATGTAGAGTTCCACTCAAACCCACCGTTGTTTGATTTGCATCGCAGCGGCAAGACAAAGGTCACCTCTACCGATTGCGTATGTCATCCATCCCTTTGGCTGAGGTTTTTTATTACCAGAAACAGATCCATTAAAGTCATTGAGTACACTTTGAAGTCCATCCCAATATTCCAGCTGCATTAGTTTCGTTTCTGACGTTGCCCTATTTCCCGTCACGATTCCCACCGATCTAGACCAGTCGTTTGGCATTGAGACAATATTGAAACGAGGAGCTATAGGAGACACACCAATTCTCAACAATTCAATCTCCACGCCAAAAAAGCTGAAGTCATCTGGAGTTATAGTGTTTAACCAATCCAACGCTGCACGGTGCTCGTCTCTAACTTGGGTGACTATCCAAAGCACCGTTTTTGCCTGCAGACCAGCGGCGTATGTGAGTAGTTTGCCTAAATGATCATGATCTGTCCGCGCCAGTTGATTCTCAATCAGAACAGTTGTGTCTGTATTGGTATCCGAGCAAACAATGTCTGCTCGGAAGGAACCGACTTCCCTTTCGACGGATTCGGTTTCTAGACTCAATCCAAGTGTTTCTCCCAAAATTTTGAGGTTCTCTTGACGTGCAAGCCAAGGTGTAAATTCCGAGGCTTCGTTTGTCCAAACGGTTCGAACATCTACCTGTTCCAGGCGTCCCAGTTCCGAAATTTCCATTCGATTATTCTCCCGAGATATCTCACTGATTTTCATACATGATGTTGTCGAGTTTACACATGGTCTCAACATACACACGCATATTTTGTGGAATGCACATAGCAGACCGCAATACTACATTTCGCATACATTGAATGTTATGGTGAGAAAATTGGTTTTTGACTTGGTATTCAAGACGCTAACTAGTCATTTTGGCTGATGTCTTAAGCGTCGAACTCTTCCGATTACGATAGTTATTCAGCTGATGAAGTTTTGATTATGGTGTGGACATTACCTTCGAAATATTTGGGAACAACGACGACACAAACGGGGAAGAGAACGAACGCAATGACAAGCCAAATCCAATGAGTGACTAGCTGCATCATGTCTGTAAAACATGGAATTGAGTGGGTTACGTCAAGTCTTTACTCAGGCATCCATTGGTATAGCTATCAATCATTCTGTCAGCAATGATTGGGATATGTGAATGAAAGGAATGTTGACATTAGCCACGCCTCGAAACTATAGAAATGTTAGCAACGGAGGGTTGTTGCATGTTCACATGTCCCAACAATTTGCGAACATTTTGATCAATAACTTAGCTTAAAAAGAGTCCTAAAAATTGTGTGGGGACCTTGTGCCAAAATTTAGATACTTCCGTAACTTCTGTGTCGTACGAAAGTGTCCAAACCAATACTTACTTACTACACTTCAACTTCTAGCGGAACCGAATCTACTTTTTCCCACTTTCCGGTTTCACTGTTGTTGTATTCCACGTCAAACAAATATCTCCCAACACCACAGTACGGAAAAACATTGAATCGAATAACATTATGGGTACGGCGAAATTCTGATAGATCAATACGAAATAGTGACGGACCGATTTCTTTACCACTAGGAAGCTGTAAAACTATCCTAGCTGCACATGACTCTGGCGTACTAGTTTTTGATCGTTCCGACATGACGACTAAGTGGGCTGCAAAAGGGACGGATACAGGCTTGCCGTTTTCCGATTCTTTTCCGGCCACAGCAACGTTATCTAAATCTACCTGGAACCGATCAATCAGATTGAACAAACTAATGTTGTGAGTAAGCGTATCTACAACAGACACTTGACATAAAATCGCGAAACGATGCTTCACGCGGCAGCACTCAGACTTTCGTAATTAGTTAGAACAGCTTTCGAATCTAAATCCTTACTCTTATGAGCAGTATTGATTGAATTGGGAACAATACTGAACTCATCAAGAGCTCGGTTGCCTCCTAAATTTGCTTGAATTTCTTGAATAAAAGTACCTCGCCTATCACTTTCGTTCCGCCGCTCAACCTTTATTAATCCTAGTGTTAAATCGCTGTTTCGACTAGGAGAACAAAAATTCGTCTCTGCTCTCCAAAATGAAACTTCGTTTTCGTCCTCAATGCTCTCAAATACCGTGCCATTTGGAACATGAGAGACTAAATTCTTTTGTTGTATCCGAGACTGATAATCTCGAGCCAGATAAAGAGACCACCACGCGTTTGGCAAAGAGCGCAACAAATCTGCCACTAATCCAGTAAGGTTTGGGTATACACTAACAATAATCCAGCCATAGGTGGTCATTGCCGTGTCGTACGGATTCCTACACTGTTCATCATATTTCGAATCTCTCAATCTCCTCATTGCAGCCAAAAGACTGTAAATCACAGACGAATCTTCTCGGAGCTTTTTTTGTAAAGATAACACTGCAGTGTCATCAGTGATTACTGACAATAAGACATCTAGCCCAGAAGCTATATTTGCTCGAATGTCAAAATGTAAAGACTCGATTTCCCGTTGTTCGTTCAAGTTCATTTTCTTTCTGAATAATAGATTCGAAGGTTTCCAAAATGATTAGGAACATCGCCTTCGTCGTGGAGGTACTCCCCATACAATCCCCATTTGCTAAGTACCTGGATATTCCAATCTGCTTTTTCTATGTCTCGACTTTTTGCGACGATTATCCCTATGTGTTTTAAGTTCTGACGGTCTTTTTCGCCGTAGTAGCCAACTAAATCTCCGGGCATCGTATTCATCCGACCAACCTCGTAATATTCATCTTCAATAAGGAGTCGCGAAACATGTTTCGGTTCTACCCACGCGCGTCGAAAGGCAAAAACCATTCCCATACAATTATAACTCGGGTCGAGCGACCTTCTCTCCATATTCGGAAATGACTTTTGATTGATTTTGTCCATTTCCTCTGCTGAAAATCCACTCAAGTAATTGGCTTTTGATGTAGGTACTCGGTCTCCCGCACGTGTGTATAGTGGGACTCCCACATCGAACCCCGGTATCAAAATTTCTTTTTCATTCATTCGCTTTACTAGTTCTATTTAAACATCGCTATTGGCATACGCATATATTGTAACTATACAAATTGATATTTAAGGTCGCTTTTGATCGAACTTCAACATGTACGAGAAGTTCCGAACCGCTTGCATCAATGGAACCCTGAGTTTGGAATTATTCCGAGAAGGATTTCGCGCAAATCCTTGACGTGGAAAAACCTATTCTCACGCCGCGAAATTCTCACAATTTATTCCCGCACTTTGCAACTGTCGGTGAATCAAACCATCAATGCAACGAAAATTCACAAAACCGAGCCTCGTACTTACTTTGATTGGTGGTGTGCTAATCATCCTGTGGTTCGTTCTCGGCGGCGAACAATCTTTGTCAACCGCAAAAATCTGGTTCGAAAAATACCACTGGTGGCTTACTGTTCTACGAGTTCTTGGCTTCGCAGGCATCATAACTTGGTTGTACCATTCTGAACTCAAACAGAGTGAAATCGATGAGTCGCTCAATCCCTCAGCATTGACTTTCCGACAATTAACCCAAACAAGAACCTTTCGCCTCGCCATCTGGATTTGTGTCCTGGAGCTGGTTCTCGGTCAAAGCTTGATTGCTAAGTTAGTCGCGATACTCTTCCAATGAACGTCGATAGTTATCTTGAACTCTATTCGACCATGTTTGGTTGGATGTTCTATGGAACAATTTGGGACGTACTAGTCGGTACCGGGATCGTCTTTTTACCGTTCTTAGGGATCGTAATCGATAACTGGCGTGAACCTGCTGCTGAAACCTCACACGCGATATCTAGTGGGATTTCTCTTCGAAAGATGGAACACGAACTGCTCATTGCGCTAATCGTGGTGATCTTCGCTGCTCAACCCATGCATTTAACACCATTTGTTGCCTCGACACTCAGTTATACCCCTCCCCCAACTAAAGGTAATCTCAGTCCTTCTACCATAAATTTCGGGTCGGCTGAGAGTTCATTTGGCGATACGGGTTTTGAGGGAGCGATTGATACGATTGATGTACCGATGTGGTGGTACGCCGTGATCGCGTTCTCTTCGGGTTTTAATCATGCGGTCGTCGAGGGACTACCTCGCGCGTCAGAAATTCGCCATCTCACTCAACTGGCGCGATTAACGACGATTGAAGATCGGCGTATTCGTCAGGAGGTCGCGGAATTTTCCAGTTCGTGCTACATCCCCGCACGCTCCAAGTATTTACGCGAACGTCCTAGTTCTTCTGCAATAGACTCTAGTCTTCAACGATATGGCGAAGCCGATACCGATTGGATCGGCTCGCATGTCTATCGTAATACGCCAGGCTATTACAATTCTTTACGGGCAAGAAAACCTATCGATGGTTGGCCCTATGTTGCGGTCCGCGACACCGAATACGATCCTACTAATCCACCAACCTATGGTCGACCTTATTGCGACATTTGGTGGGAACTCCCTAATCGTGGATTACGGGCAAAACTAGTTGATGCGGCCGATAAATCAGCCTCGGGTTTTGCAACGTTGTTTTATAACCTAGCACCCGCGCTAGCTACCGAACGCAGGCTAGATCTAGTCGCGCGCACTACCCTACTCCACACACCAGATACATGGACCGACAACAACATCGCACAAAACAATACTTTTACAAGTGGCTTGTCCGGTCAAATAGAAAACAAACTGAAAGGTCTTGCGTATTCATTCAGTGCTGTCGGGGTTGGTTTGGTTTTCAGTGTTATTGTGACTGGCGTGATCTCTGCAGCTCCCATGATCCAGGCGGTTGTCCTCATGGGTATTTATTCTCTCCTCCCACTAGTGATCGTGTTCTCGCGTTATTCGTTAAGCGGAATGCTTTTAATCGCGATCGCGATCTTCGGCGTCAAGTTCTGGACCGTGCTTTGGTATCTTGCTCAATGGATTGACCAAAACCTTATCACGGCGATGTATCCGGATTTCGATTTACTATTCGAATTCATTACCAACTCCGGCGAACAAACCACGAAACGAGTAGTCCTCAATATCGTGACCACTTGTCTTTACATTGGTTTACCCATTCTTTGGAGTGCGATGCTGGGTTGGGCTGGAATCACTGCCGCCCAAAGTCTCAATGCCGTCATGAACCCGTTCAGCCGGCATACTGATCCCATGGGGCGACGAGTGAATCTTGTCCCTAAACCTTTCTAATCCGGTATGCGTCAACTAGAGTATGAGTTCAAAGAGATGTTGCGCAATAACCGTGACGGTAGTTACGGCACTCAAGTCCAACGGAAAGCAAGCCTGTTGCGTATCGCACGCGATTTGCGCGAACTTGGCTTCAACCAAATGAATGTACATGCACTCAAACGCAAACATGTGATTGCTCTTGTCAAACATTGGCAAGAACTCGAGATTTCGGCTGGCAGCCAGAAGAATCTGCTTGTCTTTGTACGCTGGTGGGCACGAAAAGTTGGGAAATACGACCTGCTGCCAGAAGAGAATGACTCACTGCGTATCCCAAAGCGTTCTTTAATTCCAGATTCGTCTAAAGCCCAATACCTAAATCAAGACATACTGAACCACATCAGCGATGAACGGATTCGACTCAGTATTGAACTACAACAAGAATTCGGGCTTCGTCGACAAGAAAGCCTACTGTTTCAACCATCTTATGCTGATCAACAAGATCATCTTGCAATGAAAGGTTCATGGACAAAAGGCGGCCGTCCCCGAACTATTCCACTAATCACGGAGTGTCAACGAGTTCTAGTCGACAGGACTCGAAAGATAGCTGGGGGTGGTTCAATGATCCCTAGTCAACTATCGTACAAACAATGGTTTGATAGATATATCAGTGAGCTTAAAAAGCAAAACCTCTACAACCTTCATGGGTTGCGTCATGGCTACGCCCAACGTCGCTATCGAGTGCTCACGGGTTGGCCATCACCTTTTGAAAATGGTCCAAAGTTCAACGACATGACTGAGGAACAACGGAAGATCGACGAGCACGCGCGATTGCAGGTAAGTCAAGAACTAGGACACAATCGTATTAGTATCACCGATGTTTATTTGGGAAAACGTTGAAGTTGAGGAATTTCAAAAGTCGACAGAAAACAATTGGAGAACCCAAATTGATCGATATGACCAATTAAGTAT
>VXYV01000073.1 GCA_009845835.1 Gammaproteobacteria bacterium | reverse complement strand
CCAGTTGAAACGTTTTTTGTGCTGCTTGTAAAGTGAAATTGCTATAAGCCATGTGCGAGAACCCTCCATTCCTTAAATTTAGAAGATCCTTACGCCTTTACCCCGCTTGCCAAATCTGACGCGAATTGCTTTACTGCGGTGAGTAATTTCGCCTCGTCGTTGATATGCTTTTCATAAACATTGATAATAGCACTCGCGACAATCGCGCCATCAGCGAGTTGTGTAACTTGCGTCGCCTGCTCAGGCGTCGATATACCGAAACCGACACTAATTGGTTTGTCGGTATGTTTTCGTAACTCTGCGATCATCGGCGCGACTTCGTCTGATAACTTTGTCCGCGCACCTGTTACACCGGTTACTGAAACACAATAGATAAATCCTGTGCTGACGGATGCGATTAATTTCATCCGTTCCGGTGGACTTGTCGGCGCGACCAGGAAAATCGTGGCGAGGTTATATTGTGGGGCGATCTCAAGCAGTGGTTGTGCCTGCTCCGGTGGCAGGTCTGGCACGATGAGACCGTCAACGCCTGCTTCCTGTGCTGCTTTGCAAAATACTTCTTCTCCCATCCGAAAGATCGGGTTATAGTAACTCATGAGAGCAATCGGGATGTCTGTCTCTGGACGGAGGGATGCCACAATCTCCAGAATCTCTTGGAGTGAGATGTTATGTGCAAGTGCGCGTTCGCTTGCGCGTTGGATGGTTGGTCCGTCTGCGATTGGATCGGAAAACGGGACACCGAGTTCAATAAGGTCTGCGCCTGCTGCCTCAAGTGTGAGAAAGAGTTTGGGGGTAAGTTCGGGGTTCGGATCTCCCGCGCAGACGTAGGGCATAAATGCCCTCGCCCCTCGGTCTCGGAGTTCTTGAAATTTTGCGTCAATTCGATTCATGGGTATACAAAAAGTAAAGGCTCATGTATAAATTCAATGCAACTGTGTCAGCGAAGTCAATCACCACAAAGGTTAAAATCTCCTTATGCATGCAATCTCGACATGAGCCAAAGTAAACAGGACAGGGAACTTTTTAATTAATAGGTACGACATTACGGGCTTCTAAACCATCGAGTGTTTGATATATCTCAAATTCTACATTCTGACCTTCAAGTGAAACAATATCTTCACCTATAATTGCTGATAGAGATAAAGGAATAGATGAATATTCACCGGATGCTATGAAACCATACCCTTTGTTTTGGTTAAACTTTGTTACTTTACCTTGATGAAACTCTGTGGTTCCGAATTCAAGTAGACCATGTTTGTAAACAATTACTGTTTGCCCACTGATTTGCATCTCAATGAGATCTTGGTCAAAACTAACTATAGTTCCATAAAGTTCGTGCCCAGCACGGGTAACAGCAGTCGTTGAAATTTCTTTAGTCTGTGCTGTCGAGAGAATTGAATCTGGGATTTTAAGTCTCTCTTTCTCACTTTTAATTGGTCCCAGTAACTTCTCTTCAATATCTTGCCGGTTTTCAATATAATCCTCCAGAACATCCCAAGCTATCTCCGAACATGCAAAAAGAATATCTGGACTTGCCACTGATGGCAATTTTTTCTCTCCACTGTAGGTAATAGCTATGAAGGGTTCAGAGACTTTAGAACGAATCGTTGGAACACTTTGTTGTCCAGTCCTCTGAGTCCTTAGCTCTTGTTGTAATCTAACTTCGGATTTTGAAGATCGTTCACCCACTCTTTGAGTAAAGTGATCTGGAGATGGAAATATGTGAAAGAAGCAATCTAACAATTGTTTTTTTCTTTTTCCAATTTTAACTTGATTCCAGCTGCTATGCTTGCATATTTCTTGGTTTATTACAAACTGCCCACTATTGGCCTCTAACAAAAGCTCTTTTTTTTCCTCAAACGGAAGTCTATCTAATCGCCCATTGGTCACCCCTGAGCGAAACGTTAGATTGCCTATGCTAACCCAAGGAGAATCTGAATAGTTCAAGTATCTGAGATGTATTATACGCTCGGCGACCTTCGCGATCCTGGAAAATTCTACAAAACTTAATGTAACTTCTCCGGTAGGATCCAGGGATTCTCGTTTTAAAAGTTCAATTCGATAGAACATGTAACGTAGTGGAAATAAAAGGAAGTCTTTACCCGCTCGTACGGTTAAGGTTTTACCGAACCGCGAAGTTTTACCCCGATAAGAGGACCAGGGAGTATGCAATATTTGAAACTCAAGTTTTTCCAACCTAGATTTAATCTGCCCTTCCGTTGGCCAGCTTTTGCCCTGAAGGTTACTATCAGACGATAAATATTTTACGAATTCTGATATACTAAAACTAATATGCCCTTCAATTACTTCAGAAAAGAAACTGTCTATTCTTGCATATCTGTCCTCACCATATTCAGAGCGTGCTGACATACGCTGCGCTGCGGTATAGATCATATACCGCACTATATAAGACTCCAAAATGTCAAAAACCGTGTGCAGTTTGTTGTCATCTATTTTTTCCTCATTTCTGAGATACAGTATGAATGACTGCAAACTCGTAATTTCAAGATCGTCATAAAATTGCATTCGCCTCCCAATTTTCGACTGGCGATCATTTTCCATATCTTTATAGGAGGTCGCATATAGGCTTAATTGAGCAAATTCATCCTCGATTTTCCCGCCTTTTGCCTTCAACTCTCTATAGTACTGTTTCTGGTATAATTCAAATGCCTTCCTCTCGTTCCCATCCTTCTGAAAACAGTACGGGCCTAATTTTGCCATGAGAAACACTTGGAGAAACGCTTCCAGTTTGTCTGCACCCCAATAGTGGGACTGGTTCTCAAAGTGCCAATATTCCTTATATAATTTATCTCGCTGACTGCCGGCCCGCAGGAAAAGATTGTTTCTGAGATAATCAAACTCCGATAGCATTCTACCTGTTGCATTGAGCGATTCAAATATCTTCTCTGGTTGATCCGATGGATCAAGTTTTATTTGAATAAGTTGAAAATTATTCTTGATAGAACCAATCAAAGCGACCATTCTATTGTAATCGCAATCTTTCCCGACATAAATTGTAATCATCTTTTTGAAATAATTATAGGCTTCAAGAATGCGCTGGCTAACTTCTTTATATTTCTCAAAGGCTTTAGAGCCCAATTCACCGTATTTTCCTTCAGCTACTGCTTCAAATGCAGATCTGTCGTAGTCTGTCGGAAAGAATTTATAAGTGGGATTCGGCAAACCTTCCTGCATGTTTATCTCAATAACAGTTTCTTCATTCATTATGTGTCTGGTTGCCTCACGAACCCAAGGATCATAGTTTTTTGATTGACATATATCCCTAATAACACAAAGGATAATTTGAAAAGTCGTAAGGCGTTGTTGCCCATCAATAATTTCCAACCTCTCTAGTTGCCCACCATTTTTAATCGGGCGCGTTACGATAGTACCGGTGAAATGCCCTCTATCCTTGTGTTCGAAATTTGAATCTGGCGAAACCTCACGGGGTTTGACAGAAAATTCCCCACGCCTATCTTCCACAAGTTCTTGACTTAATTGAGAGAGAATGTCTTCCCAGAGCGTGCGCCAATTTATTGTGTCCCAAACGTAACGGCGTTGATAACGTGGAACTTGATATTGCACGTCAACACTAAACAATTCGTTTACATTAGCACCTTTTTGATCTGTGTACATTTCTAAATTCTCCTTGTTCGTTTTCCTACCTCAGGTTAAATATAATCTGTTAAAACAGGCTTCCAGATTTGATCAAAATCGTATAACAAATCGCCTGTTCTATTCGTAATTTGCGTTTCAGGATCCGACACCCATACTGCTTCATTGGCTATTTCTGTGGGCAGCTCAAGATTAGGTGCCAATTTTGATAACAACTGTTGCTTACAATCAATCGCAAAGGAATCCCAATTCTCATCTGGTTCACTGCTGAGAGGGATTATATTTCCTATACTTTCTGTTGTCCGATAACTAATACCACTAATTGGACTAACTATACGTACTTGAACCTTCAGGTCTCCAAAATTTAACGACTCCCATGAACCCCCTTTCATTTCTCGCCTAAAGAGCTCAACGCGATATAGAATATAACGAATAAGATTATCATCTTTAAGCCAAGCACAACTTAAAGCACTATTCAAGGAAAAATAGTCATTTGAGGGATCTGGCAACTCTTCTTGTAAGGTTTCTGCGAATTTTTGCTTGCAGAATTTTGCTTCTTTAATTGCTTCAGAAAATAGATTATTTATTACCGCACAGCTGTCTGTGTCGTCGCAGCATAGCATCCGCCGGACTATATAAGACTCTAAGATATCGCAAATAGCACAAAGTTCTATATCTTTAAGTCCATGGCTATGTCTCAAGAATAGTATAAAAGAATCCAAACGCGGAATATTAAGAGCATCATAAAATCGCATTCGGTTGTCCAATCGTCTGCTATCTGAATCATTTGAAACCGGAATAGTGTATTCTAACTCTTTATAGGATTGTGCATAGTCTCGTAATTGCAGGAATTCATGTTCAATTCCGTCCGTTAGTGTCTTACTATACTGCCGATACGCCTCAAATGGCTTCACGTTCTCGGATTCAAGACACTCAGGGCCTAGTTTTGCTATGAGAAATCCTCGGAAAAACAAATCCTGCCTGTTAACATTCCAATAACGGGAATCGCTTTCAAAGATCCAGTACTTTTCATAGAAGATATCGTTATACGAATCACCGCTATCCCGAGCTTTGCCTAAGTTGCCTGCGCGTAGGAAAAGATGATTTCTGAGATAATCAAACTCCGAGAGCATTCTTCCCGTTGCATTAAGTGATTCAAATATCTTTTCTGGTTGATCCGACGAACCAAGAGTTATGTGAATAAGCTTAAAGTCAGACTTGATGGAACTGACCAAATCCCTCATTTTGCTTTCATTGCAATCTTTCCCTACATAGGCAATGATTGCTTTTTTGAAATAATCGTAAGCATTAAGAATACTATGACTAACCATTTCACCCTCGTCAAAGACTTGAGATCCACATCGATCATATTTCTCCATAATTATGGCTTGGAAGGTAGATTTGTCATATTCCGTAGGAAGAAATTTATAGGTGAGGTCAGATTCCAAAGTGTTTTCCTGTATAACAATGTGTGCGTTAACTAAGTGCTTTTCTGCTTCACTTGCTAATCCATCAAGGCTGTTTGATTTACACATGTCTCTAATAACACAAAAGATGATTTGAAACGTTGCAAGGCGTTGTTGCCCATCAATAACTTCAAATATAGAGAATCGTCCGCCTACAATAGGACGTGTTACAATGTTGCCAGTGAAATGTCCTCTATCCTTAAAGGCCAATTTTCCCTGAGACAGGATATCTTCCCAAAGCATAGACCAATTTGTTTCATCCCAGATATAACGCCGTTGATAACGCGGAACTTGATATTGCACGTCAGGAACGAACAAAGCATGGAGGTTATCACTATTTTCGCCTAGTAGCATCTCTAAATTCTCCTTTCATCTAATAGGAACAAGTTCGTCTAAATTCTTAGAACAACCCAATATGGACCTACATATTAATCATTTTCAAATGTTCACATTAAACATCACGCTCAAGTTTTTCGCGATAAACTTCCGCATACCCCCTTAATTCAGCAAGTTCATGTTCAACGCCTTGATTCGCTCCTAAGTTCGGACGATAATGTTGATTATATAAGTTAAAGAGGTCATGGGTTTCAATTTCTATTCCCAGTTTTGCTGTGAGAAAATCCCGTAAAAATTTGGATAAGGTTTCCGGGGTCCAAAGCGGGCCATCATCAAAATGTTGCCAGTATTCGTGATATAACCTATTACTATCAACACCTGCTCTTAGGAAGATATTGTTCCTAAGTAGACCGAATTCAGAGAGGTTTCGTCCGCTGGCGTTAATAGATTCAAATATTTTTTCGGGTCTATCTGATGAATCAAGGTGTATTTCAACGACAACAAAGTCATGGGCAACAGCAGATAATAACCCACTCATTTTCTTCCTGCCTCCAGCAATATAAGCCACGATTTGGGCCTTGAAATAGTTGTATGCTTGAAGTATTAGATGATTACCATTCCTCGTTTGGTCCCCAGCAATTATAGCACGAAAAGCCTCCACATCAAACGATGTTGGAAGAAATTTGTATCGTGCATCTGGAGTCCCACTAATATCTGTTACAATTGGACTATTCAGAATAAGGTGATTTGCATACTCTGCAATATCAGCGTAGTCGGATGATTGGCATATATCCCTAATGGCACAGAGGATGATTTGAAAGGTTGCGAGACGTTGTTGCCCATCAATTACCTTGAATCTGGAAGGTTGTCCGCTTTCTCTTTCTATAGGACGTGTTACGATGGCCCCAATGAAATGTCTACCATCCTCACATCTTCGTTTTAATTCTGCTTGAGAGCGAATATCATCCCAAAGAGTGTTCCAATTTGTCTCGTCCCAAATGTAACGCCGTTGATATAACGGGACCTGATATTGCACATCAAAACGAAACAAATCATACTGGGATTTCTCACAATTGATCGGTTCGTGTAAAAAATAAGTGCTAATGCAA
>VXYV01000121.1:21504-40162 GCA_009845835.1 Gammaproteobacteria bacterium | reverse complement strand
AAAAATGGAGCGGGAAACGGGACTTGAACCCGCGACCCCAACCTTGGCAAGGTTGCGCTCTACCACTGAGCTATTCCCGCTCTTTAAGGAATTTAGCCTCTACATTTTAGAAATTTTGCACGTGACCTCGAAGCTCAAACTGCACTTTTTGTTTCCGGTGAAGAAATTGATCATACAGTTCGTGTCTTCACCCAAACCGGTACTGATTCGGTTGAAGTGTCCCTTGGTACCGGCGACGAACGAATACACCTTATGAACACGAAGAAGTTACAACTAAAGAAATTTTGGATATGTCAATCAGAATCCTGTGTAAATAAATAAAGTTTACGACGTGAAAGAAAAACTACGTTCTCTCAAAATTGGGTCCGGGGTATCGATTGGTCTTCTTCGCGGTAGTACCATAGCGATATCGTTATTAGCACTAGCCAATATTGTTTTTATTGACGGTCTTGCACCGTATGTATTGAGCGGCGCTGGAATGTTCCTAATTGGAACAGCAATTCTGTGTCTTGTAACGGCCTTATTCGGCAAATTTCCAGCACCTGTGGTGACCTCACCAATGCCCGTTGTGCTTGCGATGGTCGTTGTTGCTGAGTCTATCAATTTACAAGGTCAAGCACTGTTTCATACTTTTATTCTCACGATCGCTAGTTGTGCGGTTTTCACGGGTGTAATGTTTTGGCTGTTAGGAAATTTAAAAGTAGCGGATTACTTTCGTTATATACCATTCTCTTTGTCGGCAGCGGCCTTAGCTGGTTCGGGGTTAATCCTACTGTTCTTTGCACTGCGATTAGCCGGTTTATCGTGGGAATTCGATTCACTTCCACGTTTGATTGAACCAGCCATATTTTTGAAATGGTTTCTGAGCGTACTATTTGGTGTAGTCCTACTGTATCTGACAAACCGATGGAAGAATGTGTGGATCATACCATTGATGTTCGTATCTTTCGCTGTGTGTTGTCATGCGATATTTTGGATCTTGGATTTTTCCAACGAACATGTCGTTAGGGATTCATTATTTCTGGATCTAGACTCAACTGGAACCCTATTCACACCATACTTTTTGGAAGATTTACGCGACGTCGAATGGACGCACGTATTTGCTCAATCATTTAATGTGGTCGCACTGTTTGTCGTTTTGTTAATTCTTACGGTCGTAAGTTTGTCACAGTTAGAGTTAGGCGCACGATTAGATTTCGATTGGAATCGCGAGTTTAAAGTACATGGTTTAGCGAACGTTCTATCTGGTTTAGGGGGCGGTATTCCGGGTGGTGTTATAGCCGCGGTATCACTACCGAATATACGATTACGCGCCAACACGCCGATCACCAGTATTACGATTGCGGTGATCTTAGTGTTCTTTGCTGGTTTCGGAACAAAATTTGTCGGACTCATTCCCATCCCAGCGATAAGTGGATTTTTGCTTTCCATCGCATACCCGTTGATTCATGAATGGCTTATCAACAGTAGAAAAAAACTCTCGAGAATTGAATACGGAATTCTGGTACTCATCTGTCTAACGATTGTATTTTGGGGCTTTTTACAAGCGATAATATTGGGTCTGATAATCAGTCTCACCCTACTGATAATTCGCGTGAGTCGAGTCGGTGTCATTCAATCTCGCACCACTCTTAAAGATACACGTAGTCATACATTTCGATCAATACCCGAGGGAGAGTTATACAACGCTTATGGTGAACAAGTCCACATCTATCGTTTGCAAGGTTATTTACTATTCGGCAATACCCATTCCTTAGTCAGTGAAATCCGACAGCATACCACAGAAACACCCGGACCAGTATGTTTTGTCATCGATTTAACTGAAGTTCAAGGTGTCGATCTTTCGGCCTCCGATAGTTTGCGAAAGCTATGCCAGTTCATGCCTCGCCAAGGTGTGCCAATCATCTTTAGTGCTGCATCATTGCGATTCAAGGAGGAGATCGCGCAAGACTACATCAACCTTCGTGACGCTCCGATCGAATGGTACGATTCCGAAGATCTTGCTCTGGAGCGTAGCGAGGAGTTTTTACTCCGTTGGTACAACGAGCAAGTTGAGGTTAATCCAGATTTGAAAGTTGCGTTGTTCGACAAATCCTATCGTCGTTTAGAACACTTCTTTGACCAACACGTTGAGATTGACCTATTGATCGAGGATTTAGTTGTACAGTGTAAAGTGATTGACTACCCAGATCAAGACTATATTGTCAGTAAAGATGAGTTGCAGCTAGGGATGCAAATCTTAATTGCGGGAAAGGCAAATGCAACCGACACTGTTGGAAATATTGTTCAACAATGTGGACGAGGAAAAATTTTTGAACATAAGAGTGCAATCGAAAAACGGGTTGCAATTCAATCATGGATTGCAGACGGACCTTGTCGCACAGTTTTGGTTACGCCATTCGACTTAACAACACTTGAAGCAAATCGAAGTGAAGTATCTACCCGTCTTTTTCGGTTTGTCATGCAATACTCGGACAGTTCTTGTCGTTAGTCACTTTCTCTTTATGACTCAACCGATCAACCGACTGAAGTAGATGCATTTTGAGTAAAGGAATTTACTGAATGTTTCGTATTATGGTTAGTGTCCTAGGGAATTGGAGGTCGCCTTTGTTTTTATCTTTTCTTGGCATTGCTAATTCACAATATAATTTACGCAGTCTATGAAGACAATCATTACAGTTAATGACCTCTGCCGCAACTTTGAGGTCGGGGATAACTTGGTGTGCGCCCTAGACGAAGTTGCCCTCTCTATTTCCGAAGGTGAATTTATCGCGGTGATGGGTCCTTCGGGTAGTGGTAAATCGACATTGATGAACATCCTTGGGTGTCTCGATACACCAACTAGTGGAAGTTACGAACTTCTCAATCACCATGTGTCGGATATGGACGATGACTCGCTGTCAGAAATTCGAAACCAATACATAGGTTTTGTATTCCAAAGCTTTCATTTGCTACCGCGATTAACTGCCTTAGACAACGTTTTGCTACCAATACGCTACGGGAAAGCTTCGGTTCGCTCAGAAACTATTGAACGTGCTCATTTCCTCATGGAGGAGTTGGGGTTAAAAGATCGTATGCGACACAACCCCAATCAACTGTCTGGCGGTCAACGGCAGCGAGTCGCGATTGCCCGCGCATTGGTAACTAATCCGTCCTTGCTACTTGCTGATGAGCCAACGGGTAATCTTGATTCAAAGACCTCAGAAGGTATTTTGGCTTTATTCGACAAACTCAATGAAAACAATCAAACCATTTTGATTGTGACTCATGAGGATGAAGTCGCGAGTCATGCAGGTAAGGTTATTCACATGAGAGACGGTAGGATTGAAACTGAAGATCACCGCGCCATCGCTGCTGGTTGAGATTGGAAGAAGTGAGAGGATATCACCAAGTGCAACTTTTGTTTAAGAACTCATCTGTAGTCGGACTAGTACTCTTGATTATGAGTACGGCATCTGTAAGTGGAATTGGTCCGCTAATGACGGGGGAAATCGAGGATGGCGATGCTCAACGAGTTGAGATGCCGCGATTACCTGGTTCCTTTCATCGTGCTATCGAGTGGATGGCCCCAGAAGGAACTGAAGTCAAGCCAGGAGATTTAGTGCTTAAACTAGATCCAGGTGATTTAGAAACTCAACAAGAGACGGCAGAAATCAGAATCGATGAAGAACAGACTTCGATAGATTCGCAGTTGGCGAGTCATGAGTTAAGTATTTTTGATGCCGAAACAAATTTGTACCGCTTAGAATCAGCACTCACGATTGCAGAGCTCAACGCGATGGTTCCAAAAGAGACGATACCAGCCTTGACCTATGAGCGTAATCGACTTGCTTTATTAAATGCAACAAACGCCTTGAAACGTGGGATAAGCCAGCTGGAAAATGCGATCTTTGCGCGTGACGAATATATTCCTCTGGCGGAATCTAAAATGGATCGAACCCGAGGGGAACTCGATCGTCTTAGCGACGCCTTAGAAAAAACAGAGGTATTTGCGGAACAGCCAGGCCTCATTATTTATGCAGAGCATCCGTACACCGGTTTAAAGATATTCCCAGGGGAAAGTTACTCCGCGGGTACTTTATTATTAATCGTCGCAAGTCGCGACGTATTACAATTTCGTTTTTGGGTCCATGAAAGCGATGTGAGGAAGTTAGAATTGGGAGACACAGTCCTTGTTACTCCAGATGCAGTTGGCTCAACCGCGATCGGCACTAGTATAACTTGGATTTCGAGCCAAGCCTCAGAACGCGAAGATTGGAGTAACAGTGGATATTTCGAGGTCGTTACACGGCCGAGTGAAATCATTCCCGAATCATTCATTCCCGGTATGTCAGTTATGGGAGAATTAGTCAATTGAACAAATCTTATATTAAAAAGTTTAAATTTACATCGCTAGTGTGCGCCAATATTTTTGGTTTGTTGCTAGCGTCACTCTTCGTGTCCACTGTAACTGCTAAAGAGTACATCACGATTGAGAAACAGGACACGGTGATCGAACTGTCGGCGAGTGGGATTGTCGACTCTGAGGACTTTATTTCAATTGGTGCGCCGCCGAACACCCGATGGCGAGCAAATATTGCCCAAATTGTGGAAGAGGGCAAAAGGGTCCGTAAAGGCGAACTTTTGGTTCGTTTTGAAGGTGGTCGAACCGATGAACATATTCGTGATTTACAAGCTCAGATAACTGAACTTGAAGGTCGTATGGAGTCTCAGAAAGAGCAGTTATTGCAAGAATACGAACAAGAAAAGTTAGACTTGGCTAGTATGAAAAGTGATGCAGAACGTGCCACACGAAAAGCCGCTATACCAGCCGATGTTTTTCCTGGAATCGAATATCAAAAACTAGTTGAAGAAAAACGCTTGGCCACTATTCTTTACCAACGAGCTTTACATCGAAAGACTTTAAATGACAAATCTCGAGAGAAGCGAGATCTCTGGCAGGAAAAGAATTTGACGAGAAATCAAACACGCTTAGCTGGTTCACAGGAGATTTTGAGTAGTTATACCGTGCGTTCACCACGTGCAGGAATCGCAGTGGTGGGGACAGATTGGGGCGGTCAAAAATTGGTTGCTGGATCTGATGTAAGTGTTGGGTTCACTGTTGTTAAGGTCGTAGACGATACCAAATTATTAATTCGTGCCTTCGTGCCTGAAAATGTAGCCGCAAAGATTAACGTTGGGCAGTCAGTGACAATTTTGAGTGAAGCTACCGGTTCTTCCGAACTGACAGGCCGAGTATTCTCGGTGGGTAATACGGTACGGCGAAAATCTAAGAATTCGCAAGAGATGGTAAGAGATTTCACCGTAAAACTCGACGATGATTATTCGGAAGTGCTTAAGATCGGGGTTTCGGTACAACTAACCGTTGAAGTTGACCATATAGCAAATGCCATCGCAATTCCGAAAGAAGCACTAATTTACCGAGAAGGTGCGCCGGGAGTTTTCAAGCAAAATTCCTGGGTGCCCATAATATTGGGTGCTGCTAGTCAGGATGTCTTCATTGTCGAGAGTGGTATTGAAGTTGGTGACAAAGTAAGATTATGAAAAACAGCCTTATTTGTTTGATGCTTGTGCTCGCGATTTCGATTCTTACGAGCGGTTGTGCTGTCGAGTCGACAACCTTATCGCAAGTTGTTGTAGAGCAAAGAGATCATGAGTTCATAATTACTGCTAGTGGCGATATCATCGCTACTGAATCCATTGAAGTTCGAGTTCCCGATACTGTGCGAACACAGTATAGCATTGCTTGGATGGTACCAGAGTTTTCAAAAGTGGAGGAAGGTGAAATCGTAGTCCGATTTGACGATCTTGATATTCGAAATCTTGTGAATGACAGTCAGTTGGATATTATTGAGCAACAATCTTCAATCGATTCGTTTTTACGGGGTTCGGCTAATGAAAAGAGCCAAATCGTACATAACTCTATGCGTGTCGATGGCGAGACTGATATAGCAGAGTCTTACGAAGACGTGGATTTATCGTTCTTTAGTAAACACGAACAGATCGATCAATTAGGTGATCTCGAATATTTGCGAATGCAAGGTTCGTTTTATGATTGGCAGGACGAGACTCACCAGCGTCGAAGTGATGCTGAATTAGGCAACCTAGAAGCACAGAAGAAGACACGTGAAGACGAGCTTAACAAGAACAAGTTGGTCCTTGAGAATATGACGATTACCAGTCCTGCTGATGGTACTTATGTTTACGCATCGAATTGGTGGGGCGAACAAGTACGAACAGGTTCTAACGTGTGGCCAGGTATGCAAGTAGGTATGATTCCGATTCGCGGAAAAGTGGAAGCCAGGCTGTACGTACTTGAAATTGATGCGTTAGGTTTGGAAGTAGATCAGTTGGTGAGATTAAGATTACACAGTGATTTGTCGCAAGAGTTTACGGGACGAATCACTAAGTTGTCGAATATCGCATCGACGAAAGATCGAGTAAGTCCAACTAAGTATTTCACAGTAAACGTCACCTTTGACAGCGTTGATCCAGATCTGATGAGGGTTGGAAGTAGTATAGATGCAAAGATTGTTACAGGAGAGCTTGACGACGCGTTGCTCGTACCACAGCAAGCTGTACATCATGATGTCGAATCTTCATATGTCTTTGTAGTAACCGATGGTGTAGCAGAACGACGTGATGTGGAAGTTGGCCATAGAAGCCCTACTTTGATTCAGATTGTAGGTGGTCTATCGGCTGGCGAATCGATTAGTCTAGTTAAGCCGGCAACACCTTCAGCCTAGATTGCTCCAACTGATTCAGATTAAGTAGTTCTTCGTTGGCGCTCACACAATTCTTATCCGACCTGCGGTTGGCGTTAGGCGAGTTAACGCATAAACCCCTTCGTACCTTTCTCACTCTATTGGGAATGATTTTTGGTGTCGGAGCAGTCATCGCAATGCTAGCGGTCAGTGAAGGTGGACGTCGTGAATCCATGAAGATGATTGAAGGTATGGGCTTACGAAATATCATTGTGGAAGATGACCCGAAAGAAGATTTAGAAGAACTACGGAAAGTTTCCGCTGGGCTTTCGCTCGCAGATGCAAAAACAATTGAGGAAACAATGCCGTTCGTCGAAAACTGGGCAGGTATACGTGAGTTAGAGGTTTGGTCAGTTTTTTCGCGGGAACCGAACAGCAATCCGACTCAACAACCCGAAGTATGGGCGGTGAGTCCAAGTTTTTTCGAGTTGTCGAGTTTAGCAGTTGACGAGGGTAGGTTGTTTACCGAGGACGATAATGAGAGTTTTTTACCAATCGCGGTATTAGGAGAAACTGCAGCGCGCGAACTCTTTCCCAATGGTCGAGCGATTGGTCAGTTCATCAAAGTCAATTACCAATGGTTTGAAGTAATTGGCATATTAATTGATCGGCAAGTTGCGAGTGACGAGTTTCAAGGCGAGAATGTTGGTGGTGAAAGCGATCGTGTTTATATTCCACTTTTTACTGGTCTTAATCGCCTCAAGCAAGAAGAATTTGCGTCGGAACTGTCGTCACTCAAACTCCGCATCGCTGAAACCGAAAAGGAAATGGGGCCAGCAAGTAACGCCATCCAACAGCAATTGATTAGACGACATGGTGGCCAAGAAGACGTTCGAATGGTGATCCCAACTGATTTACTTGCACAGCAACGCGCGACACAACACATTTTTACGATTGTTATGAGCGCCGTCGCAGGTATTTCACTGATTGTCGGGGGCATTGGGATCATGAACATCATGCTTGCCAATGTGATGGAACGAAAATCTGAAATCGGTTTACTTCGTGCTGTAGGAGCTACCCGTGCTGATGTAGTACGACAGTTTATTGTTGAAACGACAGTGATTGCATTAGCTGGGGCTAGTTTAGGAATCATTGCTGGGATAGGAATAGCTTATGGCATTGCCTTTTTCGCCAATTGGACCGTTGCATGGGACGCATTCATCATTTTGGCTTCCGTAAGTATATGCGTGACCATAGCCGTTGGTTTTGGCGTCTATCCTGCGATGTCAGCCTCACGACTCGATCCCGTAGCTGCCTTGCAGTCAGAATAATTCTCAACAAATAATTCCACTGGTCTTGTCAGTTTATTAGGTCTGAGTACCGATCCAGTCGTTCAATAGAGTTTTTTTGAACTGGCGGAGAGGGAGGGATTCGAACCCTCGATGAGTTTAACCCCATACGCGCTTTCCAAGCGCGCTCCTTCGGCCTCTCGGACACCTCTCCTAATGAAAAAAGGGTGGCGGCACAGCCAACCGAAACTCCGGCACCCGATACAGATGCTACCGCTGCTCCTTTCCAGGCCTGACGGGGTTTACAAACGATCGTCGCGAAGGGATCAACTAGGCCGCCATTTGACCTACAACTATGTGTAGATTCACAAAATTATAGAGACACTAGAAAAGACTGTGTTTACAGTTAAGCACACACCGAAATCGTAGTTCACTTTTGGGGTTCTGCTTTATCTTCCAGCTCGTATTTTTTCAAATAATTTGCTAGTTGATTTCGAGTTAACCCAAGTCGTGCTGCGGCGTTCGACTTCACAAAATTTGAAACACGAAGTGCTTCTTGTACAGCTTTGATTTCAAAATCTCTCACAGCTTGTTTGAGGTCTGTTGGCATAGTATTGGCGATAATTTTGGGTGACACTCCTTCGAGACCCGGTCTATACGGCGAGTCAAATGGATCAAAAATAATCTCGTTAATCGGTTTGTCGGGAGGGGATCGGTATACTGCGCGTTCGACAACATTCTTTAACTCGCGAATGTTTCCTGGCCATGCATATTCTTCCATTCGTGCTTGTGCCGAGGAAGTAAATCCTTGGAACACTTCCAATTGTAATTCACTAGCCATCGCAACACCAAAATGTTCAGCTAATAGGAGTATGTCACCTTCACGTTCCCGTAACGGAGGTAAGGTAATTACGTCAAACGCTAGTCGGTCCAATAAGTCGATGCGAAACTTACCTGTTTTTGCTAGTGAAGGTAGGTCTTCATTAGTAGCAGCGACGATACGAACACTGGTTGTGATGGGATTACTACCGCCGACTCGTTCAAACTGACCGTATTCAATTACTCGGAGAATTTTTTCTTGAACTCTAGTCGATGTGGTCGCTAACTCATCGAGGAACAATGTGCCTGTATGCGCTCGTTCAAATCTACCTTGATGTCTTCGAGTAGCGCCAGTAAATGAACCAGCTTCGTGTCCGAACAATTCAGTTTCGAGCAAGGTTTCATTTAGTGAAGCACAATTCAATTGAATATACACGGACTCCCATCGTGGCGATAAGTAATGTATACGCGAGGCAAATAATTCTTTACCGGTACCACGCTCGCCTACAATGAGTACGGGTTTGTTCAGCGCCGCGATGAGTGATGCTTCATCCAAGGCTTTGAGGAATACAGTAGATTCACCGACGAGTTTTATGTTAGACAAATTCATAAGGACTAGTTACGTCATTCTGTGTAATGGTAATTGAAGAAAATCTCCGTTATTGGAAATGAACTCACGCCCATTCTTGTTCATGAAAACAAGTGTTGGCACGATAATTGCTTGTATATTGGAAACACTATTTCTCTTTCCTATTTAGATAACGGAGTTTTACTATGGGAATATTTTCAAGAGTGTCAGATATTGTAAATTCAAATCTGAACGCGATGCTGGATAAAGCGGAAAACCCCGAAAAGATGGTTCGTCTGATTATCCAAGAAATGGAAGAAACTTTAGTGGAAGTTCGAACTTCTGCTGCTCGAGGACTAGCAGATAAAAAAGAATTCGAACGACGCCGAGGAGTCTTCCAGCACGAGGCTACCGAATGGCGGCAAAAGGCAGAAATTGCCGTTAAACGGGATCGAGACGACTTAGCAAAAGGTGCTTTGATCGAAGCGAAAAAAGCTGCTGAAATGGTTGATGCATTAAGCAAAGATCTAGACAACATTGAAACAATGTTGGTCAAAATGAACGACGACATCAACACTTTGACACAGAAATTAAAAGATGCCAAGTTACGTCAAGCCGCGTTAGTCGTACGAGGTCGCAGCGCTAAAGCGAGACTCAACGTTCGTCAACAACTCACCGAACGCAATGTTGATGAAGCGATGATTCGGTTCGAAAAGTACGAACGTAAAATTGACGATTTGGAAGGAGCAGTTGAATCTTATGATATGGGACAACGTAACCTCGCCGACGAGATCAGTGAATTGGAAGCTGATGAACAAATCGAAAACGAGCTACAGGATCTCAAACGTTCTTTAAGTGATAAGGCAGAATCCTAGCAAAGTTCAGTCCTTGACTAGGCGAAAACAGTCTTCGCATGATAACAATTGGACATATTCAAACTAATTTAGGAATCCTATCATGGAATTAATTTTATCCCTCTTTTTCGTCGGTGGCCTCTGTTTCATCGTTATTGTTCTACCATTATGGTTGATCCTACACTTTGCAAGAAACAAGCGCGCTCACCGGATTTTGGCTCGAGAAGATCGAGAAGAATTAAAGATCCTAGAAGAACGTGCTGAAGAACTCGACGAACGGGTTCAAAATCTCGAAGCAATTTTAGATCGTGATGTCCCTAGATGGCGTAGTTCTGCAAGTCATACTGAGTAACCATACCCAAGGAGTTATGAAATTATGAACCGTCGAAGCAGAAAATACGATTATTACGAGAGGGAATCCCAAAAACCCTTCAGACGTCTATACAGAGACCGAGTCAATGGTAAATTCTTAGGAGTGTGTACTGGGATAGCTAACTACTTCGGAATCGACCCAGTAGTTATTCGCATTGTCTGGATTATATTGAGTTTTTTCTGGTGGTATGTGACGGTTCCAAGTTACTTCATCTTGTATATCATTCTTGACGACGCACCACCCGACGAAGAAATGGCACAAGACTCAGAAGTTGTTTCCCGGTATCGTCGAAGAAAACGGCGACGTTCGCAACATTCCCATAGGGGTAGTGAGCGCAGTGAAGAACACTACGAGGATTTTTACGGTATTCGACAACGAGTTTCTTTCGTCAAACGAGACATCACGCGGATGGAGAAGAAAGTTGGTCGACTCGAGTCCTACGTCACTTCTCAACGATTCAATTTGGATAAAGAATTTCAAAATCTAGGATCTTGAATAAAACAGTGAGGGATGTCTGTGATGATCGCAGAAATCCCCCACTTTTTCAGTTGATGTCCTCGACCAAGATTATTCACGGTAAAAACCATAAGAATCAAGCCAAGCTTCCTTACTGTTGCCACACGATTCCTATCTAAACCAATATCAGACACAATTAGGCTATCTACCTGGAGTCGCTGACCTTCGGTAATGATATCATCATCGAGGACGACTGCTAAAATACCGATTCTCGAATTGCGACCTCGTCGGACGTACTTACGAAAACTAATCAATTCAGCGATGTGAAATGAGGAGATCATGATAGTATGCTCAGGGAACCGTCTAATAATACCTGCTACGTATTCTCCTGAACCAATCCCCTTGAGCTCGACATTGAGTAACGTATTCACTGGCGTAATATTGATCACTTCTTCCAAAGTAGGGATAGTTTCACCCTGACCAAAATCAAACGTTCGAAGTTCATGAAACGTGAATTTTGATAGTTTTCCGGTTCGATTACTGGTTCGATCAATGCTGTCGTCATGAATGACGACGACTTGATTTTCTACGACATGAACGTCGCACTCTATTCCATGAGCACCATCTGCAACTGCACGAACAAATGAACGAAGTGTGTTTTCTGGTTCTAGAGTAGGAGAACCACGATGGCCAATGATATACAAGTTTCTATCTTTTATCAACATTGCTAACTATCTTTACAATGTTAAACAATGGCGTATCTAGCTTTAGCACGCAAGTATCGACCGCGCTCCTTTGCAGAAGTCAAGGGGCAGGATCATAGTGTACGTGCCCTGACTAACGCACTGAATTTCGAACGCTTACATCACGCCTATCTGTTCACTGGCACCCGAGGAGTAGGCAAAACTACTTTAGCACGTATTTTTGCTAACTGTCTGAATTGCGAAGTCAAAATAGCGGCTGAAGTTTGTGGTACCTGCGGGGCTTGCACCGCTTTCACACAAGGTAATTACCCTGATTTATATGAAGTGGACGCTGCGTCACGTACCGGCGTCGACGATATGCGTAAACTGCTGGAAAACTTACACTATTCCCCGTCAATGGGACGCTTTAAAGTCTACATTATTGATGAAGTACACATGCTTTCTTCAGCCAGTTTCAATGCACTACTGAAAACATTGGAAGAACCACCCGAACATGTGAAATTCATTTTTGCGACTACAGACCCCAAAAAGATTCCTCTGACAGTGCTTTCTCGGTGCTTACAGTTTCACTTGAGAGATATCGAACCGATTACGATTCAAGTACAACTAGCAGAAATCTTGGGTAAAGAAGAAGTAAATTACGACGAAGGTGCCCTAGAACTACTGAGTCGAGTCTCGCAAGGGAGCTTACGCGATGCTTTGTCGCTGACCGATCAAGCGATTGCACATGGAGGCGGAGAGGTTAGAAAGGACAATGTAATTGATTTATTGGGTACAGCGCGAGTTGAAGAAATTACGACGATTCTGAATCTTTTGCTGCAGCAAGATCGGGAAGAAGTTGTTAAATTCGTTTCCGATCTCGCCTCTCGAGCAGTCAATTTTGCCGATTTGCTAGAAGGATTGTTACGTGCTGTGCACCAGCTTGCGTTAGCAGGCATTCTCGGTGCAACGCTTGACGATGAACTTAAAGATTATGTCGGTAAATTCACACCGGAATGGCTACAGGTCGCGTACCAAATTTTGATCGTCGGTAACCGCGACTTGAAATACGCGCCGGATCATAAAGTGGGTTTTGATATGACCCTTTTGCGTTTACTAGATTTCGAACTCGTCGACGAGAATAAATCGCAGCAGACAAACCAAACAGTTCCACCTAATCGTTCATCGTCACCCAGATTACCAAAGGCTGAAACCCATTCCTCGACAACGAGTCTCCAATCTTCTTCAAAGAATCAATCTGATACAACCGTCGCAAAATCGGAGAACAGTTCGAATTCTGTAATCGACCAAAACAAACGTCCCGTCGAAAAGCGAACTCCGGCTGATGAAATTAAACGTCAAGAGTTTGAAGAAGATGAACTGGGTGAACAACTCAAAGAGAGTTTTGGTGCTACCCTAGGAACGGTTGTGGTACTAAACGACACTCACTAACTCGCCCGTTCGAACCAATTCTTTTGAAAACCTTTAGTCCTTCCTTATCTAAACTTATTCAAGCTCTTAGTACGATTCCTGGAATAGGTCCGAAATCTGCTACTCGAATTGCGCTCAATCTAGTCTACAAGAATCGCGAGGGTGGACAACGCCTAGTTGAAGCGTTAGATTCGGCGGTTCAAAACATCAAAGCATGTTCGAGATGCCGTAATGTATCAGATGAAGAAATCTGTGAGATTTGTCGTGACGAGAGACGCGATGGTTCGATAATGTGTATTGTTGAATCTCCAGCTGATGCGATCGCGATTGAACGAGCTGAAGTTTTTAATGGCCTCTACTTCGTATTACACGGAAATTTATCTCCTATAGACGGTGTAGAACCAAAGGACTTGGGCATGGACTTGCTATATGAACAAGTTACGACGGAGGAGATTAAGGAGGTCATTATCGCGACGAGCACCTCTACTGAAGGAGAAGCAACCGCCTACTACATTACAGAGTTAGTCAAGAACACTGGCATTAGAGTATCTCGTATTGCACATGGTGTTCCTGTTGGTGGACAGTTAGAGTACTCCGATGTATCGACAATCCATCATGCCATGCGAGGACGAACCGTGCTCGAATCGAGTTGACTGTGCTTGCCAAAACATCAACCACACAGACCGGCACCAAATTGAGAAGTCTGGATGAACATTACCAAAGACCGTTATTGGGAATATAAACGGCTAGATCAACTATCACAAGACGAATGGGAAAATCTGTGTGATGGCTGTGCCCAGTGCTGTCAAATGAGAGTCCGATGTGACGAGTCCAAGCAACTAGTCATGATTCCCATAACTTGTGAGTTGTTAGATTTACAATCGTGCCGCTGTACCAAGTACACAGACCGACACCGACTAGTTCCCAATTGTGTCGAACTTACTCCAGAGAACGTCACGACGATCAAATGGTTACCAGAAACATGTGCATATCGATTGATTGGTGAAGGTAAACCACTCTTTGAGTGGCATCCACTTATTGCTGGAAATCGTAAACAGATGGAAGAACAGGGCATTAGTGTTGCGCACAGAGCAGTGTCTGCTCGTAACGTACATCCCGACGATTTAAGCTTTGAAGTTTTAAAATGGGTGAAGTAAAGTATCGAGGTACGCGTGTGTGTCTTATGTGATTGGTTGGATGGTGGCAGTCTTGGCCACGGGATGTCTTGCGTTACTTATTTACATCCCGCTTAGACGACACCGAATTGTCGCTACTTGGTTAATTACCCTAGGAGCTTTTTGGGCGCTGTTTCCATGGCGAATTCAAGAAGATTTCTTTGCGCCGATATTTGTTGTATTTTTCTTCAGAATGTTCTTAGAGAGTGATGCAGATGCTGCCTTAGTTGGGGCAATCGGATTTTTGGCAACAGTCGGAATTTGTACTATTTTCGCTGTAATAGCCATACTCCATAGAGTGTTCAAATATCGTAAAAAACAAAGACTAGTATCTACTCACTAAACGAATCAGTGGATTATTAGTCAACTTCTGTTGCATGTCAAGTCACCATCAATCACTTCCAAACACAGTGATGTGTGTTGACGCCCATCTTTTAAAGAGAAGTCGGTCCGGTCGTCCATTATCGACTGTGAAACGAACCAAACTTCAACGTAGTGAAAAAGAAGTTAAACGACGTCAATCTTTGGTACCACAAACGTTCCCTGCGACGACGTTACCCATCAAAGATTCACTGCCAGAAATTCACACACTGCTCAAGCAGCATCAAGTCATCATTGTGGCTGGCGAGACTGGTTCGGGTAAGACAACGCAACTACCTATTGAATGTCTTAGAGTAGGGTTAGGGGCAAGAGGTATGATTGGTCACACTCAACCGCGTCGTTTAGCAGCCCGTAGTGTGAGTCGCAGAATTGCAGAACAGTTAAACGTGTCGTTGGGGGAACAAGTAGGATACGCTGTTCGCTTCGAAGATCAGACAAGTAAAAACACCCTGGTAAAACTCCTTACGGATGGTTTACTACTAACGGAAATTCAACATGATCCGTCCCTGAATGCCTATGACACGATTATTGTTGACGAGGCACATGAACGGAGTCTAAATGTAGATTTACTGCTCGGTTATCTGAAAAAATTATTGAACAAACGACGAGATTTAAAGGTCATTATCACAAGTGCAACTATCGACGTTGCAAGTTTTTCCGATTTTTTTGAACAAGCACCAGTCGTGCAAGTTGAAGGGAGAGCTTATCCAGTTGACATACGCTATCGCACTGTTGCTACAGATGAAGAACAAGTTCTCAAACACTGTATTCAAGAAATTGAACAAGAACCGTACTCCGAAGTTCAAGATGTCCTGATTTTTCTTGCGGGGGAACGAGAAATTTTCCACTGGTCGCGCTGGTTTCGACGACATTACGGCTCAATGTACGAGATCTTACCGCTTTATTCGCGCCTACCTCCACGAGAACAGCAGCGCATTTTTGTTCCTTCCAAAACTCGTCGTATATTACTAGCCACAAACGTTGCCGAGACCAGCCTGACAGTACCGAATATCAAGTTTGTCATCGATTTTGGCCGAGCGAGAATCAGCCGATATAGTTTGACGTCGAGAATTCAACAACTTCCCATCGAACGCATTTCTCAAGCTAGTGCAAACCAGCGTGCAGGCCGTTGTGGTCGTCTCGCACCAGGTGTATGTTTTCGTCTCTACGACGAAGCAGATTTTCTGAAGCGAGATCAATATGTTGTCCCGGAAATTAAAAGAACGAACCTGGCATCTGTAGTCCTGCAGATAAAAGCCTTTGGTTTTGGTTCCATAGAAACTTTTCCATTTTTAGATCGCCCCACCGATCGAGCTTTCACGGCCGCCCTTAAACTGCTCGAGGAATTAGGGGCACTCATCGACGATCGTATCACGATGCGTGGTAAGAAAATGGCGACGATCCCGGTTGACGCACGACTTGCACGAATGTTATTAGAAGCCCATAAACAACAATCGCTCAGGGAAGTTCTCATTATTGTGTCCGCGTTAGCGATACAAGACCCGTTCCAAAGACCGCTTGACAAGCAGCAGCCAGCTGATCAAGCGCACCAGCAATTCAAGGATGCGAAATCGGACTTTCAAATCTATATTAATCTTTGGAACTGGGCAGAAAAGTCACGTAGAGATTTATCTCGAAATGCGTTTCAACGCGCTTTGGAGAACGCTTTTGTGTCAAGAGTTCGTTACGAGGAATGGCGTTCGCTACATCGTCAATTGAGTTTGAGCTGCAAACGGCTCGGAATGCGTCTGAATAAGCACAATGCATCCTTCAAAGAGATTCATTGTGCGTTGTTGAGTGGCTCACTTGGCTTCATCGGCTATCGTATAGACGACGACAGGTATGTTGGTGTAAAAGGAACGAATTTTTTCTTGTTTCCAGGTTCTACCTTAGCACCTAAAAAACCTAAGTGGATTATGTCGGCAGAAGTATTTGAGACTTCAAACAAGTTTGCGCGTGGTATCGTTGGCATTCATCCCAATTGGATAGAACACTATGCGGAACACATCGCGACGAAAAAGCACCACGATCCGTATTGGGATACAAGTCGTAACGAAGGTATGATTTTACTAGATATTTCTGTTTACGGTTTGTTGATTGTGAAGGATCGTATCGTTCGATTATCCGATGTTGACAAAAATGTAGCGCGCGAGTTCTTTTTGCTCCATGGTTTGGTCAAATCGAAAGTTTCGGTTGAGTGTAAAGAAATTCAGAGAAACCAAACGCTGGTTACAACTCTCATAGAATTGCAAATTCGCCATCGACGTTTAGATCTAGTAGCTGGCGACGAACATTTACGAGAGTTTTACCGTGAGCGACTTCCTGCAAACGTCATGAGTACATCGTCATTAGTCGTTTGGTACCGTCAGGCTTCTTCGAGCGAGAAAGCGCGTTTACAAATGTTGCCTGAACATGTTTTACGTAAAAAGGCGATCCATCTGCGTGAAGATGCTTTTCCATCTACCTTAAAGATTAAGTCACGAGAATACCCATTGCAGTATGTGTTTGGTCCGGGACAACCAGACGATGGCGTCTCGGTACAAGTTTCGAGTTCAGAACTAGCAGAGTTATCGGCCGCAGCTTTGGAATGGGTCGTTCCAGGATTCTTGGAAGAGAAATGTCAAGAGTTACTTCGTGGTTTGCCGAAAAATATCCGTAAGAATCTATCTCCTATCGCGGATCATTTGAAACAAATCTTACCGACATTAGTCAGTCCTGAAGTCTTTCGTGTAGGGCGATTCGTCGAAGCGTTATCCCGGGAAATACACAATAAATTTAAGGTTTCAATTGACCCACGATTGTGGGATTTGTCAAAGTTATCACGACATTTAACGATGAACGTACAGATCTGTTCCGACGATAACATTGTCATTGATCAGGACAGAGATGTCGAGATGTTATGTGCGCGTCATATTGCAAGTATCAGTAAGCAAGTAGATGAGAAACATTTGGCTAAATACGAACAGATGGGATTGACACAATATCCAAAGTCAGGGTTAAATGCACAGTTTAAGGTCGAATATTTCGGTGGATCGTGCTTGGTTTACACGGTTTTGGAAGATCAGATCTCTAGCGTCGACTTAAGAGTGGAAGTCGCCCCGAAACGTCAGCATCAGAAAAACTTACGCGGTTTGTGTCGATTTGTCGTACTGCAAGAAGGCCAATCCAAACGTTATCTGCAAGGAGAATTCAACAAAGATCTACGATTATTGCAACATGCTGCGGAAGTAATCGAAGCGAGCAATTTCTTCGACGACATTCTCTTGACTTCCATCAAGAAGATATTTTTTATAAAAGGTAGTTTACCATCGACACGCGCCGAGTTCAATACTCTCGTACGTAGTCGTCGGAGTGAACTCATTCCACAAACATTGGAACTTATGAATTGGGTTTCGGATGTTGTATCGCAACGAAAACAAATTGTGTTGGCGTTAGATCAGTTGACGTCTCCCGCCTATGACATGTCAAAACAAGATGCGTTTAGTCAGTTGGATACGCTTTTCGCAGAGGGTTTTCCGTATATCCTCTCACAAAGCATCCTGGAGAATATTCCACGATATTTGAAAGCGTTGCTACATCGTATCAGTTCTTTGCAAGGTAGGTTAAGCAAAGATCAACTTGGAGTACAAGAAATTCAGACTTGGGAAAAGAGAATGTTGCTACTTACGGATAACGAGATAGGAACGGATACCCGAGATCATTTGTTTCAGTTGTTACAAGAATTTCGAATTTCCTTGTTTTATCAGGGTATGAAGACGAAAGTACCGGTTTCCGTCAAACGCCTAGAAAAAGTATTCGAAAAATATGAACCGCCGCAGGAAAACTAGTTGTAAATTCAAACACGTACGTGGAATTCGAATAATGGAGAAAGAATGGAGAAAAAATGGAGAAAAAATGGAGAAAAAATGGATTTTTACTCAAATTT
>VXYV01000121.1:0-21494 GCA_009845835.1 Gammaproteobacteria bacterium | reverse complement strand
ATAATACACATTGAAAATTACACATAATTGCACATAGTTAACACTATGTTTTTGAACTTACAACTGAGGACTTCGACTATGAATAATGAAATCAACAAATCGCTTACTTTTGGAATTGGTGCCGTGATGGCTGCTTCCCTTGGAGTATCGGTTGGCGCTTCTTTAGAAGACGAAGCAGATACCGTTTTTGTCTTAAATTCACTTGACGATCACGACATACTTTCCTCCGACGAAGAGGGAGAGTGTGGCGAAGGCAAATGTGGCGACGACGATGGTGAAGACGCTGAAGGCGAATGCGGCGAAGGTAAATGCGGCGAAGACGGGGACGACACCGAAGGTGAATGTGGCGAAGGTAAATGCGGCGAAGATTCCGACGGCGACGACGAAGACGACTCTGAGGACGAGGGAGAAGAGACTACAGAGGAGTAATCACATCTCGTTTTAGTCCGAGATGTCTGAATGTCATGTTGTAGATTCTTGTACCCCGGGAATCTACAATATGACGACATCTTTCCACAATGAATTCTTCTGACCTACTTGAAGGCTCTGGGTTAGGTCTGAGACGGGGCATGTTCCCCGAACTTCGAAAATATCAAAATCAGGTGGCAAATACCGTTGATTTTTTTGAAGTCGCACCCGAAAACTGGATTAATGTTGGCGGCCGTTTTGGGCAACGCTTCCGCGACTATGCGGAAAAATTTCCTATCGTTTGCCACGGTTTATCACTATCACTAGGAAGTCCCCAACCTTTAGACTTGTCGCTATTAGGGCAAGTTCGAGAATTTCTTCTCGAATTTGACATTCAGCACTACTCCGACCACCTAAGCGCTTGTAGCGATACCGGACATCTGTATGACCTTATGCCTATTCCGTTTACAGAAAGTGCTGTACGGTACGTGGCCGAACGCATACGGACCGTTCAAGATTTTCTAGAGCGACGCATAGCGATTGAACATGTGTCTTACTATGCAAGTCCAGGACAAGAATTAAGTGAGATCGAGTTCATTACTTCCATCTTGGACGAAGCCGACTGTAATCTATTACTAGACGTCAACAATGCATATGTGAATAGCGTTAATTTCAGCTACGATCCTAAAGAGTTTTTGAATGCCATGCCCATGGAGCGGGTTACGTATATTCACATTGCGGGCCACTATAAAGAAGCAGAAGATCTCCGGGTCGATACCCATGCTGCTAACGTCATTGAACCCGTTTGGGAACTGCTCGAGCACGTGTACAGCAAATTTGGGCCAGTACCAACACTATTGGAACGTGACTTCAAGTTTCCACCTGTGCCGAAGTTATTGCTGGAAGTCAAACGTATAAAACAACTTCAACAACGGTATTCGGAAGCATCAACCAGTTCTTGATCCATTGAAACCAAAACCAACTAATGAATTAGATTTTCAGTCGATTCAGTATGCGTTCGCACGGTGTATCCGAGATCCAGAACACCACAAACCTCCTGAGAATGTCTCCAAACGACGGATAGCGGTTTATCAAAGACTGTTTTATAACAATATTGAATCGTTTTGTGGTAGAACTTGTAAGAGTTTTCGAAAGATCATTACGGATGAACGTTGGCATGCATTGATTCGCAGTTTCCTGCAAGAACACGAATGCGAATCTCCCTACTTCAAAGACATACCGTTCGAATTTTTGTCTTTTTTGTCAAGTTTAGAAGATTCTTTATTGTTGGATTATCCGTACGCTATAGAACTGTGTCACTTTGATTGGGTTCAACAGGAACTAGATTTAGCTGCGGATCCAAAACCTCCGAAAAATTTCAATTTAAAGAATTTAGTGCAAAAACTGGTACTTTCGCCGAATGCGAGATTGCTATCGTATCGGTGGCCAGTGCATGATTTGAAACTCATAGAATCTATAAAAGACGGCTCGCCGCATGGTCCATATTGGTTTATTTTTATACGCAATTTACGCAATCGAGTGGAACGGATTAGTTCTAATGCGCGGACGATTCGTGCCGCCGAACTATTACAAGAACCTAAAAGTGGTATGCAGATACTAGATATACTCGCAAGTGAATGGAAGGTACCAGCTCAATCACTAGGTAAACAGTTGTTTGCTATTCTTAGTCAGCTAGTAGAGAAACACGTAGTCTTCATTGTCGACTAAACTTATTTTTGGCTCATTTCTTTCGCTGCAAGTTTTGCTTGGATGAATTCAGAATGTCGTAAATGGAGCAAATCCGCTAGTTTTCGTATGACTCCTTCTTCATAGTGAAAACAGGAATTATCGACTGAATTCATGTGCCACAAATAGGTCATTAATCGGACTTTCTCATTCAATGTTAATTGTTCATTCAGTTGGCGAGTGAACGGATACATACTAGTCGTTGTTCGACGTTTTTGTGAAGCTAGTGAAAGGACTTGATCGGCATACGGTTCGTCTATGTCGTATAGCGAGATCAACGAGTTTTTAATGAATTGCAATTCAACTGGATCAAGTTGATGATCCGCCCATGCTACCTCCAATAGAGCCATCGCGGCGGCTAGTGGTACGAGTTGTTTTTCACCAATAGTTTCAGCCTGACGAGGTGAATTTCGAGTGAATAATTCGAATACACGATCGAACATTAAGCTAGCCTTGTTTCAAACTTTGTTACAATTACTCCTGAATTATTGGTTTTCTCCATTATTTCTCCATTTTTTATTCACAATGGATAAAATAACCATACTATGATTTTGTATTACAGGACTTAACATGGATGTACAGCACACCATAGCAAAAGCAGTTGATGCTATTGGGGTCGGAGTCCACACTGGCGAGCGATCGCGAATCTCGATTCGCCCCGCGCCGTCGAATTTTGGGATTCAGTTTGTTCGGGATGACTTTCCGAATACCTTTATTCGGGCGACAGTAGAGCATGTCTCCGACACCACCTTATCTACTAGTATACGTTACAACGACGTCGAGATTGCAACCGTCGAACATTTAATGTCGGCCTTGTGGGGCACCAAAGTCGATAATGCAGTCGTACATGTTCGTGGTGAAGAGATTCCAATACTTGATGGCAGTGCCGAAGGTTTTGTGAATTTAATCGAGATGGCGGGTCTACGTAAGTGTAATGCTCGTCGCCGATTTTTAAAGTTAAAACGAGAAGTTACTACAACTCAAGGTGACGCTGTCGCATCACTTCGTCCATACGACGGTTTTAAAGTACGATACACCTTTGTTAAATACCACCGTGTATTCAATCGTTATCCAAAAGAGATCGAAGTAGATTTCTCAGTAGATTCGTATATCAACGATGTGAGCAAAGCTCGATCCTTTGGATTGGTGGAAGAGTTGACGCAAGCTCAGTCCGTCAATCGCTGTTTAGGATCGAGTCTAGAGAACGCAGTCGGAATTGACGACAAGGGGATTTTGAATCCAGAAGGATTACGTTATAAAGACGAATTCGTTAAACATAAGGTTTTAGACGTTATCGGTGATTTGTACTTGCTTGGGATGCCACTGTTGGCTGAATTTGAAGGTTACAAATCTGGGCATGCCTTGAACAACAAACTCATTCGCGCTGTGATTCGAACTCCTGAAGCGTGGACGATAGTCGATTCTGACGGTAACGAGATCTACGAAGACGGTGTGATCTACCGACCATTACACTTCAGATACGACTAAAACCCCGCTATTACCTTACAATTCAGTTACACACCCTGTCGAGTTGTGTAAACTGAATACTTCGACCTTGTTGAATGAGTGAGAGGTCTGTGTAGTAACCAATGAAGGTACGAACTCGGGTTGCCCCTTCACCGACTGGTGATCCCCATCTAGGCACAGCATATGTGGCACTATTTAATAGAATATTTGCCCATCAACACAACGGGCAGTTTGTGTTACGGATCGAAGACACCGATCAAGGACGTAGTCGTCAATCTTCTACTAAAGCTATACAAGATACACTGCGTTGGCTAGGACTAGATTGGGATGAAGGGCCAGATATCGGTGGTCCTTTTAGTCCATACATCGCTAGTGAACGTTTGCAGATTTACCGGTCCATTGCAGATAAACTCTGCGAAACGGGGATGGCATTCCCATGTTTTTGTAGTAAAGAGCGACTCGCAGATGTTCGCGCGCATCAGCGCGAACGCAAGTTAACCCCAAAGTACGACGGACATTGTGTTTCCCTGTCACGACAAAAAGTTTCTTCGTTAAAAGCAGCTGGTAAACCTTTTGTTATACGGTTGTTGGTTCCTAACGATGGTGTATGTGAGTTTCATGACCAACTACGCGGGAAAATCACGGTTCCGTGGAGTCAGGTAGATATGCAGGTTTTGCTTAAATCAGATGGTTTTCCAACCTATCATCTCGCGGCAGCCGTTGATGATCATTTGATGGAAATCACTCACATTTTTCGGGGTGAAGAGTGGTTAAGTTCCTGTCCGAAACAGCAGTTGATTTATCAAGGACTTGAATGGCAGGTACCGGCGTTGTATCACCTTCCGTTATTGCGCAACAGTGATCGTTCTAAACTATCGAAACGAAAACAAGCAACATCGATCAATTACTATAAACGCAGCGGATTTCTACCAAAAACACTATTGAACTATCTGGCAACAATGGGTTGGTCTATGCCCGACGAACGTGAGAAATTTACGATGCAAGAATTTCAAAAACATTTTGATCCGACCCGACTTTCTACCACTGGACCAGTGTTTGACATCGATAAATTGAAATGGCTCAACGGTGAGTACATTCGTGAACTTTCGTTAGCACAATTTAAAGAACAACTATTGGACTGGTCTTTTGGTGAACAACGTTTAGAACGAATTTTGCAACTAATGCAGGAACGTACGGAAAAATTTGATGATGTGTTCACGAAAATGGACTATTTAATTGGCGACCGTGTCGAGGTGGTTGCGTCGCAATTTGAGGACGGTGCGCTCACACGCGAGAACTGTTTGCGTATCTTAGAATTTACACAGCGAAAACTAAGTTTAGTTGAACCCTGGAAACGCGACGGAATTTTCAAAGAACTCAAGCAATTGTCGGTTGTGATGAACTTAAAATTCCGTGATTTTCTGAAACCACTTTTCATCGCTATCTCGGGTCGCTCGGTATCGCTACCATTATTTGATTCGATTGAGATTCTAGGTTCAGACATCACTATGAGTCGATTACGGTCTGCCATAGTTAGTTTAGGTGGAATCTCGAAAAAACAGTTGAAAGTTTTCGACAAAGATTGGCAATCGCTGCACCCACATCCGTTAGAATGATCGTCGACAGTATTAAGTTTAGAAAACTCAAAGAACAGTTCTGAAACAAATAGATGTGGGGCCATAGCTCAGCTGGGAGAGCGCGACAATGGCATTGTCGAGGTCGGGGGTTCGATCCCCCCTGGCTCCACCACCACACTCATGGGCGAACTGAGCACCGCGTTTTAGATATGGCTCGCCAACAGTGTTGCAATACCTAAAAACACAAAGAATCCTACAACGTCTGTAATCGTTGTCAAGATGATCGACGACGAGGTAGCGGGATCTTGTCCGAATCGAGCTAGCAAAATCGGTACTAATGCACCGGAGATTCCAGCGACCGCTAAGGCTAGAATCATCGAAATCGAAATGATTAAAGATAATCCAATTGATTGTTGCCAGAGGAAAACTGCCAAACCACACACGACGGCAATTAGAAATCCATTGATCAATCCCACTACTAGTTCTTTTCTCGACAGTGCAAACCACTGTCTAAAACTGATTTCACGTAAAGCTAGACCTCTAATCGCTACTGCCATGGCTTGTGAACCAGCATTTCCGCTTTGACCGGCCACCACCGGCAATAGTACAGCTAATGCAGTGAATTGCGCGACAAGATTTTCGAACACTCCAACTACAGCCGCCGCTAAGAACGCAGTAAACAAATTGATATACAACCAAGGTAGGCGGTGTTTAATCGACCGGAGACCGCTTGACAATGCCCGTTCCTCGGTACTTACACCTACCATTCGTTGTAGATCAGCTTGGGTATCTTGCTGAATCACGCTTGTTAATTTGTTATGTGTCACGACTCCTAGTAGTTTTTGTTCTTCATCCAGAACTGGTAAGACGTCGATGTCGCTTTCCTCAAGGATTTTGATTACCGTGTTATGCGAATCGGTGATGTTTACGAATCGAGGCACGGGTTCCATAATTTCACGAATTCGTGCGTCTCCTTGAGTGAGTGCGAGTGCATGAGTTGTAACTCGACCAAGTAAGCGGTTGCGGTGATCGACGACTAGTTGAGTGAGTGTGATGTCAGTAGACTCAACCCGAATTTGCTCAATTGCTTCATTGACTGACATTTCCACGAACACAGTTCCGGCGGTAGAACTCATCAATGTTGCAACCGATTCTGGAGAGAATTGCAAAACTGCTTCGATCGATTTCCGCGAACCCTTGTCAAGAACATCCAACAGTTTTGCACGTTCCTCTTCGTTCCAAGTAGTTAACAATTTCAAAATTACTCGTGGAGGAGCTGCTAGTAAGACTTCGACTTTTTTCGGCGACTCTAATTCGAGGAAAAGAAGCTGAGCTCGAGCTGGAGAAAGAAAATCGATGATTTCAATCAGGGAATCAATTGGTAACCGCGCGGATTCAGCGACAAGTTCGTCATCAGGTAGTGCTTGTAATACATCAGCCGCTTCTGTAGGAAACAACTCGACGTACTGTTGACACAGTAGATCTACAGTTGCGTTAGCTGTAAGACTCATATCTATTTCGATACGGGTTTGGAGAGTGATTTTGCGACATCAAACAATGTATTCAAGATTTCAACGACGAGAGGTGAAGATTCTTCCTCGATATCTTCTGGCGTGACCTCGTAATCAGTTACTTGTGTCCAGCAAAGTATGCCAATAGCTATACCACCTCGATCAACGACGGGTAAACGGTCAATACGATGAACTCAATCACCGCTTGAATTGGGGCGTTAGCAGGCAATAAAGCAGTCCTAAGCACGCAACTCTTGATTGGTTCATGTTTTCCTGATCGTATGAGTTTCGTTTCGTCGACTAGCCCTAATACTCGTTCGTCTAATGACAGGATTAGAACGTTCTCACTTTCTTCAAGTTCAAGTTCACGCAGCTGTCGAATTACACTACTACAAGTTTCATCTTCTCGAAACGAGACGAAATCTTTGTCAGCAACTGTGGCTACTGTGTTTTTTGCAAAGCGCACATATCGTTGTATCGCACGTACTTTTTTTCCATCCTTTATTTTTTCAACAACTTCTTTCCGAACATCCTCTGGGATTCGGCGGGCAAGACGAATGACCGTATCGATACTACCACGATTCATCCAGTCGGCTATGTCATCAGCGGGTTTCGATTGAATGTACTTCATTGCCCATAGTCTCGCCGAGAAAGCCAATACTTCGACCCTAACTAAGGTTGGTAACGAATCCAATATTCTGTACGCTTCTTCGCTAGGGGTGCTGTTTAGAGTTTGGGAAAATTCCTCGGGGTGACCTTTTGCAAAATTGAACAATAAGCCATTTGGCGAAATGTCAAATGTTGATGTGCTAGTAGAAGTTGTATTCATGAATCAGGTGAAAGAACCACAAATGTAGATTGAGTGAATCGAGAGGTGGGGATATAAGCTGTACCGGATTCGGTCATTATTTGTACACGGGTTCGTTTTATGTCGATAACCGAGCCTTCAATACCCTCGATCTGTATGCGATCCCCCACTGCAATTTGTTGCAATTCTCGACTAGCGACTAGATTTGCTACATGAAAACGTGCCCCGATGCCAATGGCGATACCAACGGAAGCAAGAATAATCCCAATTACGACGATGATTGCATTGCCTAAGAACGAAATGTCAACTTCAACTTGTTGTAGTCCGACAATGACACCGATAAACAAGACACTTGTGTACCCGATTGTACCCACAGTGTTTGCGAGGCGAGTTTCAGAAATCGATCGACGCACGAAGTCACGGACCGCAACTCCTAGAAGATGCCCTACAAGAACGACGATTGCACATAGCAAAATTTCTGGAATACGTTCGGTAAGGCCACCGAGAACTCCAAATTCGTTCTTTTTGTCTAATTCGACAAAGGCGTAGGCCACTGACACAAAGACAAATGTCCACAAAGAAATGGGACCAGCACGTCGAAAAGTCATTTCGAGACTTTTGATAGGTCCCTCGGAACCGCGATTAATTCGTTCCGCTAACCGTACAAAGATAAATCGTGCGATTAATCCAATGATGAACCCACCGACGACTATAACAATGGCAAAAAACTCCGTGGAAACCAGTAGATTTGTTGTTAACTCTGTAAGATTATTTTCTTCCATCTGTTTTGATTCCATCTGGTTTTCGAAAAAAGTATCCGTTTCGGTACTTTGCCGATTGATTTTTAAGTCCTAAGGTTATTACCGAAATCTAAATCACTCAAAGCAATGTTTGAATTATAGAATCACGTTCGCAGTGCCGGTTTTAATCCTCGTAAAATACACAGGATGTAACATGGATTAGCACTGACATTGGGTCTATTTCGTCGCATTTTTGAAAAACCTTGGCTGGACCAAGGCGATCAAATTCAAGAATTACAAACCTCTACTTTTCGCGCCCACAGTCGCAAAGTCGCGCTCGTCGTGTTTCTTTTTGTTGTGGGTAGCGTATTCTTTCTTTTGTTTGCCGCCGCGCACATGCGAATTGTGCTGGCAACCGATTGGGTGCCGATGCCGGAACCCGATTTACTTTGGATTAACACTATTATTTTGGTTGTGGTTAGTATCGCTTTAGAAGTATCTAGACACAACATCAACAAAAACAAACGAGAGAAATTGTTTTCTTCGTTTCTTACGGCCGGATTATTGACCGCGTTTTTCATTGTCTTGCAGTGTTTTGCCTGGCTGGAGTTAATCGATCTAGGGTATGCGGCGCAGCGAAATCCAGCGAATGCGTTTTTTTACGTTCTGACGGCTTTTCACGCCCTTCACCTGCTGGGCGGGTTGATTGCGTGGTGGCGAGCCTTAGTAAAGATTCGATCTACCGAAGTTGAATATGCAGAAGTTCGTTTAGGAGTCGAATTATGTGCGATTTATTGGCACTTTTTACTCTTTGTCTGGATCATTGTTCTAGCACTTTTCATTAGTACTTAATTTGAACTCGTCACAGATTGCACCGCAACGGCTCGTACTTTGTATTGAGGGTATGACTTGTGCCGCATGTGTCAATAGGCTCGAAACTGCATTTCAGAAGGTTGCTGGAATATTGCAGAGTTCGGTGAATCTAGCGACTGAACGTGCACAGATCGAGTTCGACTCAGCAAAACTCTCCCTTGACGACATTGTTAACACAGTCTCTAGGACTGGTTTTGTAGTAGGGATCGAAGCGCGCACGTTCAAAGTTCGCGGTATGACTTGTACCTCTTGTGTTAACAGAGTACAAGGAGCGTTACAAAATATCACAGGAGTCCTCAGCGCCGAAGTGAATTTGGCTACTGATTCTGTAACTGTCGAATACTTACGCGATGTTGTGTCAGAATCCATAATGGTCGATAGTGTCGCGAAAGCTGGTTACTCACTGTTTGCAGTTGAAACCAGTGGAAATCACATGGTCGAGTTACAACAGCAGGTCGACAAAGAAAAACGGGCCATTATTGTATCAACGATACTGACGTTACCGTTAGTTTTACAAATGGTTGCGCAATTCCTCGGTTGGGAACAAATTCATTGGATGCCAGCGGCGGAAGTGTTATTTGCAACACCAGTGCAATTTTGGTTTGGTCGTCGTTTTTACGTGGCTGCGTATCAAGCACTAAGAGCGGGTACGGCAAATATGGACGTTTTAGTAGTTTTAGGTACTTCAGCGGCGTATTTGTACAGCTGGTACTTGTTGATTACTTTAGGTGAAGCGGCTGAAGGTCTGTTGTATTTTGAGTCTGCAGCTGTGATAATCACGCTAGTTTTATTGGGCAAATATCTTGAATCTCGTGCGAAACGGCGAACATTTGCATCAATCCGCGAATTATATAAGCTGCGTCCGAGAACGGCGTCTGTTTTGCAAACTAATGGCGAATATGTCGAGATGTTAACTGAACAACTCAAAGTTGGTAATGAGGTGCTTTGTTTACCCGGTGATCGAATTCCCGCCGACGGTGAGATTGTGATTGGGGAAGCTAGTGTCGACGAGTCGTTAGTTACGGGCGAGAGTACTCCTTTACCGCGGAAATTCGGAGATCCGGTCATTGAGGGCTCGACGAATATCGACGGACGATTGGTGATTCGGGTTACCAAAGTAGGTATCGAAAGTACACTCAGCAAGATTGCTAGTTTAGTAGAAAGTGCGCAATTGGGTAAGACCAATATCCAACGACTAGTGGATCGGGTAAGTGGTATTTTCGTTCCGGTAGTCATAGCAATTGCGTTATTCACGTTTGGTGGCTGGGTGTTTTTGAGTGACGGTGGTATTGAGACTGCTCTAATCAATGCTGTCTCGGTGTTAGTAATCGCTTGCCCTTGTGCTTTAGGACTAGCTACGCCAACCGCTGTCATGACAGGAACAGGTGTGGCTGCTCGGGGCGGAATATTGTTTCGAGACGTCGAAGCACTTGAATATGCTCATCGTGTACAAGATGTGGTGTTTGACAAAACTGGCACTCTGACACATGGTTTGCCAGTTTTAACAGACATTGAGGTACTTAATGAGATTGATGGTATTTCAGTTAAGAAAGTACTTGAAGTTGCGGCAAGCTTGCAGATTTTTAGTAAACATCCGATCGCGTCGGCTTTTCTTAGTCGGGCTTCTGAAGAAGAAATCGCGGTATCAGAACCGACGCAATTTAAATCGTATGTTGGTGAAGGCGTGGTAGGTACTCTAGACTCCAGAATCTGGTTATTGGGAAACGAGAAGTTATTGCATCGATTTGACGTACGTACAAAATCTAGTTTACCTGATACCAACAATATTTGGCTGGCTAATGAACAGCGAGTTGTAGCGGTGTTTGCCTTCGTTGATCAAGTACGAGAAAGTGCAAAGGATGCTGTACAGCAGCTTTCGTCGATGAAGATTAACTCACACATTCTTTCAGGCGACGACGAGGCAGTAACCCGTACCCTAGCTGCGGAGCTAGGGGTTTCTTCCTATTGGTTTCGACAAACTCCAGAAGCCAAAGTCGACCGCGTTGCTAAGCTGCAACGCAATTCATCCGTCGCAATGGTCGGAGATGGCATCAATGACGCGCCAGCGTTAGCACAATCTCGCTTAGGGATTGCGATGGGAACCGGTACAGATGTCGCGATGGAAACCGCTTCAGTTACTCTTATGCGATCAGATCCGACTTTAGTGGCGGCTACCTTATCTGTGAGTAAACGTACTTTTCGAAAAATACAACAGAATTTATTCTGGGCATTTATCTATAACTTGATAATGATTCCATTAGCTTGCCTGGGCTACTTAAACCCAAGCATAGCAGGTGCGGCGATGGCTTTTTCTAGCGTTAGTGTCGTCGGAAATTCATTACTACTCCGTCGGTGGAAACCACCCAAGGCATGAATTCCACTGGTGACCAATTTACCACTTTTGTGAGCCTGAGGAATGAGATGAGAAATTGCAAACTTCGAATGGTACTGTGTGTCTTATTTGCTTGTTTAATTGGGTGTCTTTCTGCGCAAGAACCAACAGAAAATCAAGCACCTTCAAACAAAGTTACATCACAAGAACGTTTTGAACGCGAGATTGAATCGATCAAAGAAGAAGTTGTCGCGCGAGTTGAGAACACTTTCTCTGAGTACGATACTAACGATGATGAGAAACTAAGTTGGGATGAGTATCGAGAAATATATTTACTTCGAGCTGAAGAATTAAAGAAAAGTATCGAGCAGCTAGAAGCACAAAACCTCGAGGTTCCAGAAGAATTGATAATAAGGCTTCGGCGTGCCGAAAGTGATAATCCTGGAATTCCAGAAGAAAACGAACGAAGGGAAGAATTTACCTTGATGGATACAGACGAAGACGAACATCTAACCGCAGAAGAACTAACAAATTATCGAATTGAACAAATTGATAAACGGCTACAAATGCGTTTACAACAAGAACTTGATGCAAAAGATTCCGAGACGGAAGAGGTTAGGGAAGAATAAAAGATTCTTCGCTGTCAGATGTCAGATTTTTACTCTAATGGTTTGAAGACTCTAGATCGATTGGAATTTAAGTGAATCGACACACTAGGGGGTAAACTGAATGTCAGTTCAAATTGACCGATCACGTGCCCTTTAGTGGTTACAACATCCTCAAGCAAGTAAGCCTCTTTGATGATCTTCACAACACTGCGTTGTAGTGTTGTAAGTTCGATCTTGTCAGTCATCTGAGCTAACCGTTCCGATACATTTTCATGTGCTTGTTCGAGTGTAACTACCAGTGCAGGTGGGATAGTTATCCGAAGTTCGATGTCACCAATAATAAAACCCGCCGCCTCAAGATGAGGCGCGAATTGTTCAAATTCGTTAAATAACTTGGTGATTGTTTTTCGAACACCTTGACGGCTCAAGTCAGATACTTTACTCGCAACTTCCTCACCGTCGGCTTGGAGGCGCTCAAAGATCTGATCTTTCGTTTTCTTGAAATGTTCAAAAACCATTTTGTTTTCTAATTATCAGTAGTTCTTTACTCAATTTTAGGTGCATTAACGAGATTGGTCTGGTAGGATCTTTCGTACGTGGTTATTGATCTCATCAAAAATTCCTTCATCGGTTAGAAGCTTACGAATACGTTTTGACAGACCAACTTGTCCAAGTTTTCGTTCGGTGACATTAAGGTTTGCAATCCATCTTACAATTAATTTTTCAGATTTTACGGTCAATTTTGCTAACGCGACATGGTTCAAGTTTTCAGCATCGAATCTCTGTATTGGTACACACCGCCAGGGATTGAGATGAAAATCTCGCCCGCTTGTACGAGATTCCACAAACGCATTATTAAGACTCGGAGCATTGAGAATGGAGGTTAAGTATGCAGCTTCATTGGCAGTTGGAGCTGCGAACCAATACAGTGTGCTGTCGATAATCGCTTCGGTCGGCTTCGTTCGATACGCCCGCATGATGTCGCCCGACGCTGGATACACGACCATATTTTTTTTGGTGCCTGTTTGGTGCAGCTGCACAGACAAGGCAGAGTGAAAATCGATAAGAGAGATCAAATTACTGGGTGAGTTGAGCCCCTTAGGTTTGTAATCTTGATAAATCTGTTCCATTTCTTTCCACATTTCGTTTGTATCTACGGCGGTTTTGTCGATACTATTACTGGAATCAGTTGGAATGATTGCCCAGTAGAACTCATGAGGTGATCGTACAAACGGTAACATACCTTTTGAAGCAAGTAAATTCTTCAGCCATCTTTTGGGTACCACTCCCTGTACGGGATTAAGTACATTCCATGGTTTCTGCATTGATTTCTCGGTGGTAATCAAACAGGTTGATTCTGACACGCTAGTCGCCTGACTCGTGACTGTTAATACTTTTGGTGTAATAATAGCGCCTTGCCTAAATCTTAAACCTTCAATCCTATCAATATATGCCGATGGTCGAACGGGAATAGGAGCCGGTGTTTTTGTTATCAGAAGTTTATCGAGAATATCTTGCAATTTATCGCTGGGATGTGGTTTTCTTCCTTTTCGAATATACGCCGTAATTTCCGAACTTTTACATTTACTTAGTTTTGACTTTCTAGTTTCGAAAAGCACACAGCTTCGTCGTGCGTCCCCACCACCAAAAGGTTGCACTTTTTCAAGATCGAGAGTTTGGCGCAGTATTGATTGGTGCCAATCACGAAATAGTTCCCAGTTTCCACTGCGGATTGCAGATTTCTTCACAAGCCAAGTACCGGGGTCTTCGTCTGGATTTGACATGTAGAGTGCTCTACAACGTTTGATAAAGAGTTGAGCGATATCAAAATGCGGCGCTTGTTTCCCACCAGCCCAGAGCGAAATACTTTCATGTTGTGCGAACCGTTCCAACGATCTTTTCCTAACTTCGACCTGAATGTCTGCAAGTTTTACCCAGGGAGGATTGGCTACGATTCGATCGATTTTGGTTTCAGCCAATCGATACGGACCGGTAATGTTGTGGATAAACCATGTCCAGACTGAATTTCCTTCGTTCAGAATCACCCCCGTCAATTGTTTATGACACTCAAGCAGGGCATTCTGGTCGGTTGGACTACCATAATGTTTGAGATCAATTGGAAGGTCCTCCCGGTTTGTCGCACTCAGTACTAAGCGTCGTAGATCTTCCACGAACGATGTTCGGTCTACAAAATTTCGAGGAATTAGAACTTCGCGACCTTTAGGGGTCGTAATTTGAATCTCACCGTTTAAAGGACGAAACAAAGAGCTTGAGTCAGGTACATCATGGATCATCAACGCATCGCCTTGATGAATTCGTAAGGCGGTTTGATGCCGTGGAGGTTCGATTGGTAATGCTCTCAACAATGTCGCTCGTGCGAATTCCACGGCAACCGGGTGAACGTCGATACCGTTAACCAACATGCACACCACTGTAGACCTGTCTGACATAGCCAGTGAAGTCATTTTTTTAGATTTCAGAATTTTTAACGCCGCGTGATAGAGAAATGTCCCCGAACCACACGTTGGGTCGAGTACGCCCACATTCTTGAGCTGTTTTTGCTGTGCCATAGCTAACACAGCAGCGTCGATCACACGGTCACACCACTGATCATCGCAGAGGTCACTAACCATAAGTTCGGCTAACCAGTCGGGCGTATAAAATTCACCAAATCCCTTTCGATCTCGTGGGTCCACGAAGTGTTCATATAGAGGTCGTAACACGTCGCCAGGCCGTAATCTCCATTCATATTTATAGATTTCATTGAACAACTCTTCGGCCCATTGGCAACCCACTTTTGAATCCACAATCCAGGCTACAAAACCACTTTCCAACACAGCTTGCGGATTTGGCACCTCACGCTGCACGAGCACATTGATTACTCCTCGTGCAAGTGCTACGAGAAAAGAGTGAGAGACAAACAATCGATGTTCGGCAACTTCCGTATCCGGTGCCATGCTAGACGTGCGTAGCATTTCAAGCCAGAGTTCTTTCTTTGTTTTTGTTCTACGGGCGATTCCACTGGGTAAGTGTTCGTAAATTTCACTGAGTTTTCGTTGAAATCGTTCAAAAATATCCCTTGGATTAGATGGAATCCATAATTTTCCTTCCGGTTTAATCTCAACATGGCTGCGAACAAAATCTATCAGTGATTTTTCGTTTGAAGGTCGATAGTCCGATACCAACAGTAAACCTACGGCATCGGTTTCATGTGGATATTTCCAAAGGTGCCAGACCTGACCATCGGTTACGATTCCGAGCCAAGCTCTATCTGATTGTTTGCTCGCAGGAATTGAAGCCAACTCATAATGGATTTCAGCACGAACATATCGTTCAAGTTGTTGTCTTGGAGACTCATCTTTTGTTGTTGGACTGGGTTTTTCTGGGGTGTCCGCCATTCCTAATGCTTTGGTTTCAATAATGATTCGACGCCGGGGTAGGTAAATATCGCAAGGTCCTGTCGCAAAGGGCGATCGATAGGATAGTTCGTACTCTACGTCGAGTTCATCCAGTATCTTGCCGATCCTTTGACGGATCGCGTCCTCGGGGTGACCAACAGAACGCGATAAGAGCCAATTTGCGGTATTCTTCAGAGAATGTGAAATCGGAAATATCGTATTGCGTTTTGTTGCTGACTTTCTTTCCATTATCTGTTTCGGAGTGTGTCTAATGGCGTAATCTTTACTGTATTATTTTATATATCATTGGTAATTTAAATTGTTGCTTACGAAATTGTTAGTCTTCCATATAAACGACTAACCTCTTCCTCAACTGCTAATTCTAACTGTGCTAGACCTCGGTTGTTGTGAATACATACATCGGCTTGAGAAATTCGCTCGTCGTCGGTCAGCTGTGAATTTAAACGCGCTGCGATAGCACTCTGTGTAGTTTGATCTCGAGCTAATGCGCGTGAAATGATTTGTTCACGTGGTGAAACGATCAACCAAATTTCATCGACAAGGTTTTGCCAACCGGCTTCCAGCAGAATAGCGGCTTCGAACACAATTGGGGTTCTTGGATGGTTGCGGCGATACGATTGAATCCTTTCAAAAGCTAAAGTCTTAATCGCGGGCCACACAATATCTGTAAGGGATTTCATCTTTTCTGCGTCGTAAAACACCAAGGGACCAAGTTTGTTTCTATCAATTGTCTTGTCTTCGGCGATGATGTTTGGACCAAAGACTTCGACAAGTTGTGAATAAGTTTGGGTGTTACGTTTATAAGATTCGTGTCCAAGTAAATCAGCGAATATAACGTGGAAACCGTGTTCATTTAGGATCTTTGATACGGTTGATTTACCGGAGGCTGTACGGCCAGTCAATCCTATTACGATCATAAGCTAAATCGATCTGATATACGTCACTCGACGTAGGCTGTAAGCGCTAACACACGCGAAGCATATAAATCGCAACAAGAACCGACGAGTGTACTGTTGCTAATTGAAGGAATGAATTTGAGTGTCCTTATTCTCCAAGTCGGGTAGTTCATCAGTCTCGCAATCGCGAGGTTGAAATAGCGCACATCCACCGAGTAGCAGGAATAGGCTAAGGCTAACAACTAAGAAGCCTGTGCGGGCTCGCGATTTCCAAGAACTTTGTAACATCCTAATCTCCTTTCAATTATTACTGCTGAATAATTTATTACGAACTGTCGGCATGACAAATTAGCTGACCGCAAAACATTATCATTATGCACTTACACTATCAGTGCATTTTTTTTTCTAATCCCTAATCTCATTCCCTCTAATTCAATAGAGATAGATTGAAATCTCATACTAAATCCACTAATCCGTACGTACGTGACCTTGTTCTTTTGGGAGCTGGTCACGCGCATGTTCAGGTACTACGGTATTATGGGATGAACCCGCAACCAGGTATCCGAGTAACCGTGGTTGCTCGAGAACCACATTCACCATATTCGGGGATGTTACCAGGATACGTCTATGGACGATATTCGTGGGAGGAGATTCACGTCGATCTTGCAAAACTCACTACATATGCCAACGCACGTTTCATTGCCGCTGAGGCGATTCGAGTCAATCCCGATCAAAATACGATTAGCTTCGAATCTCGTCCAGATTTACGTTATGACAGTCTTGCCATCAATACTGGTGGTGAACCAGGTATCAAATTTCGTTCGTTAGATCATGTAGTACCGGTAAAACCTATCGGCAAGTTTACTAAGAATTGGGAACAGATTCTAAAAACTATTGATCCTACTAAGCAACGAAAGTTAACGATTGTTGGAGGTGGTCCTGGTAGTGTTGAGGTAGCACTCGCGATACGAGAACTACACGGTAACGCCTTTGCGATCACACTAGTAACTGCTGATCCATTTTTACTTGCTCAGCACAATCGTGGCGTTCGAAGAATTACTGAAAAAGAGTTAGCTCGTAGTGGTATCGAATATCGCTTCAACTACTGTGTATCTGATATCGACGACGAGCATGTGACATCAGAAGATGGAGACCGTATCAAAACCGATCTGGTCCTTTGGGTTGCCGGGGTAGAAGCACCGAGTTGGATCAGCGATTCTGGATTTGACGTTGATCGTGACGGATTTCTAAAGGTCGACAGGAATTTGCGAAGTTTATCTCATAAAAATGTTTTTGCGGCCGGCGATATGGTGTGTTTAGTAGGTCAAGAACGTCCAAAGTCTGGTGTATATGCCGTTCGTGCTGGACCAATCCTTTCACAAAACACACACCGGTTTCTTGCTAATCGCCGCTTAAAGAAGTACAACGCACAAAGACTAGCTTTAGCAATTTTGCGTTTACCTGACAATCAGGCACTAGCTTCTAAAGGTCCCCTTTGCCTGAAATCTAAGTTAATCAGTGTTTGGAAACATCGAATCGATGTCAAATTTATGCAACGATTCGAACGTTTTCCAATGGTTAAACCAGCATTTTTGCAACCGAAAAGGTTCAAGGACTCAAAAGAATTAGCTACCAGCATGCGATGTGGTGGTTGTGGCTCTAAACTTGGCGCAAGTTTACTTGATCGAGTCTTGAAACGACTCGGTACAGCCGAAAATCGAGAATATCTCACTGGTATTGGCGACGACAGTGCTGTCGTCGAAGTCCGGACCGAGTCAATCGCCGCTACGTGTGACCAATTTCGTTCGATGATTAGCGATCCATATCGATTTGGGAGAATTTGTGCTAATCACGCGCTGAATGATTTATACGCTATGGGGGCAGAACCGAGTATCGCGTTAGCAATGGTCACAATCCCGTTGATGAACTCGACGCTGATGGAAGAGGATTTATATCAAACATTAGCAGGCGCACTTTACGCTTTTCGTCAAGCGAACGTGCAGTTAGTGGGTGGACACTCGGCGGAAGGACCAGAATTGGCTTTAGGTTTTGCAATTATGGGTAGTTGCCCCGCAAAACCGTTCCTCAAGTCGAATATGCTTGTTGGACAGGATTTAATCTTGACTAAACCACTAGGGAGTGGAATTATCCTCGCGGGGAATATGCACCTAAAGACGCGCGCGATGGACCTAATCAACTGTATTGAAATTATGGAACAGTCGAATGCGGAAGCAGCGAATATTTTTACGAATTGTGAAGCTTCCGTCATGACGGACGTAACGGGATTTGGACTGTTAGGGCATGTTGCTGAGTTATCGTTGCATTCAAACGTTCAAACTCATCTTAACTTGAGTAAGGTTCCCTTAATGTCTGGTGTTAAGGAACTAGTCACCGCTAATATTCGAAGCTCACTACATGACAGTAATCAGCAGGTCTTACCAAAATACGAAATTGCATCTGAGATCAAAACACGCGAATTAGTACCATTACTAGATCCGCAAACTTGCGGTGGACTCATTGCTGCTGTTCCCAAGAATCGCACGGCGGAGTGTCTAGAAGAGCTAAGGAAGACCGGGTATGCAAATGCTAGTGTTGTTGGATCTACAGTCGGTACCGGTCGTTCTAAAGTGGGTCTCTAAACCGCCAGCCGTGAGTTAGTGATACTTTCGGCGTCCAGTGTATTGAGAAAATAGCATACACAATCTTGTCTTACGATCAATGGGTCTTCCGTGTACATTGACATGATTGTGTCTTGTCGAACTAAGATATTGGAACCATCGTAGGAGAGATAATCTTCGGTTCGATCCTGTTGCTGTTCGTCGAGTGCTATTAACCGTGTTTTTGGTTTAGCTAGTTTAGCTAACTTTGTTCCTGCTGGTATTGTTTTGAAGTTAAAACGATGTAGAAATGGAGCAAAGTGGGGTACGTCTTCGCTGGTTAGCTCTGCAGCATTTTCGAGTACAACACGTACACTATTTTCAAAAATTTTAAGATCCGAAAAATTGATACTTGGAATGTCCTGTCGGTCCCACAATTTCTGAATGAAGTTCAACGCTCGAATCGTACTGTGAGGATCCTGAGGGAGACCAGCTTCGATCGTAAGTGCGATACTAAACTCTGCACAACGGCGAGTGAGTACGCCAGGGGGTTGTTGAGCAAAAATCGCATTTTGACTGAAAAGCCGCGCTGATTGTAGAGTAGATTCGTCCAAACTTGTGATAATGGAATGGTGTGGATTCGGACCTGTGTTGTTGTGAATGTCAAGGGAGTACCAAGGATGTTTTGCGCGGACGAATTCCAATACTTCTCTCGCCCATTGATGGTATGGAGTATCTCCCCGATCCCAGATTCGATTAAAGTCTGGTTGCCCAGCTAAGTGACGTAAATTTCTTTCAGCTGCGGGGAGATTTCCAAGGAGTAATAAGAACGATGGAATGCCTTCATTTTCTAATGCTTCAGAAACAAGGCTGCGGATTGCCTCCCAACCGGATGTTTCATTACCGTGTAACAGAGTCGAAACAAAAAAAGGACGTCGGTCGGATTGACTAAAGTCGAATAAAACCGGTTCATCGTACAGTTGTACGAGTTCTTCCGATCGATAGTTCAGAGCTTCTTTAAACTCGTCTATACTCTTTACGACACGCATTAAATTGGCCAAGTATGGACTGGTTGATGACTTTCTTGGTTTTCGAGATATGTCTGCGCTAAACGCGGGTAGTCGATTCCGTTCTGCTCCACCCATCGCCGTTGCCATGTTGCGCCATTCAGGCCGCTACTTACTCTTTCCTTAATCACTCCCAAGTACTTTTCGATTTCATGTTTCGGTACATTTGAATTAGCTAGACTCTCATGCGCTTCGGGTAGCAATTCATTCAATATTAGTTCATCAACGCGAATTTTTTTACCACCAACCCATTCAATTGTCGCGTCTAAACCGTATTGTGCGGCTGTATAGAAATTACTTTTAGCAGTTTCAAACGAGATCTCTTGTTCTAACGGAGTCTTGCGACTCGATAGACCGCGAACAAATCCTATAAAGGCTGCACAATTCGAAACACAGTCTAGGACAGTGGGACCGGACGGAACAACTCGATGCTCAATACGTAAATGTGGTTGTCCATCGTAATCAAAACCAATTAATGGTCGATTCCATCGCCAAATCGTACCGTTTTGAAAACGAACGTGCGCATATTTATTAAGAGGTTCGGGTTGCACAAATGGAAGTAAGATAGCATGATCTTCGAGATTTGCTTCAAAAATTTCCATTAGGTTTTCGGCAACGTATCCACGTCCGAAGGTAACTCGACTCAAGTGCCGACTACCAATGTCGATTGCTTGTTCAAATAATGGAACTCTGGTTTCTGCCCAAAGTGCTTTGTCAAAGAGGAAGTTAGAGTTAGCACTGAGCGCGACCATCGGTGCTGATACAACGAGAGCCGCATTGAAATCTCGGGTAGCGCGATGGGGTTTACACTGCAAGTGAATTTGGAAGCTTGTGGTTGCAGCTTCTAACATCACATCGTCGTGCTTAACATTTAAATCTTGCTGTCCGGAAATATTGATATCCAATTCGCGACCGTCACGCAATGCGATTAATCGGTCATTTAAAGCTTGGTATCGGACTAGATCGGACATGTTAGCCGAAGTCAGTTGATTTTGTTTAATGGTAGGTAGCGTACCGATTTGCATTAACTTAACTCCAAGCGATTGTGCGGCTCGTTGGCACGCGTTCCACGTGGAAAAGAGTTCGTCGTGTAAGCGTGTAAATACTGAACCGGTTAATGCAGTAGGGCTACCATTTAGTTCTACATTGAACTGTGATAGTTCTGGGACTACTAACGGATTTTTTAGATTGTCTAATAATTGACGATTACAACCTTTTGGCAGTCCTTCAGAGTCTACGATCCATGCTTCTAACTCAAAACCAACGATGTCTCCTCGAGTACTAAATTCGCCACTCTTGAACAACCTGCTTAAGTGCTCGGTTTCTTGTTTTAACAAACGACGAAAGCGGCTGAAATCTTCAGCTGCGAAATGTCGGTGTGTAATCTCGTCTCCCACAGATTTGTCTCCACATTCAACAGACGAGTGTAAATTAACACAAAATTT
>VXYV01000003.1 GCA_009845835.1 Gammaproteobacteria bacterium | reverse complement strand
TTCCAACACTGCGTAAATATATTCAAAATAAGGAAAGAAATATGCAAAAAGTTACCTTTTAATGTCTAGGAACTGACAACGGGTGTGTTGCGCCTCAACATTAATGCAAACGCCAGTAGCCACATCAAGAGATGTTTTGGATTAGGATTGCGTCCAAAGGTTTATAAGAGTAAGTTGACGTTCGTTTTCTGACCACTTAGCTAGCGTTCGCTACCTCTCGGAACACACGGTTAGGAAAACGCAGTAGAATTCTTCATTCTGCGTGACTACCTTTTCTTAACCTCTTGAATAAGACATCGGTTACACCCGCGTCTCAACCCCTAAACAAACCACCGATCCCCAACTAGAACGGTTGTGTCAGACTGGTGGTGATGAAATCTTTGTCGAAACGGTGTCTGGTGCTAACCGTACGCGTCCTGAATTGGAACAATTACTGCAAACGGTGCGGGAAGGCGACACCGTGGTCATTGTGAAGCTGGATCGGCTCTCTTGCTCTCGTACAGACTCGCGATCCGTCTTTTCCTTAGTTCGATTTCGCACAAATAAATTGTTTCAAAACGGAACTGCTTCATCCAAAACGTTGGAGAATAATAAAATTCTGTTGTTTTATTGCCGAACCAAGAGTTTGCATTCACATTCTTTTACACTGAAAGAGCAACTAACTTATGATGATCGTGAAACCCAGAATTCGGGGCTTTTTATGCACTACCGCCCATCCTAAAGGTTGTGCTAAATATGTGCTAGACCAAGTCAACTACGTTAAATCTAAGCCCGCGATCAACGGTACAACTAAAACCCTTATAGTTGGTTGTTCGATGGGGTACGGTCTAGCATCACGTATTTCCGCAGCCTTTGGCTGTGGCGCTAATACCATTGGTGTGTCTTTCGAAAAAGAACCAACTCCAACCAAAACAGCCTCTCCGGGATGGTACAACAACGAAGCCTTTGGACACTTTGCTCGCGAACACGGATTGTTGAGTCCCACCATCAATGGCGATGCTTTTTCTGACGAAGTCAAACAACAAGTCATTGATGTAATCAAAGAAAAACTAGGAACCATTGATTTACTGGTATACAGCCTAGCCTCTCCAGTTCGAACGCATGCCAAAACCGGTAGTGTTTTCCGGTCTTTTATTAAACCAATCGGTCAAAACCTAAACTCACGGACTCTACAACTAGATGCGATCAATGGGAATTGTGTCGTGCGCGAAGTTCAGCTGCCTGCAGCTACACCGAGCGAAATCGAGTCTACCGTAGCGGTTATGGGCGGCGAAGATTGGCAAGATTGGGTCGCTACTCTTGCATCCGCTAACGTTTTGTCCTCAGGGTTTAAGACTGTTGCATACACATACATGGGGAACGAACTCACCTGGCCGATTTACCGTGGGGGGACCATCGGTCGAGCGAAAGAACACTTAGATCTAACTTGTCAACAACTTAGTGCAGAGTATGAACCGAACATAGAACCATTGATTGCAGTCCTAAAAGCAGTCGTGACTCAAGCGAGTACAGCTATCCCCGTTGTACCTCTTTATTTTTCTATATTGTTCAAAGAAATGAAAAAACGGGGCACGCATGAAGATTGCACCCAGCAAATTCATCGGTTATTCGATGAACAACTTTATCGTGCAGATCGGCGTACCGACGAAGCTGGTCGTATTCGCATGGACAATTTCGAAATGGACGAAGTTGTACAACGAGTCGTTAAAGAAAATTGGCACAGGGTGGATTCTGAAAACGTACACGAGCTAGCCGATGTCGAAGGATTTCGCCAAGATTTTCTAAGTTTGTTCGGCTTCGAACGGACGGACATTGATTACGATTTAGAAGTCGATCCTACTACTGCTATTCAGTGAACCAAAATAACGTTGCGCGGGAGTGCGTCTTTCTCGATGCATGCCGCGGGAAGCAGACTCCTTACACCCCGATTTGGCTCAATCGTCAAGCGGGACGCTATATGCTCGAATATCGACAAGTCAAAGGTGACCGTAAGAGTATTGAGTTTTTCACCAACCCCGAATTAGCGGCAGAGATTACATTGATCGCACAACGTCTACTCAATGTTGACGCCGCGATCGTGTTTGCAGACTTATTACCTATTCTTCAACCCATGGGGTTACAACTTGACTACATACCACAAATGGGACCAACGTTCGAAAACCCTATTCGAAACACGAAAGATGTGAACAAGTTGAGGACGATAACAGCTGAAGAAGATACTGGTTACATTGCACAAACGATTCAGAATGTCAAGCAAGACCTGCCAACAAAAATTGGACTAATTGGTTTTGCTGGAGCCCCGTTTACATTGGCTGCCTACGCGATTGAAGGTCGATCAACACAGCATTTCAATCTCGTACGTACGTTTATGTACTCACATCCCGACAGCTGGATGCAACTCCTGGATACGATTACGGAATCAGTGATTAGCTATGTGAAATTGCAGATTCAAGCTGGTATTGATGTATTGCAGATCTTCGATAGTTGGATCGGTTGTCTCGCTGAGACGGAATACCTGCAGTATGTCTACCCTTTCACTCAACGATTGTTTCATTCAATTGCGAACAATGTTCCCACCATCTATTTTGGGACAAGTAACGCACATTTACTCAAAGCTATGTATAGCACCGGTCCGAACATCATGGCGCTCGACTGGCGAGTTAATCTAGTCGAAACATGGAACAATCTCGGTTGTCGTGCAATCCAAGGTAATTTAGATCCTATGACCCTTTGTGCTAATACAGACTTAATGTTACAGCATGCGCGAAATATTCTCGATTCGGTCAATCACAAACCGGGACACATTTTTAATCTTGGCCACGGAATCACTCCTACTACTGACGTCGACCAAGTAAAAAAATTAGTCGATTTCGTACACGAATACTCGCAACGATAGGATTATTTACAGCAGTATTCGTGAATCAGTTGGGATAGCGCGCGCTTCGCTGGTTCAATCTGAGCTAAACTAAGGTATTCATTGGCTTGATGCGCTTGATCTATAGATCCCGGTCCAAAAATAACGGTTTCGATACCCATTTGTTGTAGGAAAGGAGCTTCAGTTCCGAATGCGACGGTCCCACTTGGTCGACCCGACAGTTTTTCCATTAACTGAATAAAGCGACTACTAGATGGGGTTTTGAAGGGTTCAATCGGTGGCATTACCAATTCAAATTCAATGTCGGAATCCATCTTCGAACCTATTGCCATTAACTGTTCCTCTAGTCGCGATACCACCTCAGTAGTTGACATTCCCGGTAGGATTCTGCAATCAATGAGCAACTCTGCCTGTCCACAGATTCGATTGGCACTGTCACCAGCATGCAAACACCCTAAATTGAGCGTCGGAACAGGTACGGCAAAAACTGAATCGTTGTTACTCCGTTGAAGTTCGGTCCGAAACGCCATAATCTCACGAATAGCGTTGTACATATCTTCTAGTGCACTGACTCCTAATGTCGGATTCGAAGAGTGCCCAGATTTACCCACTGTTCGAATTCGTGCGACGAAAATGCCTTTATGGGCAAAGATAGGTTGCAAATCAGTCGGTTCACCGATCACGGCAATGTCTGCAAATATAGGGTGGTTGGTCGCGATATGTCTGGCTCCTGCCATCGTCGATTCTTCGTCGGCCGTAACAAGAACCGCGATTGGCCGTCCAAGTTGCGATTCCTTGAATTGCTGCACAACTTCGAGTACCACCGGGAAAAATCCCTTCATGTCGCAGGTACCTAAGCCGTAATACTTGGAATCGTCGGTCTTTACCGAAAAAGGTGATTGAGTCCACAAATCTGGATCACAGGGAACTGTGTCAGAATGTCCTGACAAGAGGACTCCTCCTTCGCCACGACCTTTACGCGCGACCAAATTGAACTTCCAATCGTCGGACGACGCAAGTACATCTACATCGAAATCAAGATCGTGCAACCAATTCGCCAGATGATCAATGACCGCACGGTTGCTAGTATCTAATTCAGATGATAGACTGCTGACCGATGGTGAACCGACCAAGGTATTCAACATCTCGAAAAAAGTCGGCAGAGTCATTTTTGAACTGGTTCAGAAAGTTGTTTAATGATAATAAGTTCTTCAATTAACCGTTTGGATGAACCAAAACGACACATAGGGGTTGTAAGATATGAGTGATCGGAGCAATAATTTTGCAGACCGAGATGGCAAAATCTGGCTTGACGGAGAACTGGTCGACTGGCGCGACGCTACGGTACATGTTTTGACACATACATTACATTACGGAGTCGGTTGCTTTGAGGGAATTCGAGCTTATATGACCGACGTAGGTCCACAAATTTTTCGGTTGCACGAACACACCCGACGATTTTTTGATTCAGCAAAAATCCTCCGAATGACTATACCCTACGAGTATGACGAAATATTTGAAGCACAACGCACAGTTTTCCGCGTCAATGGATTTGAAGAAGGTTATATCAGACCACTGGCGTTTCTGGGTTCTAACGAGATGGGTCTGCGCGCGACCGGGCTGAACGTACGCGTCGCAATAGCGTGCTGGTCTTGGCCAAGTTATATGGAACCAAACGCCTTCACGAACGGTATTCGAGTCCAAACTTCTTCATTCACACGGCATCACGTAAACATCAGTATGTGTAAGGCTAAAGCTGTGGGACACTATATCAATTCAGTGTTAGCGTTATCCGAAGCTCTTGACGGCGGATACGACGAGGCTTTATTGTTGGATAACGAAGGCTATGTCGCTGAGGGTTCAGGTGAAAACGTCTTTTTAGCGAAAGATGGCGTGATACATACACCGGAACTCACGTCGTGTCTACCGGGGATTACACGAAACACATTAATGACTTTTGCACAAGACCTAGGTATTGAAGTTCGCGAACGCAGAATTACTCGCGACGAACTCTACATTGCGGATGAATGTTTTATGTGCGGTACAGCAGCCGAAGTGGTACCGATACGTGAATTAGATAACCGTGTTATAGGGAACGGGGAAAGAGGCGCGATTACTACACAGCTGCAATCAATGTACTTTGATCTTGTTCAAGGAAAACTGGCAAACTACACAGATTGGTTAGTTCCGGTCAACTAAACGTAAAACTGCTTTACTCATAGGGACGCCGTTGTCCTGACTTCGTCGACTTAAACCGACGATGTACCCAGAAATATTGAGCCGGATATTGATTCACAGCTTCTTCAATCAAGGAATTCACGACTGTTGCTTCGGTTTCGAAACATGTAGGTTCCGGTTCTGTAGAAGGTTGAACTTCATGAATGCGAATCTCCCACCTTAAGTCTTTTTCAATTCTCTCGTGACTCATAAACAATAACTTCGCGCCTGTGTGTCGCGCGAGTCGATACGGGGTAATTGTGGTTGATGTTTCTATGTTGAAGAAGGGTACAAAACAGGTCGATTTTCGATTACCCATGTCCTGATCAGCAGCAAACCATATTGACTTACCTTGCTGTAGTGCACCCACGATTGACTTGAGATGAGAAGCTTCAAATAACTGAGCATAACACCGCTCTCGGGAACGCTTAGCAAAGTATTCGACAACAGGATGCTTAAACTTTCTGTAAGTAGCACCCAAGGGAACATGGGCTGCAAGTGCCGACACACATAAGTCGAGCGAAGCAAAGTGTGCCCCTAAGACAATCACTCCATTTCCCGACGATTGTTGTATGTGTTCGACACCGGCTATTTTTATTCGATTGATTAAGGGTTTGACACCACGCAGCCAAACGAAAAGAGTTTCCACTAATGTCATGCTTAACGATTCCATGCATTCCGACGCGATTGCTTCGCGTTTTCTCAATGCCGTAGTAGGATACGCAAGTTCCAAATTACGCTTAATTATTGTTTTGCGGCGTGAGTATCGTGAAAATGCAAGTCGCCCAAAAAACTTACCCAAGGCATACTGCCAACGTAACGGTAACCAAACAAGCAGGGAGACTAATCCGAAGATGAACCACACCCCCCAATAACGCGGTGCAAACAAACCGTTCAATTTTTTCTCACTTATGTCTCGCGAATACGATTAGCATGGATGGACTCATGGTTTTGAATTTTGGTTATCGAAACTACGATGTTCTATGACGGTGCCTGGAGTAACACCCAAAAGCGAACTCAATCCCGCGTTCACTTCCACAACGACCGCAGCAGGTTCTTGCGACGAAATACTCTCAAGCGACTCGGGTGTAGTATGCTCGACAACGTGTACGATTTCACCGTCGTTGGAGACAAACCACATGTCCAACGAGATATGAGTATTTTTCATCCACATACTTAGCACGCGCTTACGGGGAAATTGAAACAGCATACCGTGATCCAAAGGCAGAAACCTGACGTACATCAATCCTTGTGCGCGATCTGCGTTGGTATTGACGACCACAATCTCAAATGCAATTTCTGCTCCTTCTGGTGTTTGTACAAGCATGGTCTCTAAAGGTAGTCGATAGAGTGGAGAATCAATCTGAGCGTACCCGGCAGAGATCGCTAAAAGCACAACAACTAAACCAAATTTTGTAAACCTTTTCATCGCAACTTACTTTTCAAACACTTGGGTTGGACGTTTCGAAATTAAACTTGAGACAGACATTAACCTTTGAATTTCTTATTACTAACACTTCGTTAAGAAGGGTCGAAATTGAACTGCCTCGATTTCAATATTGCACAACAATAATAAATATTGTTAAAATCTTACCTACCTATCGAATGGAACTCGATAGAATCATAAGGAAAACGTTGTTTAAATTTGCTTGTGTTATTC
>VXYV01000005.1 GCA_009845835.1 Gammaproteobacteria bacterium | reverse complement strand
TGCAAATTTTTCCACTTTAAAAAAAGATGATTCCTTTGTTTTTCTGCGATGGAGAATCCTAGCTATCTAGTAGCCACTTTTGATTATGTTACACAAATGGTTTTCGAGTATTTAACGGACTCGAACTTTCCGTGATTTGACACTTGTGCAAGCTGGATTAAAATTTCATGTTTCATTCCTATCGACTACTACATTTTCAAAGCAGCTCTGCATGAAACGTACCTTTCAACCTAGCGTAGTTTCCCGTAAGCGCACTCATGGTTTTCGTAAACGAATGTCTACGAAAAACGGCCGGCGAGTACTAAGTGCTCGACGCGCTAAGGGTAGAAAAAGACTCGCAGTCTAGACGTCATACGACTCGACAGGTGTCAGTTCATCCGAGACGATTTCCGGTTCAAAGAAGATTAAATCTGGCAGAGGATTACAACCTGGTTTTCAAGAAGCCAGTGATCAATCTATTTGTGAAACCGGTTCGAGTCTTAGCAGTCCCGAACAATCGTGGGCATCCTAGGTTAGGTATCAAAGTACCGAAACGTCGGGTTCGTTTAGCAGTACACCGCAATGGAGTTAAACGGATTGTTAGAGAATGGTTTCGGTACTCGTCTTTTGGCTCGTATGATATCGTGGTACTCGTTCACTCTTACTCTAAATCTAGTAACAATTTGGTTGAATCGTTAGCAGTAATACGTCAGCAATGGCCTCAAGTTCTATGAGTGAACAATCGGTACAAATCGTCGAGAACACGGAGCAACAAAAAAGCATACTGCTTCGGCTGACTGTTCGAGTTATAAAGTGGTATCAGAAATTGATTTCACCGATGTTGGGACCTCACTGTCGTTTTTATCCAACTTGCTCACAGTATGCCGTTGAAGCTCTCACTACTCATGGTGTCTTAAAAGGATTCGGGTACACCTTTTTGCGAATATGTAAGTGCCATCCGTTGCATCCTGGTGGTGTCGATTTTGTACCCCCTTGCAAACCACAAGAAGAATCTTCCTGACATGTCTCAGCACGATATTTTCCGCTACGTTCTGCTGATTGCGATTGGAATAACAGTTTACTTTATGGCGCGCGCTTGGGTGGATGACTCTAGGGAACGCAACATAAGCTTAAATGAACCACCGGTACCACCCATCGTTTCTGACCAGACTTTTCCAGATGACATGGCGGGTAATTCAGACATTCCCACTGCTACTACAAATGATCCCGAGGTAACAACAAGCGACGTTCCAGATTCTTCGCTTATTCCTCCACCGACAACGGAAACCGGAATTGGACAACAAGTTGAAAGCCAACAGTTGGTAACCGTAGAAACACCGGTTCTGTTAGTTAGTATTGACCCCGTGGGTGGGGATGTAGTTAGTGCGAAATTACCCACTTATCCAGTAGACATTTCGGCACCAGATCAACCAACAAAACTACTTGATAAAAAAGTGGGAAGAGTGTATATTGCACAAAGCGGATTAATCGGACAAGACGGCTTAGATCAAAGCAGTTCTCGTCCAATCTACCGAGTTGCGAAGACCAAATGGGAGCTTCAGCAAGGTACCTTAGAAGTCCCCCTTGTGTATGACCGCGACGGGATTACTGTGACGAAAACTTACGTTTTTACTGCCGACAAACACGATGTACAGGTTCGGTATGTTGTCGCAAATGAAACGACAGCCGATTTATCGATGAGTTTTTTCGCCCAGTTAAAACGCGATGCACTTCCTCCTGAAGATCAACACACCGGTTTTTTCCGTCCCCGGGCTTATTTGGGTGCGGCGGTGAGTACCAACGAGAAAAATTATCGAAAGTTAAAGTTCAAGGAAATAGCCAAGAGACCATATCAGGAGATTGTGAACGGTGGTTGGGTGGCCATCTTGCAGCATTACTTCCTCTCAGCTTGGATACCAGGTGATCCGGCGGCTACCTATCGTTATTTTGGTAATCAAGATCAAAACGGGTATTACCGATTTGGTTTCACCGGTCCAGCAACGGTAATTACCCCCAACGGCGAGGCGGCTTTTTCGGCAATCCTTTATATGGGACCGAAACGACAGAGCGCGCTCAATGCCCTTGCTCCACATTTAGATCTAACAGTCGATTACGGCTTTTTGTGGTGGTTGTCCATCCCCATATTCAAGGTGCTAGCGTGGATTCAATCGATTGTCGTAAATTGGGGCGTAGCAATTATTTTGCTAACCATTTTGATCAAAACTGTTCTGTTTCCGTTGTCAGCGATGAGTTATCGGTCAATGGCGAAAATGCGGAAACTTGCTCCACAGATTAAACGTTTACAAGAACGTTTCGGTTCTGACCGGCAGAAAATGGGGCAAGAAATGATGGCGATGTATCGTAAAGAAAAAGCGAACCCGTTTTCTGGTTGTTTGCCATTACTATTGCAAATGCCAGTTTTCTTTGCACTGTATTGGGTATTAATCGAGAGCGTCGAACTACGGCAAGCGCCCTTCATGTTGTGGATTCAAGACTTGGGTGCGATGGATCCTTGGTTGATTCTTCCAATCTTGAATGGTGTGTCGATGTTTTTGATGCAACGACTGAATCCTCCTATGGCCGATCCCATGCAACAGAAAGTCATGATGTTTATGCCCATCATGTTTGGTTTGATTTGCGTGTTCATGCCAGCTGGGTTAGTCCTATACTGGTTCATCAATAATCTTTATTCGATGGCTCACCACTACTACGCCTTGAGGAAAGCCGGAGCCACCTGATTCATCTAACACACGGTTGTGGAAGATACGATTTATGCAGTTGCGACTCCGAAAGGTTACGGAGGAATTGGAATTGTACGTGTATCCGGTCCACAAGTCCCGTCTATAGCTATGGCAGTAATCGGTCGCTGTCCTACTCCCCGCCGCGCAACGTTCTGTGATTTCTCCGATTCCGACGATACCGTAATAGATTCAGGCGTCGCGCTTTATTTTGAGGCTCCGAAGTCATTTACTGGTGAACATGTCCTAGAGTTACAGGGGCACGGTGGAATCGCCGTACAAGAACTGCTTTGTGAACGCGTGGCCAAGCTCGGAGCACGCGCAGCCGAACCGGGTGAGTTTACATTGCGAGCGTTTCTGAATGACCGAATCGATCTAGCGCAAGCTGAATCGGTAGCAGACTTAATTAATGCCACCACACACGCAGCCGTTAAAGCGTCTGCACGCTCGTTAACGGGCGAATTTTCGCAAGCGGTGAGTGACATTGACAGTGCAGTCATGAGGGCGCGAACTTTCATGGAAGCTGCAATTGACTTTACGGATGACATCAATGGAGAGTTTGATGACTCTGTATTGGCGCAGTTGGAAACCATTCAGCATCAGTTAGCGCGTTTGTTAACGCAAGTACGGCAAGGCGCGATGTTGCGGCAAGGATTAGAGGTCGTGATTGCCGGAGCCCCGAACGTGGGTAAATCGAGTTTATTGAATGCTCTGTTAAATGAAGATCGTGCCATCGTAACCGAACTCGCCGGTACTACTCGGGACACCTTGAGCGGAATAATTCAGATTGATGGTGTTCCGATTAACTTAACTGATACAGCCGGGCTTCACCCTAGTGATGATTTGGTTGAATCGGCTGGAATCGCTAGGGCTCGGGAAGCGATAGCAAAAGCTGACGTTGTACTTTGGGTAACGGAAGACGAAACACCAGACCTACCACCTGACGAAGTAATTAGTCCCATAGTAGTGTTGAACAAGTGCGACCTTACCGATCGCGCGGCTGCGGAGATTGATGCACGAACAGTACGGATTAGCGCGATCAATCGACAAGGCTTGGTTGCGCTGCGGAAAGTTATACGTGATTCAACCGGGATTAGCGCGGCCGATGGAGTATTTGCTGGTAGACCACGACATATTCGGTCACTTCAACAAGCGCAAAAAAGTCTTGAGCGCGCGATTAAAGAATGCAAGCAAAAACACGGTGAGCTAGTAGCTGAGGAATTACGCGAAACTCATCGCTGTTTAGGAGAGATAGTCGGTGAAACGACCACCGAAGACTTACTCAGTTCCATATTTTCCGAATTTTGTATCGGCAAGTAATCGTTCCCACCATTGAAAAATAAACGGACCATTTCTATAATCGATAGGGCATACGTTATCGCACGTACTGAAATACCAACCTCGGTAACCTCAAAGAATGTCGCAAACTGAAGCTCACATACATCACCCAGATTCATTCGACGTGGTCGTTATCGGCGGCGGGCATGCTGGAGTTGAAGCTAGTTTAGCCTCGGCGCGCGTGGGTGCGAATACACTTTTGCTCACACAAGCCATCGAAACCATAGGGGTGCTGTCCTGTAATCCTGCTATGGGAGGTATTGGAAAGAGCCATCTCATACGAGAAGTCGACGCCCTTGGCGGTGCGATCGCATTGGCCACCGACCAATCGGGTATTCAATTCCGCACTTTGAATGCAAGTAAAGGTCCGGCAGTGCAAGCATTACGCGCACAAGTAGATCGAAACCTGTATCGGCTGGCGATCCGTCGCTGTATCGAAAACCAAGAAAACTTAAAAGTCCTCCAAGATACTGTCACTGAACTTGAAATAAGTAGCGACAGGGTTACAGGTGTACGGACTGGTAATGGTATAACGGTTAAAGCCAAGTCAGTTGTGTTAGCAACAGGGACGTTTCTAGGTGGTAAAATTCATATTGGTCGACAACGTTACGAAGGTGGACGAGCCGGCGATCCACCATCAAACCCGCTCGCAAAACAACTGCGCTCTTTTCCGCTTAGAGTTAGTCGTTTAAAAACTGGTACCCCCCCGCGAATTGATGGAACTACTGTCGATTTTTCTCAGCTCATTAAACAACCCGGAGACAGTGAACAGCTTACGATGTCTTTCCTGGGAAACCCAGAAATGCACCCCGAACAGGTACCGTGTCACATCGCACACACCAACGAAAAAACTCATCAAATCATTCGAGCCAGTCTGCATGATTCGCCCATGTATTCGGGCGCTATTGAAAGCGTGGGGCCGAGATATTGTCCGTCCATTGAAGATAAGGTAGTAAGATTTTCCAGTCGAAGTCAGCACCAGATTTTTGTTGAACCAGAAGGTTTAGGAACGGTTGAACTGTATCCTAACGGGATTTCTACGAGTCTGCCGTACGATGTTCAGATCCGGTTGGTGCAGTCTATTACTGGGTTCGAAAACGCGCATCTCACCCGTCCAGGTTACGCTATCGAGTATGACTTTTTTGATCCACGAGATCTTTATCCGACACTTGAAACGAAGGTCATTGAAGGTCTGTTTTTTGCTGGACAGATAAATGGTACCACTGGTTACGAAGAAGCGGCCTCCCAGGGTTTGCTCGCGGGTCTGAATGCCGCGCGTAAGGTACAAGAGCTGGCTCAATGGTCTCCGCAACGACACGAAGCTTATCTTGGAGTTTTGCTCGATGATCTCACCTCGTCCGGCACCAACGAGCCCTATCGAATGTTTACTAGTCGAGCTGAATATCGGTTACGCCTTCGACAAGACAATGCTGACTTTCGTCTGACGGAGAAAGGGTATGAACTGGGTGTTGTACCTACAGAAAGATGGCAACAATTCGTTGCCAAGACGAAAGTTCTCAAAGAGTGTCGCCAGCGAATACAACATACAACGATTCGAACGAGTGATTCTCGTTCACGACAATTAGCTCAGCTAGTTGATGCTGATATTCAACATTCGGTTACGATTTTTGAAATCCTCAAAAGACCAGAATTCTCGGCGGACATACTGCAGCAGTGCGGTTATCTAACTGATTTACCGCCGAACCTCCTCCGACAAGCAGCAACGGATATTAAGTATGAGGGTTATTTGGTGCGTCAAGATAAAGAAATTGAACGTTCGCGAACTGCGGCGAAAATAACTATTCCAGACCAAATGCAGTTCGAAACCGTGGAAGGGTTATCGACTGAGTTGAAACAAAAACTACGAGAAGCGCAACCAACCACGCTCGCTGCTGCCGCACGGATTCCGGGGATTACCCCAGCAGCACTTTCATTGCTCGCCGTCCATGCCAAAAGAGAAAGATCATTACGGAAATCAGCGTAACGGGAAGCGTTAACAACATTGGTGATCTCGCCGACAGCGATACGCGGTCTGCTGACAACCCAGAACAACAAATTGCTCTGTATCTAGATTTGATTCGCCATTGGAATACCGCATATTCCTTGGTTTCCTTGAACGATGTACTACATAAACTGCACGATCATGTCACCGATAGCCTCTCGTTATTACCGTATCTTCCGAAAGTTAACTCACACCTAGATATAGGTTCCGGTGGAGGTTTTCCCGGTATACCCATAGCTATTTACAGACCTCTTCAAAAGATAGTCTTAAATGATCGTAGTCGTAATAAATGCCGATTTTTGCGTGAAGTCAAGGCACACCTGAAACTACATAATGTAATCGTGGTCGAACAGGACATTCGAGAACCGAATCCGGCTGGAACACGATTTAAGTCGATAACTATTAGGAGTGTCGCACGGCCTACCCAAGCTTGGTTGCTTGCGCGAAGTCATTTACACGAAGATGGCTCGGTTTTTCTACAAACAAGCGTGGAATTGAGCGATGTCGCTTTAGAAAATGGCAGAATAGACAAAGTATTTCAGACTGAAAGAGGACTAATAACTAAGGTAGGTTTAGTGAACTAGTATGAACTTTGTGATCGCCGTCTCTAATCAAAAAGGAGGTGTAGGCAAAACTACTACTGCAGTCAACCTAGCAGCCGCGTTAGCACAATTAAAAAAGTCGATTTTGCTGTTAGATCTAGATCCACAAGGCAATTCCACTGCGCATGTATCAAGCCGCTTACCCGAGCAACCACTTACAACTTGGGATTGGTTTCAAGGAAATGAAACACTTTCCGCAATCACGCAATCGTTTAGTCCGCGATTTGATATAGTTTGTTCTAACACAGATTTAACTGCAGTGGAATTACAACTGTTAAATGAAAAAAACCGGACCATACGTCTACGAGAAATGCTAAACGATTCCCTGGAGCATGATTACACAATCATTGATTGTCCGCCAAGCTTAAACATTTTGACAATCAATGCGTTAATGGCGGCCACACATGTACTTATTCCTCTGCAATGTGAGTATCTCTCCTTAGAGGGGATTAGTTCGTTGATGGAAACGATTACTGCGATACAAGGTTCTGGTAATCCGAGCCTCAAAGTTGAAGGGCTCGTGCGCACGATGTACGATAAACGTAACCGTTTGACGAAGGAAGTTTCGAATCAATTACACGAACACTTCGAAAACTTGTTATATGAAACGGTCATTCCACGTAACGTAAGAATTGCGGAAGCGCCTAGTCATGGGCTCACGATTTTGGAGTATGCTCCGCTTTCACGCGGGGCGCTAGCGCATATAGCGTTGGGTCAGGAGTTGTTGACTCGGCAGAGCCGTTCAATCACATAGGAGATTAAAGTGGTAAAACAAACTCTAGGTAAGGGCTTAGGAGAGTTACTGAAGAATTCTTCGATCTCGGCGAACAGACATGATGATTCCCAGGATACAAACCTCGATATCCAACAATTACCGATCGAGCAAATTCGACCAAATCCTCGACAACCACGTAAAACTTTCGATGACGCTAGTTTGGCCGAACTAGCGGACTCGATCAAACGAAACGGGTTCATCCAGCCGTTGGTCGTACGGATGAATCAAACAGGTGGTTTTGAATTGGTTGCTGGAGAACGTCGATGGCGCGCGGCGGGTCTGGCGCAACTAGATCGCGTTCCGGTCGTTGTACGAGTGTTGACGGACAAAGAAGTTGTGCTAGTAGGTCTAGTAGAAAACTTGCAACGTGAAGACTTAAATTCCGTTGAAGAAGCAGAAGCCTACGTTCAATTGCAAGAAGAATTTCATTTAACACATGGGGAAATAGGGGAACTGCTAGGAAAAGCGCGGTCGACAATCACAAATCTCATTCGGTTGAGAGAGTTATCGCCACGTGTACTTGAATCACTACGATGTGGCGAAATCGAATTAGGCCATGCTAAGCTACTTATCGGACGACCCCAGCCCGAACAAGTGCAGGTCTGTAGAAGTGTGGTACGGCGCCGTCTCTCAGTACGGCAAACCGAACAACTTCTCAAGCGTATGAAAGGGGGTAAAAAAAGTGAAAGCCAAGTTGATCCAAATGTATTAAAGTTGCAGGAAGAATTGTCCGAAACGCTTGGTGCGCCAACAACTATTCGGCTCAGCGGCAAGAGTAAACAGAAAGGAGAGTTGGTGGTTAAATTTCATTCTTTAGATGAACTCAATGGGGTTATTGACCATGTACGACGTGGTAGTCAGCAGAAGTAGCAAGTGCTTCATCTCGTTAAAACCTCAGATATTTGAAATATAGGTTTCGTATAATTTTTGAACGCGCAATCCTGAACCCCATTCCTTTGGGCTGGATTGTGTCCCGGCTGGGGAATCACACCAAGTTTAGTAAAAATTTCTGAACTCAAAACACAAAGATCAAGCACACTTATGGGCAGTCGCGATTCAGGGAATCGTGGTGTTTTGCGTGTGTATAGGATTCAGTTTCACTAACGGCGCGATTGCTAAAGCAATATTCTTGAGTGGTGGGGCTGTTTTCCTTGCAAATCTGTGGTTTGCTTGGGTGGTACGCAATGTCGACTCGATGAATCGAATTTTTGCGTTACACATGGTGCGATTTTTATTGTATGTGGTGGGGGCTTTTTGTGTGATTTACTTTCTGAAACAAGATCCTTTAATATGCGCTTGTAGTTTAATCGGCGCTCATATCGTCTTTGTGTTAGCCAGTCTAGGTCTACAAAACTTTAAAGTGGGTCATGCACCCAAATAATGAAAAGTTCTAACACCATTTGTACTGATTTGTAGTTCAATATGGCGACTGAATCAAGCGAATTTAGCTCCTCAGAGTACATCAAACATCATTTGTCAAATTTGGTGTTTGGACGACATCCAGAAAAAGGTTGGGGGTTTGCTCACTCAGCTGAAGACGTCGAACTCATGGGGCATTGGTCAATCCACATTGATTCGATCGGTTGGGCAATCGGATTGGGGCTTCTGTTCATTGGAATTTTTTGGTTTGTAGCACGCAAAGCGACGGCCGGTGTACCTGGGGGATTGCAAAATGCGGTCGAGATGATTGTTGAATTCATTGAAACAACCGTCAAGGATATGTTTCCGTACCGTAACCCCATGGTAGCACCGTTAGCCCTAACGGTGTTCGTGTGGGTCTTTCTAATGAACTTGATGGATCTGGTCCCGGTGGATTTTTTACCTACTCTTTTCGGTTGGATGGGAGCGGACTATATGAAGGTGGTCCCAACTACCAACGTTAATGTAACTTTGGGGATGGCAGCTTGGATATTTATCTTGATTGTCTACTACAGTATCAAGCGTAAAGGTGTAGGTGGTTTTGTCGGTGAACTTGCATTTCATCCGTTTCCCAAAGTGTTAGCACCAGTAAATTTAGTGCTAGAAGGAGTTACCCTGATTGCAAAACCCGTTTCTCTCGGCCTGCGTTTATTAGGTAACCTTTATGCCGGCGAGATGGTTTTTATTCTCATCGCGCTCATGTATACCGGTGGGATTGTTTTCATTATTTTCGGTGGCGTCTTACAATGGGCTTGGGCGGTCTTTCACGTTTTGATTATCGTTTTACAAGCATTAATTTTTTCGGTTCTTTCAGTGGTGTATCTTGCGCAAGCGCATCAAATTCCCGATGAAGAACATTAACTTTTAAACAAAAAAGGAGAATCTATGGAATTTCCGCTAGAACTAGCCCTGACCTACATTGGCGCAGGGGTGTTACTTGGATTAAGCGCAGTTGGCGCGGCCGTGGGTGTGGGAAACATTGGAAATAGTTTCTTGCAGGGAATCGCACGACAACCCGAAATGCTACCGATGCTACGCATTCAAATGTTCATCGTACTTGGCTTGGTGGATGCGGTACCAATGATTGGTGTCGGTATGGGATTGTTTATTCTGTTCGGCAATCCGTTCACACCTAATTAAGCAACCACGACAACCTAGGTTTAAAGTATGAACTTTAACTTACCAACATTCGTCGGCACGCTTGTAGTTTTCGTCATTTTTGTCTGGTTTGTCACGAAATTTATCTGGCCACCGTTAATCAATGCAATGCAAGCACGGCGCGAACGAATTGCCGAAGGATTAGAAACCGCTGATAAAGCAGACGTAAAGTTAGCTGAATCTGAAACGCATGCACAACAACTCTTGCAGGAAGCTAAGTCTGAAGGTCAAAAGGTGATCGATCAAGCGCGCGCCCAAGCTGCAAATATCGTTGAAGATGCCAAAGTCAAAGCGCGTGAAGAAGGCGAACGGCTCCTCGATGCGGCGCGTGTTGAAATAGAGCAAGAATCTAATCGAGCCCGCGAAAAACTACGTACTGAAATTTCTGATCTCGCGATTCTCGCGGCGGAACAAATCTTAGAAGCTGAAGTCGATCCTAAAAAGCATGAACTTATGCTTAATTCAATATCACAGAGACTCTAGGTTTTGTCCGAATTAGCGACTTTAGCCCGTCCCTACGCGAGTGCCGCATTCGCGACTGCGATGGAACGGGAAGCCATTGAACGTTGGTCACATGCGCTGTCCTTGCTGAGCGACACCATACAAGACGAAACCGTCCAACGTTTGATTGAATCACCAACGAAAACACCAACGCAGAAAGCCCAAGTTTTGATGGATTTGTTTGAAGACCAATTGGATGAATACACTCGAACTTTTGTTCGTATATTGGCCGAAAATCGGCGCCTAGCTTTGATTCCTGCGATTCAACAAGAGTTTGCTGCAAGGTTAGCCCAACTTAAACGCACGTTGGCTGTGGAAATTACCTCAGCGATTCCACTTTCTGACCAGCAGATTGAACAATTTACCGAGCAACTAAAGAGCAAGTTCCAACAACAAATTCAATTGACTACTACCGTAGATCAAAGTATTCTTGGCGGTGCGCTCATTCGCGCCGGCGACATTGTCTTAGACAATTCGGTACGCGGGAAGCTCGACCGTTTACGAAACACACTGCAAAAAACCTAAGTTAGAGAAATTTATGCAAGCACTAAATCCTTCAGAAATTAGCGATCTCATTAAGAATCGAATTACTAGTTTTGATCCTTCTTCTCAACCACAAAATGAAGGAACAATCGTCAATGTATCCGATGGTATCGTTCGTATCTATGGACTCGCCGAAGCACAATATGGGGAAATGATCGAATTTCCCGGCGGGGTCATGGGCATGGCAATGAACCTCGAACGTGATTCTGTTGGAGCGGTCATTCTTGGCGACTACAAAGATCTGTCAGAGGGTATGACCGCTCGCTGTACGAAACGTATTGCTGAAGTACCGGTCGGTCCTGAGTTATTGGGTAGAGTCGTCGATGCTTTAGGTAACCCTATTGATGGGAAAGGACCATTGCAGGCAACAGAAACTGCCCCCATTGAGAAAGTAGCCCCGGGTGTAATCGCGCGACAATCGGTGACCGAACCAGTACAAACCGGCATTAAGTGCATTGACTCCATGATTCCACTAGGACGTGGACAACGAGAATTGATCATCGGTGACCGGCAGATTGGCAAAACTGCAATCGCAGTTGATACAGTAATTAACCAAAAAGACAAAGGCATAAAGTGTGTTTATGTCGCTGTTGGTCAAAAAATGTCAACCATCGCCAATATCGTACGGGTCTTAGAAGAAAACGGCGCGTTATCGAATACGATAGTAGTCGCGGCTTCAGCTTCCGATCCCGCGTCACTACAGTACATTTCTCCGTATTCTGGTTGTAGTATGGGTGAATACTTCCGCGACAACGGACAAGATGCACTAATCATTTATGATGATTTGACCAAACAAGCTTGGGCGTACCGGCAAATTTCACTTTTGCTCAGACGACCACCAGGCCGCGAAGCTTACCCAGGTGATATTTTCTATCTGCACTCGCGGTTACTCGAACGAGCTTCGCGCGTCAACGCTGATTACGTCGAGCGTATGACTAATGGTAAGGTCAAAGGAAAAACTGGTTCACTTACCGCGCTGCCAGTCATTGAAACCCAAGCTGGCGATGTTTCGGCCTTTGTTCCGACCAATGTAATCTCCATTACGGATGGACAGATATTCTTGGAAACCGACCGTTTTAACGCTGGTTTGAGACCGGCGATGAGTCCAGGAATTTCAGTTTCGCGTGTCGGTGGTGCGGCGCAAGTGGACTTTATCCGAAAACTATCTGGTGGTGTGAAACTTGCCCTCGCACAGTATCGAGAGCTAGCCGCGTTTTCACAATTTGCGTCAGATTTAGACGATTCAACGCGGCGCCAACTTGAACACGGGCAACGAATCGAAGAATTAATGAAACAGACACAGTTCTCACCGATGAGTGTTGCCGAAATGGGTGTCGTGTTGTTCGCTGGAACCCAGGGCTATCTAGAAAAGATACCCGTCTCGAAGGTGTTAGATTTTGAACGCGACTTACTCACCTATATGAACTCAGAACATGCCGAATGGATGGATGAGATCACCAAGAGTGGAGCCTATAACGATGATATCGTGCAGCACATGCGGACGGCACTTGATAATTTCATGTCAACTCACGACTACGGAGACTAACAGTGGCTGCTGGTCGCGAGATCAAGAAAAAGATCGGTAGTATCGCAAACATCCGCAAAGTGACGAGCGCGATGCAAATGGTTGCCGCGAGCAAAATGCGCCGTACGCAGGAACGGATGCGACAAACGCGGCCGTACGCACAGAAAATTCGCGCCATTATTGGGCATCTAGCACAAGGGAACCCAGAGTACAGTAACCAGTTCATGAATGAACCTGATTCAGTCGCCAATATCGGTTACGTTGTTATTTCCACAGACAAAGGCCAGTGTGGTGGACTCAATGCTAATCTGTTTCGTGTACTTTTACACGAAATGCAAGAGCAACGGGATCGATCAGTCGACTCCCAGTTAGCATTGATTGGAAACAAAGCTGCTACGTTCTTCAGTTCTGTCGGTGGCAATGTCATCGCGGCAGTGCATGATATTGGTGAACTCCCCGAACTCAAAGAGCTCATCGGCAGCATAAAAGTTGTGTTAGATCAATTTGTACAAGGTGCCGTACAACGAGTCAACGTTGTAACAAACACGTTTGTTAACAGTATGACGCAGCGCCCTGTTATTCGACAATTGTTACCACTAACGAAGACCGATGATTTGACCTCACAGTACTGGGACTATATATACGAACCGGAAGCTAACCTGTTGATTGACGGTTTGATTCAACGGTACATTGAGTCACAGATTTACCAAGCAGTGATCGAAAATGTTGCTTGCGAGCAATCGGCACGCATGATCGCGATGAAAAATGCTACGGATAATGCCGACAACATGATTGACGAACTTAACTTGTTGTACAACAATGTTCGACAAGCTTCTATCACGCAAGAAATTGCCGAAATCGTCGGTGGAGCAGCTGCAACCTAACTAACTGAGCCGATTTAGTAAAAAGGAGAGAAAACTAATAATGAACACCGGAAAAGTCGTACAAATCATTGGTGCTGTCATCGATGTCGAATTTGAACGCGACTCAGTCCCCAAAGTATACGACGCATTGACTGTATCGGAGATCCAGTTAACGTTGGAGGTTCAACAGCAATTGGGAGATGGGATCGTACGTACCATTGCGTTAGGATCGTCAGAAGGACTTGCTCGAGGAATGGAGGTGGTCAATACGACACAACCGATTTCCATTCCAGTTGGCGAAGCCACACTTGGTCGAATCATGGACGTGCTAGGTAATCCAATCGACGAGAAAGGTGAAATCCCAACGGAACTAAGGCAACCGATCCATCGAGCAGCACCAACCTTTGAAGATCAAGTCGGTGGCAATGAATTGTTGGAGACCGGGATTAAGGTCATTGATTTGATGTGTCCGTTCGCGCGGGGCGGTAAAGTTGGCTTGTTCGGAGGAGCTGGAGTCGGTAAGACTGTTACCATGTTGGAGTTGATTCGGAATATCGCGATCGAGCACTCGGGGTTATCAGTATTCGCTGGCGTAGGCGAACGTACCCGTGAAGGAAATGACTTTTATTATGAGATGATCGACGCTGGCGTAATTGACAAGATTTCTCTTGTGTTCGGTCAGATGAATGAGCCTCCTGGCAATCGCTTACGCGTCGCATTGTCCGGTCTTACTCTAGCTGAACAATTCCGCGACGAAGGACGAGATGTACTACTTTTCGTGGATAACATTTATCGTTACACTCTTGCTGGTGTAGAAGTCTCAGCTTTACTTGGCAGGATGCCATCGGCAGTCGGCTATCAACCCAACCTCGCTGAAGATATGGGAGTGTTACAGGAACGAATTACGACCACAAAAACCGGTTCGATCACTTCAGTTCAGGCAATCTATGTTCCCGCGGATGACTTAACCGATCCGTCGCCAGCAACTACTTTTGCGCATTTAGATTCCACCGTTACTTTAAGTCGTGCAATTACCGATTTGGGAATTTATCCGGCAGTGGACCCGTTGGATTCAACGTCGCGCCAACTTGATCCCAACGTTGTTGGGCAGGAACACTACTCAGTCGCACGGCAAGCACAACAAGTGTTACAGCGTTACCAAGAACTAAAAGATATCATTGCGATCCTTGGTATGGATGAACTTTCGGAAGAGGACAAAGCACTTGTATTCCGGGCGCGCAAAATGCAGCAGTTTTTCTCACAACCCATGTTTGTAGCGTCGCAGTTTACCGGTCGAGACGGCGAGTATGTATCGCGCGAAGACACGGTGCGCTCGTTTAAAGCGATTCTTGATGGTGATGTCGATGACTTACCAGAACAAGCTTTCAGTATGGTCGGTAACATTGATAGCGCGCGTGAAAAAGCCAAATCGATGGAAGAAGTGACTACCTAACCATGACTTCGACAATGCACTGTGACATCGTAAATGCCGAGGAAGAGATTTTTTCTGGACTCGTACAGATGATTGTTGCTAATGGCAGTGATGGACAACTTGGTATCTATCCGGGTCATGCACCACTACTCACGGGGTTAAACCCCGGACCAGTGCGGTTGCGTTTAGAAGATGGCACCGAAGAACTGTTTTTCGCTTCAGGAGGATTCTTGGAGGTACAACCTAACGGGGTGATCGTCCTAGCCGATACCGCGATACGGGCACATGATCTAGACGAAGCCAAAGCCAAGGAAAATCAGGAACGTGCACAACGGCTGATGGATGAACAAACTTCGGAAATAGATTTCGCACGAGCCTCGGCGCTGTTAGCTGAGGCACTAGCACAACAACAAACCCTTGAAGAATTAAAGAAACACAAACGCTGATACGATGAACCCGGGAGTACTTTAACTGGTCTATACTGGTTATTAGGGATTCGCAAGTGGACCTTCATGTTCTTTCCAACCATAGCGGTTTTATTGAATCGATCCTGCTAAAAATTAGGAACCAAACTTGATGTTTGAGGTAGTTGTACTAGCCGCGGGTCGAAGCTCGAGATTTAAAACTGGGATACCTAAAGTATTCCATCGTTTACTTGACAAACCCATCTTGGGGTATGTGCTAGACACTATTGAATGCATTGAGCCAGATCGCATTTATGTTGTGATCAATCCGTCGATGGAATCTGAAGCCAGCAAATTGTTTGGGAATAAATTTCATTGGGTGTGTCAACAAGAACCGCTTGGGACCGGTCATGCTTTTCAGCAAGTGCTTCCACATCTGCAGGAGGACTCGTACGTACTGATTGTTACTGGAGATAGTCCTCTTCTCTCGGCAGACATCCTGAAGAGAGCTAAGTTGCTGGCTGAACGCGAACTAGTGATTGTTACAGCCGACATGGAAAACCCCAAAGGTTACGGCCGTATTGTGCGAGACCACAACGGAACAGTAACTTCTATTGTTGAGGATTGCGATGCGAATGAATCCCAACAAACGATTACCGAAATTAATAGTGGAATTATCGGTGGACCAGCAAACCTCATTGCCGAGTTACTGAGAGGAGCCACTCACGCCAATAGTCAAAATGAAATTTACCTTACCGAAATTGCTCGTTTGGCCGCCGATCGGGGAGAAAAAGTTCACACAGTCGCGGTAGGAGATCCCATGGAAGTGTTAGGTATCAACGATCGCTCACAACTTGCCGAAGTTGAACAAATTCTCTTAAACAGATGCCGACACGAAGTTATGTTAGCTGGCACAACTTTACGCGATCCTCTTCGGTTCGACTTACGAGGGAAACTTAAAACAGGTATAGATTGCACTATCGATGTCAATGTGATTATTGAAGGAGAAGTAACTTTGGGCGATAGAACCTATATCGGACCAGGATGTATATTACGAGATGTGAAGATCGGGGACGATGTCAGCATTCAAGCTTACTCAATACTTGATTCAGCCATTGTTGGAAACCGTTGTTCGATAGGGCCCTTCGCGCGTATTCGTCCAGACACTGATATTGGTGAGGACTCGCGAATTGGTAATTTTGTGGAGATTAAGAATAGCAAACTAGGGAAACGCGTGCGTGCTAGTCATCTGGCCTATTTAGGGGATGCGACTCTGGGCGATAACGTGAATATTGGAGCCGGAGCGGTGACCTGCAATTTTGACGGACAATCCAAACACGAGACGATGATTGGTGAGGATGTGTTTATCGGTACCAATAGTACCCTAGTAGCGCCGTTGTATATTGAAGCTGAGTCGTTTATCGCGGCAGGTTCAACGATTACCCATGATGTTAAAGAACGCGCTTTAGTCGTCGGTCGTTCGCGCCAACGCTCAATAAAACGTTGGAATCCGCCATCTCGGAGGAAGAAGTAATTATGTGCGGTATTGTCGGAGCTACTTCGGTACGACCAGTAAGTGCTATTCTGCTAGAAGGGTTAAGGCGACTCGAATATCGCGGTTACGATTCAGCTGGTTTAGTCACACAAGAAGCAAATACAGGAGCATTCTCGCGATTACGTGTATCTGGAAAGGTGCGCGAACTGGAGGATAAGGTACAAGCCCATCCGCTAGCTGGCTCGGTGGGACTAGCGCATACCCGATGGGCAACTCATGGCATACCGAGCGAAAGTAATGCCCATCCGCTGTTGGTCAACGATGAGATTGCCTTGGTGCACAATGGGATTATCGAAAACTTTAGTGCGTTACGAACGGAATTAATTGAGCTTGGTTGTCGATTCTCCACGGATACTGACTCGGAAGTCATCCTACAGTTGATTTATTCTCAGGTACAAGCTGGGACGGAATTTCTGCCTGCTCTATGGGAAACATTTAGCCGATTAGAAGGCGCGTATGCGATTGGCTTAATGGTAAAAAATCAACCTGGAAAAATCTTTGCGATTCGGAAAGATTGCCCGCTAGTCATAGGGATTGGCATCAGTGAAAATTACATTGCATCGGATGTTTTGGCGTTACGACCGTTTACGGATAAGTTTGTGTTTTTGGATGAAGGCGAGTTAGCCATCCTCGATCAAAAGTCTGTTTCAATTACTAATGAACTTGGTGAAAAGTTGTTGCGGAAACCAGAGATCGTTAAACACCAAGGAGATTCCGTCGATAAAGGTGGCTTTCGACATTTCCTTGAGAAAGAAATTTACGATCAACCGCAGAGCATTCGAAACACTCTAGAAGGACGTGTAAGCGCGACTCGAGTCATAGAACAATCTTTTGGATTACATGCACTGAACGCTCTGCGGGCTGCACAATCAATTACGATTGTTGGTTGTGGCACTAGTTACTACGCTGCGTGTGTTGCGCGATATTGGATTGAAGACATGGTTGAAATACCTTGCCAGGCCGAGATTGCGTCCGAGTTTCGTTATCGACGCGCTGCGGTTCCAGAAAACAGTTTATTTATCACACTATCGCAGTCTGGTGAATCTGCCGATACGCTTGCAGCACATCGCCTCGCTAAAACAATGGGATTCCTCTATACGCTAAATATTGGGAACGTGACAACTAGTTCGTTAATGCGTGAAGCAGACACAGCGATTGCGATGCGTGCCGGGCTTGAGGTGAGTGTTGCTTCGACTAAATCGTTCACAACTATGCTAGTCGACTTGTTGTTACTAGCTTTAGTTCTCGCACGCTTTAAGGGGTGTTCGAACCATGCCGAAGGCGAGATAGTCAGAGCACTACGGTCTCTCGATTCGACGATTGCAAAAACACTGAATCTCACTGAACGAACGCGTGAGTTAGCTGAGGAATTTCTCGACAAGCAAAATGCACTTTTCCTCGGCAGAGGCATTCACTATCCCATCGCCCTGGAAGGTGCATTAAAACTTAAGGAAATTTCTTATATGCATGCTGAAGGCTACCCCGCTGGAGAACTCAAACATGGTCCTCTAGCATTGGTTGATGCGGAGATGCCAGTAGTGGTCGTAGCGCCAAACAACGAGTTGCTACGGAAGACACAATCCAATCTACAAGAAGTCCGGGCGCGCGGTGGGAAATTGTATGTATTCACGGATCAAAAAGACGACTTTCCTCACGACGACAACGTTACGATCATTGAAGTCCCTCCAGTACACTCACTCCTTTCTCCGATCGTATATACCGTTCCGTTACAGTTGTTAGCTTACCATGTAGCTTCGTTGAAAGGAACCGACATCGACCAACCGCGGAATATTGCGAAGTCTGTTACCGTCGAGTAACCGAACAGGTGGGAAGTGACTACTCTGATTGGTCAGTCAATAGGTTCGTAGTCGTTAAAACGTGCTAACGCGTTGAACAATTTGAAGAAAAAATACACCACAAAACCGATATAGAACACAAAAAACATAAGATCGATTAGCGTTTTAATTAGCCAAACACTTCCTCCTATCCATGTTAATAGCGCCATTGTACTCATGGTTGCTACGAGAATGAAACACAGTTGCCAAAAGGTACGGATCAAAAAATCGTAGTGCGATTTCATAATCCAGTCATTCACTTTCGTTCGATTAACGTAGGCTAGAATAACCGCCACCGGGAGGATAAACCATACCGCAACGCCGATGAAAAACAGATAGTAGCATCGTTTAACGGTAGACCTACGCTGGTGTGTTGAATTCATTACCTAATAATTGATCATTACGGCGGGAGGAGTGTAGCGCTTAATTTGCAGGCTCTCCTGCTTCCAGTTCTTTCAGGGCACTCAACAACTTAATGAAGTAATAGATAAGTATTACGATGTAGAAGATGAAAAATAGTATTAGGAAAACAAAAGCCATTGGAGGAATGACGAAAAATAGAATCACACATACGATGATGGGGGCGACGTGAGTATACAACCAAATCCAGAATGTACGAATCAAGAAATCAATGTGAGATTCGATGATCCAATCGCTAGCCTTGTCTCGGTTTAAATAAGCGAGAATCACACCCACTAACAGAAAGATCCCACCAGTGAACAGCCCGATCAGGAACAGTATGTAGCAGATTTTGACGGTTGTTCTCTGTTCGTGTGTACTCATCTGATAATTCCTAACCGCTTAGTTTCATCGCGACACCGAGACTATTCTAAGTTATCTATCACTAGTGATACGAATCGATAACTTGAAAGACTGACTGTGTTGCACGATTTGATCTAATACTGGATAGACAAGCAATTTTTGTGCCATATTGGTTAGATTATTACCCTGAAGCGAGAGTTCGAGTACATGTTCTTTACCTGAATTCTTCGAAAAACTTCTGGCAGTTCTCTAAGACCTGCTTGCAATCAAGTCCTCGCTTCTCAGATACCTAGCTTCCATTATTTCAAGGAGCAGCAATCGCCACTTAACTCCAATCTCGTCGTTGTGCAAGTTGGGACCCCATTCCTTCATCATGAGACTCAGCAGTTCGTCCACAAGTTTGCCGTCTGGTTGAAATTTGACTCGTTCACCAAGAGAATTGCAAATGGTCGTAGGGATAGTGTTCTTTGCGCCGGTCTCAAGTACAGCATTTACGCACTCTCCGTTCCCGACAATCGTCGATCCCAAAATTGCAGTGAGCAAGGGAGTATTTCCGTCGGGGTCGGGTCGGTTTGCTGCTTCTGGATCCTTTTGCATCACTTTTTTGAATTCTTCACATCGACCCAGACCAAGGAGGTCAAGTGTTCTAATTTTGGGCTCTTGTGCCAGTATCAGTTCCAGAAGTTCGTCCTGAGTATTGCTCGGATAGTTGAGAACAACTGAAAGTGGAGTTTGTCCGTTGTCAAACTTCTTTGTGAGAAGATCAGGATATTGTTCCATAGTCTTTTGAATGACTTTAACGTTTTCTGTCAATAGGTAGTGCCGACGAAACCATTCTTCGTCGAGCAGCTTTAGAGTCGTATCGTCAATCGAAGTGTCTTCGCTTAAACCTTCAAGATAGCTAACATAAGCGTCTCGCGGATGAATACTCGAGCTTCGGTGCGATTCGAGACCATCGCTGAAAAAGATGATTGTTGGAAGTCGAGAGACCTGATACTTAGAAGAAATTTCGGGAGTTTCGTCTGTGTCGACCTTGAAAACTTTTGCGAGTCCTGACATCTCTGGCATTAGAGATTCGATGACAGGATCAAAAATCCGCTTCGTATCTGGATTTCAATACTGTCTCAAGGTCTTCCGGCGAAAGATTTCTGTGATTGATGCACCCGTGCTGGTCCACCAAATAACTCTTAGGTATGGATATGACCCCATAGGAGTTTGCTACCAATCCTTCTCCAGCCTCTGCAATGTCTCCCAAGTCGAGCCAGGGAAGTTCGTGCTCCCCGCTAGCTTCCTCCCAAATCTCATTAGTGCTATCCAACGAAATCGAGATGATCTCGAACCCATCGTCGTGGTACGAGGAATATAGCTCTTTCAAATCGGGAAATACGGCGACGCACGGGCCACACCACGAAGCCCAAAAGTCAATCAATACCAGATCGTTTTCAGACGCAACATCTTGCAACGCGATTTCCACTCCACTCAAATCGGGAAGTGTGAAATTTGGAGCTACCTGTCCTGGCACCAGACTCTTGTCGATCTCGTCCTTTTCGATAAATGAAGCAATATTGTCTCTAGCAGGAGTGACCCGTCGAGCTACAAGATCTTTGTCAAGAATTGTCGCAATTTCGTCGTACAAAGGCACAGATTCTTTGATATTGTCGGAGTTGTAGCCATACGCGCCGAGATCCATCGCTAGCAGAATGTCCATCGGATCCTCGGAATTTGACGCGATTGTTTCCAGTGCCTCTGTACGTAGTCTCACCAATTCCAAAAAGAGTATGTGGTATTCAGGATTGTTATTCGCTATGGTCGTTGCGTCTTCGTCCGCGAGCTCTACGTGCTCGCACCCAGTCGTTGGAGGTTTTCCACCGGAAAACGCTAGAACCTGTTCTACTACATCGACTTCGTCGGTAGCCGATTCCTCGTCTGTCGATTTTGCCTCTTCATTTTCTGTCGTTTCACTCGTTGTACTTGCGGATTCTGCCTCGTCGGTATTGGTTGTCTTCGCTGCAGCCTGCCCTGCTCTCCACGACTCCTCCCAAGCGTCTCGAAAATCCTTGTAAGATTTGGCGTACTGATCCAAGAGCTCTTGATATTCTTTGCTTTGCTGCCAACTGTCGACAAGTCTTTCGTGCCTTCCACCCGTTGCAGTCGCAACTAATTCCCGACTCCAGCCTCGGGGTTCAATAACGATTTCGCTGTTTGGCTCGACAACTATCTCAACCTTGCCGTAGTACTCATTGAAAGCATTCTCTCCTGCCATAACCGTAACCAACAATACGGAAGGTTCGAGAATTTCCGATTCAATGGTGACAATACCGTCCTCAAGCAAGACAGACCCATGTGTGATGCGGGCTAACTCCCCTTTGGAGTTAAGCCCTGGTCCACTCACCGTAACAATTCCTAGAGAGAGTTCGTCTTGCATAGAACGGAAATCTCCCCTAACCGTGAACTTCTTCGTGTGGTCCTGTACTCGATCTGCTGCTCCATTCAAGACCAATTGGGCTGAGCGATATGAGACTTGGCGATCAACAATGGCGAATGAAACAACATCCCCTCCAGGCTGAATTAGCGCCGTTCTCTGGAGCGATTCTTGACCATTTCCTAAACTGACCTTAATGGTCGCTATTCTCGGTTCGTCAATTTCACCAACAAGCTCAATATTGCTGTCGACAAATTCTCCTGAAGCAATCTCGACCACCGTGATGTCGCCATCGTCGTTCGTGACTTCGTATGAAACAACGACGGAAGCGGTTGACCAACTTTGCTGACTTTCATCGACTGTATCTGACTCTCCCGTCGGTTCCTCCGACAGTGGAGTTAGGTACTCCCCGGTAATCGTGAAGGATGTATCAGAAGTCGCATCTGTAGCTACGAGCGAAATTGAGAGGCATAGCGCAACCGCTAGACCAAGTGCGTGTTTCATCCAAAAATTCCTCCAGATGCCATGAATTCGGAATCATTGTACACTACTACTATTTTACCAACATCCATTGGTCCCAACATATCTAGCTATGCGGTATCAAAGACTTGACTCGATCATTAACTCGCCCGATTTCTTGTCAGCTACCGAACCGAATCGACAAATAAGGACTCTCTTGAGATCCTCAAGAACAATATCCTTTTGAGGGATACATCCCTCCGCGGCGACAAGATAGCTGCACGCCATACACACGCGCCGTCGTTCCGAGTCATCCGTCTAATAGTACCTCAGGGCTGTTGCACTGTAAAACCCATGTAAGTGGCTGGACTAAACCATCCTCAAATACAAGAGAAAAGAAGCATTTAGAAGCTCCTCTTCAAAGTGGCGATATCCCAAAACAAGGAGCAACTAGAAGACACTGACAACTTGAGAGCAACTGTAGACCGTATCTACTGCGTATCTTTGCCGCGAACTGAGAGAAGTTCCACGAGTTGGTCAGGTTCAATATTCTTCTTTATCACTACTCCTTTTGAATTTACAAGAAGTACGGGCGCGCGGTGGGAAACGGTATGTATTCACGGATCAAAAAGACGACTTTCCTCACGACGACAACGTTACGATTATTGAAGTCCCTCCAGTACACTCACTCCTTTCTCCGATCGTATATACCGTTCCGTTACAGTTGTTAGCTTACCATGTAGCTTCGTTGAAAGGAACCGACATTGACCAACCGCGGAATATTGCGAAGTCAGTTACCGTCGAATAACTAAATAGTTTGGAAGTGACGATTCCTAGCGGTCAGTCCATAGGTTCATAGTCATTAAAACGTGCTAACGCTTTGAATAATTTGATGAAAAATTACACCACAAAACCGATGTAGAACACAAAAAACATAAGATCGATTAGCGTTTTAATTAGCCAAATACTGACTCCTATCCAGGATAATAGCACATAATCTAATCGCGACGCCGAGACTATTCTTAACTATCTATCGCTAGTGATGCGAATCGATAGCTTGAAAAACCGACCACGTTGCACGATTTGATCTTTTACTGGAGAGACATGCAATCTTTGTGCCTTATTGGTTAGATTATTACCCTGAAGCGAGATTTCGAGTACATGTTCTGTCCCTAAATCCTTGGAAAAACTACCATAAAGTCTGAGGTTATGCCATCCAGGAGTCGGTAATTCGTATGACGCCAGATCCTTGGCTTCAGCAACATGGGTAAATTCCCCGCCAAACGTCCAATTCAAGTATGTTCCATCCAAGCCGACACGAAAACGCGTTGGTGGTTGTCTCGGAAGGGAATCATTACTGTCGTCAAGTTCGGAAGTTACGACGTCCAGGCTGACTGAGCCATTAAGGTTCCAATTGTTTTGTTCGACAAGGCGAGAACTTAGCAAGGTATCGAAACCTCGAAACGTTATCGCGTTCTGGACTGATTGAAATACGGTACGATGATCCTCTTCTATGCCGGAATCAACACTATAAATGAAGTCGTCAAACCAATTGAGATATCCCGTTAAATCAAGTGTAATCCGATCCCACGAGTAATGTAAACGGGAAGAGATACTAAATAATTGTTCACTCGACAGGTTGGGATCACCCTGGTCAATACTGTTTGTCGCTAAATGAATACCGTCTACATAGAGTTCTTCAATTACTGGTGCCCGAGTCGACAGTTCGCTGTTTACCGAGAAAGTGTTTTGCCGAGTTAGGTTCCAAAGAACTCCGCCCGCAAGTGAATACGAACTAAAATCGCGACTAGATTCATCTGAAGTGTCGTCATTGATTGTACCGTAACGTAGTCCAAACTCGTACTGCCTTTCGTTACCTTGCCATCGGTAGAGTGCAAAAACTGCTGTAGCGCTTCGTTCGGCAGCAAACACATGGTCGGATCGCATGGTGAAATCACGCAATTCCTGATGCAAACCGTATATTTGACTCAGTTTACCGGTTTTTGGAAGTGTTATCTCGGTACGGAAATCATTTCCGTCGTTCGTAAAGAACGTTACGATTTCATGCTCTTCGAGCTCGGCATGTTCGTATTGGCTAATGCCGAACTTTACGTTTACTTTTAAGTCAGAGTTTTCTTGCGGATAAAGACTTGCATTAAAGTCTATACGATTTTGGTTGAGATCGATCTCAACTCGTTCTGATTCGGCGTCGTGATGTTCATCTTCATGATGATCTTCATCCTCATGTTCGTCGTGATCCTCGTCATGATTTTCCTCGCTATGGTGATCGAAATGTAGGGGAACACCGTAACTACCTTGATTGAGAGAAACTGCAGTACTAAACGAGCTGCGTTCACCGAAAATGGAAAAACCCGCCGAACCACTTTCCAATGAGTAATCGCTGTTAGCTAGGACTGAACAATCTAATTCGTGTTCATGTTCATGTCCGTCTTCGTCTTCTTCCTCATCGTGTTGTTCTTCCTGTTCTAGAAATTGTTCACTTTCAGGACACTCAGGAATTTCATACGGTTCTCCGTCACGTACAAATCCATCAAAATGGAGCAGGAAATTCTGCGACAAGATCAAGTCTTGGCGAATTGCTAAATTACTGACAGAACCACCAGTGAGTTGGCTATACTCCACGATCGTTGAATTTTCGGACGGTGCTTTATCTGGTAGCCGACCAGTTACGACATTAACAACTCCCCCTATAGCCCCCGACCCAAACCTCAAACTGGTCGCCCCATTGATTAGTTCTACACTTTCGGCTGTAAAGGTATTAGTCAGTAATGGATGGTCAACATAGCTCACACCTAAATCCATGGTAGAGACTTCATCGGTGAGCACTTTAATTCGTGGTCCATCAAGCCCATGGACAACGGGGCGTCCAACGACGGTTCCAAAGGCATTGTTTTGTACACCGGGTAAACTTTCCAAAGTAGCGCCAATACTTTCATTTAACGCGCGAGCTAACGTTTCCTTGACCAAGAGATAGGACGATTGTGTAAGTCCTAAATGAGAGAACGGGTGTGCCGACACAATCACTTCCTCAAGGTTGTTGTCGTTTAGATTTGAGTTTGGTTCTTCGTCGGCGCTCAACAAGCTGCTGAGTAATAACAAAGAAAACGCAAGTAGTAAAAAGGAGATTCGTAATTTCATAGATATAGTTAACTTCCGGTAAGGTCTTTCTAAGTGTTTGGATATGGGAGAATTGATAGGATTTCTAGCCGTCGTTGTTATAGTCTTTTTTGCGAGCAAGTGATCTGACTTCACCCGGGGCTAGGTATTTTGAGACGGTTATTGTACACATAGAATCGACCTTCCGTCGCGAAACCTTCAACTTACCCAAATCAACTATTAGGATCGTAGAAGAATAACGAAATTTGTGATCACGCGGGGATTCGCGACTTCATGAGATTCCGTGTGTGAAGGTAATTGTTCGGGGTGTTAGCAACCATGTACCCCACCACAAACGCGATCGACATTACGATGAGTAGTTCAAGACCGTGTAACAACCAAGGTCGTGTTTTGTGCAAGATTTTTTTCAAAGTTGATTCAAATAGTTGATTTCAGCAACGATAAGCTGATTCTTCAGATGTATCTACGATGTTTATTCAAGATGCCGGCACCTATGAACAATCAGTGTGAAAACCGAACCATGAGTCGATATCAGATGCGGTTTACTGAATGTGTGTAGAGCGAGCACAGACTCTTATTCGTAATTTGTTTGCATCTCAAGTAAAATCTATTTATTGGTTACGAAACCATTAACGAAATTTCTTCGTTTTCGGTTCAATTCTAATCCAATATTGAAGAAAAATAGTCGCGGAGAAAACACAGTTGTTAATGCTGGCACCAATTTTCAGAGATTTGCATACATAACTCATATGAGGGACCATCGATCATCTATTGCAATTATCGAGTTGATTGTTGACAACGACTAATCCTTCTCTAAGTATCGATTCGCCAGCAAACTCGGTGCTAGATCAACTGAACACCGCTCAGCGAGAGGCTGTTAGCGCGCCTAGGCAAAACTTACTCATTCTTGCTGGCGCCGGCTCTGGCAAGACGCGAGTACTCATCCACCGTATCGCCTGGCTAATCCAAACTCAAGCGGTATCACCACTCGAAATCTTAGCGGTTACTTTTACCAACAAAGCCGCTTCCGAAATGAAAACTCGCGCCCAAAACATTCTCAACCATCCAATTCAAAACATGTGGATCGGCACCTTCCATGGCATCGCGAATCGGTTACTGCGAACGCACTATCGCGAAGCCGGGTTAAAGCAAAACTTCGAGATTCTTGATCAAACAGATCAGATTCGAGTGATCAAACAACTATTCCCAGACGAAAAAGAAACGCCAAATAATACCGAACTTAGAGACATTGCTAATCAATTCAACCGTTGGAAAGATCAAGGTCTTCGTTCGAAACATATTGACACTCTTGGCAATTCACCTGGCTATTACCATAGACTCTACGAGCAATATGAGACTCTCTGTAACAAAGAATCGCTCGTGGATTTTGCGGAGTTATTGCTTCGGGCACATGAGTTGTGGTTGAACAATCAAGGAATACTCGATCGGTACAGAGAGCGATTTAGGCACATTCTCGTTGATGAATTTCAGGACACCAACGATGTCCAGTTCGCTTGGTTGAAAATACTAGCAGGACAGGAAAACTATGTATTTGCGGTCGGCGACGACGATCAGTCTATCTATTCTTGGCGCGGCGCACAAGTTTCAAACATGTACAAGTTTCAACAGACATTTGAGAATGTACGAACTGTTTCGCTAGAACGAAACTACCGATCAACCGAGAACATTTTGAATGCCGCAAACTCTGTTATCAAACACAATAAAGCAAGACTTGGAAAATCGTTGTGGACCGAAAGTAACGAGGGAGACAAAATCCGCGTCGTTGCAATGATCAATGAGTTCGCCGAAGCGCAATTTGTCGCCGAAGAATGTTATAGATGGATTCGTTACGAAATCTATCGTCCCGCGGATATAGCAATTCTCTATCGAAACAACTGGCAAGCTCGAGTATTGGAACAAGAGTTTAATCAGGTCGGGCTACCCTACCGTATACACGGAGGCTTGCGTTTTTTTGAGCGCGCCGAGATCCGTTTTGCGTTGAGTTATTTGCGACTATTTCAAGACCCTCAAGCAGACATCGCATTTTTGCGAGTTGTAAATGTTCCGCCTCGCGGCGTAGGACAAACCGCCATGGACCGCATATTGGAACTGAGTAAAGGGCAAAACTTATCGATGTGGGATGCCGCTGCAATTGCCAAAGACAATCAACAAGTATTACCCAAAGCCAAAAGATCCTTAAATACGTTTTCTCATTACATTTCCAACTTTAACCAACGTCGCGACAACTTAACACTGCGACAACTTGCTACCGCTGCGGTATACGATTCGGGCCTCTTTGAGTACTATGGGAAAGATAAAGGGGAAACTGGTCGATCGCGCCAAGAGAACTTAAAGGAACTTGTCCTTGCAGCGGAACAGTTCGAGCAATCTCACAAAGACCGTTTATCAGTCGAGAATCCCAATGCTACCAAAGAAGAAGCTTGTGCACTCACTGCCTTTTTAGACTTAGTTGCATTAGATTCGAGAGAACAACAAGGTTCCGATACAGAAGCGATTAATCTAATGACCGTACACGCAGGTAAGGGTTTGGAGTTTCCCTGTGTTGTGATGGTCGGGATGGAAGAAGGTTTATTCCCCCATCACGCGTCTAGTTTTAGTGTGGCGAGCGTCGAAGAAGAACGCCGCTTGGCTTACGTCGGAATCACCCGCGCCATGAAGCAACTTACAATGACATTTGCCAATTCCAGAACGTCTTTCGGGAAGAGTTTAGCGCTGCAAGGTCATTCGCGATTTCTCAATGAAATATCTAAAGATCACTGCATCCATCTGACTTATAAAGACGATACATTGGTGCCGCGATTTTCGACTAAGAGTCCGCCGATACGTACGAGTGAACCTGCAGCAAGCGAAGAAGTAAACCACCACAAACACGAACGAGTACAACATTCGATGTTTGGCGATGGAGTTGTCGTTGCTGAACAAGGCGATGGTGCCTCGCGCAAACTACAAGTGAAATTTTCCAACGGTAAAACAAGTTGGTTTTTGGCGGACACCGATTTTCTAACTTTCATCAATCACTGAAATAAGTCGTGTTTGCTGGTATATGGGGTAGCTATATGAGAATTAAACAAAACGTCGCACAAGTATTGTGTTGTTTGTTCTGTATAGTCGTTGTCGGAATGTTTTTGGGTTGTTCCGCGAACAACGAAGATTCAACGAGTACAGCTAACGACCGTACCAAAACGTATTCATGGAAGATGGTTACTACCTGGCCAAAAAACCTACCAGCTTTGGGTGTCGCACCCGAACGATTCGCGTCGATGGTGGAAACCATGTCGGATGGTCGACTCAATGTTAAAGTTTACGCTGCAGGTGAGTTAGTGGGGGCGATGGAAGTTTTTGATTCTGTGTCTTCAGGGGCTGCTGAAATGGGTCATGGCGCCGCGTACTATTGGACAGGAAAAGCACCTGCAGCAGCATTGTTCACGACAGTACCCTTTGGCATGAACGCACAAGAAATGAATGCCTGGTTGTCGTACGGAGGTGGACTAGAACTCTGGCGAGAACTCTACGAACCGTTTGATCTCATTCCATTTGTGTGTGGTAACTCAGGAGTTCAAATGGCTGGCTGGTTCAATGTCGAAATTAACTCTCTTGAAGATTTGAAGGGACTAAAAATGCGTATCCCTGGTTTAGGTGCTGAAGTGATGAAACGTGCTGGCGCGGCACCACAACTTTTGCCAGCCGTCGAGATTTTTACCTCATTACAAACCGGAGTTATCGATGCAACTGAATGGGTTGGTCCGTATAACGATTTAACCCTTGGGTTGTATCAAATTGCGAAATACTATTACTACCCTGGTTGGCACGAACCTAATGCCGCAATAGAACTGATCGTCAATAGGTCAGCGTTTGAACAGTTACCTACTGATCTACAGAAGATCGTCGAAGTTGCTGCATCAGCGATTAATCAAGATATGCTGAATGAATTTACTGCTCGCAATAACGCGGCGTTGCAGACGTTACTGAATGAACATGGTGTCGAATTACGTCCACTACCGGACGAAGTGGTTAACCGTCTGCGTGAGATTTCAGCGGAAATTTTGGACGAGGTAGCGGCCAATGATCCACTATCAAAGCGAATCGTTGAATCCTACAAACAATTTCATCACGAAGTACGCCAATGGAGTGCGATTTCTGAGGAAGCATATTTCAACGTGCGAGAATGATTTAGAGTAATTGATTTGGTAACCACGTAGCCAATGCTGGAACTAGAAACAACAGTACCAGTACTAGTAACTGTAAACCAATAAAAGGTACCACTCCTTTGTAGGTATCGAACGTCTGGATCTCTGGTGGTGCTACACCACGTAAATAAAACAGCGCAAACCCAAACGGCGGGGTCAAAAACGACGTTTGTAAATTCACCGCAATCACAACTCCTAACCAAACTGGATCGATCCCCATGCTGATCAGAATTGGACCAATGATCGGCACCACCACATAGGTAATTTCGATGAAATCCAAGACAAATCCCAGTAAGAAGATCGCCACCATCACAATGAGTAACGCTGAAGTGGTCCCGCCCGGTAGATGGTGAAAGAACTCTTGTACAAGTTCATCTCCACCATACAAACGAAATACCAAAGAAAACACCGACGCGCCAATCAAAATCAAGAACACCATTGATGTGGTTTTCAACGTCGATAACGCGATTTGATTGAGTACCTTCCAATTCAGTGTGCGATAGAACAACGCGAGCACTAACGCGCCAACGGCGCCAACTCCAGCGGCTTCGGTGGGCGTCGCTAACCCAGTAAGAATGGAACCCAAAACAATAATGATTAACAGCACCGGCGGAGCAAAATTTCTCAACAATGAAACTATCGCGGCTCGTTTCGGTCTCTCAATTACTCTAGATGGTCTAACATGGGTACGAGAACGTAATAGCACATAGCAACTGTACAGGACAACGAGTATCAATCCCGGAATCATCGAACCCGCAAACAACTCACCGACTGAAACCGATTTGTACGCCTGACCGATAAATTGATCTTGCGCCATTTGGTTAGCGTTGGTCAACACATCGCCGATCAACACTAACGCGATAGACGGTGGAATAATCTGTCCTAATGTGCCGGTCGCTGCAATCGTACCGGACGCGAGTTCCTTCGAGTACCCTTGTTGTAACAACAACGGTAACGCAAGAAGCGCTAAAGTAACGACCGTTGCACCGACGATACCGGTACTCGCAGCCATAAGTGCACCAATGAGAACCACACCGACCCCTAAACCGCCCTTTGCTTTTCCCACTATTTGTGAAAAACTTTCTAGGAGCGATTGTGCAATATTTGTCTTCTCAAGTGTAACCCCCATCGCGATAAACAAGGGAACGGCAACAAGAACAGGAGAAGTCATGATTGAGAAAACGCGATTCGGTAAAAATCCCAAATCCTGTGGTTGTAGTACTCCAAATAGAATTCCACCAAAGGCAAAGAGCAGTGGAACTCCAGCAAGCACCAACGCGACGGGGTATCCGGAAAGTATGAAAACAAACACTACGGCGAACATGAGTATTGCAACAATTTCCATTAGTCCCTCTTCAATTGTTTGACATAGCAAACGACGTCGGTTATTGATTGCAGTAACAACAAACCAAACGTGAATGGGATTACCGTCTTCAAGAGATAAACTGCGGGGATACCGCGAACCTCTTCTGAGCGTTCGAGTATGCGCCATGAATCCCAAGCAAACTCGAGGCTGAAGTAACCGATCGTACAGACGACGGGGATTAACAAAAACAGATGTCCGCACAAGTTAATGAGAACCTTTTTGGAGTCACTCAGTTTCGAATATAGGACGTCGACACGTACATGAGCGCCATGTTTGAGTGTGTATGACAAGCCAATCATGAACAGCAAAGCATGCATGTACTCGACTAATTCTTGCTGCAAAATGATCGAAATGTGAAACACGTACCGTAAGACAACGATGACACAAATTAAGAATGCGATAGGGTAAATCAACCAAGCAATGGTTTTCCCGGTGTACTCAACGCACTCTCGTAGGAATCTAGTCATATCTGCTTCGACTAGCTAGAACGTGTGGACTCCAACTAGAGTTAAGAATAGCACTAGTCCAACCCATCCATTATTCTTGAAGGCACGAAAACAGTTCGACGGGTCGCGGTTGCGAATCAATATCCATTGGTACACAAACAGCATTCCGATCACTCCAACACCAACGTAGTACAACATGGAAAGTTGAGCGGTTAAACCTAACACTACAAGTAGACCTAATGCGACTAGTTCTAACAGAATTATCGCGAGTCGATCTTGTTTGCCAAACAAGATCGCGATTGACTTCAGTCCTAACTTAATATCGTCCTCGCGATCAACCATCGCATACTCGGTGTCGTAGGCAACGATCCACACAAAACTCATCGTGAAGAATACCCAGGTTGGTAAACCGATGGCGTTGTTAATAGCAGTATCGGCCATCAATATACCCCAACTAAAGGCAACACCAAGTACTAGTTGTGGTAAATGTGTGACTCGTTTTAAAAATGGATAAACGCACGTAATGCCTAGTCCGATCAAAGCTAGAATCCAAGTCATTGTGTTCAAGAACAATAGCACGATAATGACCCCCATAAACGCCAAAATCAAAAAGCACGTCCATGCTTGTACAACAGTAATGCGACCGTCAGCTAACGGACGGTTTTGAGTTCGCTTGACGTGTGGATCAAACTTTCGATCGGCAATATCGTTAATGACACAACCACATGCACGCATCACGATCACTCCAAATACAAAAGCAAGCAGAACGCGGATTGGCGGGAGTCCTTTAGCACTCAGCCAGAGCGCGGCCAAAGTCGGCCACAACAGCAGGACGGTACCAATTGGGCGATCTAAGCGCATAAGCTCCCAGTAAGCACGTACACTGTGGGGGATGTTCTGCATTATCTCAGGGGTTCCACGAGGTGTGTATATTTTGTAGCAATTAACCTTCCTTAAAATTTTGGTTATGCGAAAATGGCAATGTATTGTTTGCGGTTGGATTTACGACGAAGCACAAGGTTGCATAGAAGAAGGAATCCCTCCCGGTACTCGGTGGTCGGACATACCTGAAGACTTCGTTTGTCCTGATTGTGGAACGGGTAAAGAAGATTTCGAGATGATTGAAATCTGAAATACCGTCATGCTGCTGCGTAGTCACTCTCAGCAGGCGACCAAGTTTCAATTACCTTACTTGCTAGTTCGACATTGGTTTGAGCAAGTTCTTTACTGAACTTTTCTACTTCCACTAATAGGTGGAGATCGCGAGCTAAATCAGCGATTCGGAAATTTTCAGCCCCCGATTGTTTTGTGCCAAATACTTCACCGGCGCCCCGTAACTTCAAATCTAATTCGGCAAGTTCAAATCCGTCGCGCATGTGGCGGAGCGCTTGGAGTCTTTCTCGTTGATTTGACGACAATTTACCCTGATAATTCAACATACAAAAACTCTTCGTTGTCCCACGGCCAACCCTCCCACGTAATTGGTGAAGTTGGGCTAATCCCATATGTTCAGCATTATCGACAATCATTAGACTCGCATTTGGGACATCGACACCGACTTCAATAACGGTCGTCGCGATTAGCACGTCAACATTCCCACTTCGAAACTCTTCCATCGTCGAACGTTTTGTTTCCGAATCCATTTGACCGTGCAGGACTTGAACTCGCAACTCGGGAGCTGTTTGTCGTAATTCCTTTTCTATTTCTTCGGTTCCAATCAGTGATTCGTCTTCGTCTTGTTCTGTAATTGCGGCGCACACCCAGTATGCTTGCTGTACCTTTTCGACGTGCCTACGTAAGGCGGCGATAACTTTGTTTCGCTGCGCAGGATTATGAATTGTGGTTTGGATGGGTTGACGACCCGGAGGAAGTTCATCGATAACCGAAAGATCCATATCAGCAAACAAATACAACGCCAAGGTACGTGGAATAGGGGTTGCAGTCATGATCAACTGGTGCGGAACGTTTCCTTTATCTCTCAGCATCATTCTTTGATGTACTCCAAAACGGTGTTGTTCATCTATGATGGCGAGACCAAGCGAACGAAAGTGTACCGATTTTTGAAATAATGCATGGGTACCGACAACAACCATATCTTCGCCGTCTGAGATAGCCGCTTCACGCGCGCGCCGAGCGCGCATGCTTAATTGCCCGGTGAGTAACCCAACGCTTACTCCGAGAGGATCTAACCAATGTGACAAAGTTTCGTAGTGTTGTTCAGCAAGAATTTCCGTCGGCGCCATAAAGGCAGTTTGGAAGTCATTTTCAGCTGCTTTGATAATGGCATGTGCAGCCACAACTGTCTTCCCTGACCCCACATCTCCCTGCAGCAATCGCAACATAGGTCTATTCATCCCTAGATCTTTGTCAATTTCAGCGATCACTTTTTGTTGTGCATTAGTCAAAGAAAAACCCAAACAATCGACGAATTTTTTGGTGAGTTGCGTTCGCCTTTTGAATGGTTTAATCGAATCTGTCGTACGTTGAACTCGGCGACGTTCTTTAAGAAGAAAGAACGCCAGTAACTCATCGAACGCTATTCGTCGTCGGGCAGTGTTGACATGCTGTAGCCCTGCTTCTACCACCGGCTGGTGAACGAACTTCAGCGCGTCTCCAAGTTTCAAACCGTCCCAATCAAACTTCGGTAAAAACGCGATCTCATTCAATGACTTAATCATGAATCGCTGTATTCGAGTACTAGATAATCCTTTCACCGCGCGATAAACGGGGATATACTGTGGCTCGAAAGATTGTGGTTGGTTTGGATAAACTACCCAATACCTAGGATGTGCCATTTCCAAACCCATCGAACCTAAGCGGGTGACACCACATAGACGAATATAAGAACCTTTTTGCAACTTTTGAATTCGCGAGTGATGAAAATGAAATAGTCGCATGAGAACGCGGAGGTTAGCATCATCTCGAACATGTACGGTTACTTGCTTTTGTGTAACACGTACTTCCGTTATCACTCCCTGAATAACGCAGTGCACACCGTCTTCTACTTCGCTGAATGGTGTGATTCGAGTTTGGTCTAGGTAACGAAAAGGTAGATGGAGTAGGAGATCAAGTTTAGTCCGGATGTTGAGCCGATCAAACTTTTTAACAAGATCAGGACCCACTCCATGGATGGTGGAGATAGCCTCTGAGGGCATACCTAACCTTTTGTCAGTGCAATAACTTCAAGTTCGATGTTTGCTCCGCGAGGTAGCGCTGCGACTCCAACCGCTGAACGGGTTGGAAAAGGAGTACTCAACCGTTCACTCATTACCGCGTTCACTTGTTCGAAATTCTTGAGATTGGTTAAGTACACTGTGATTTTGACGATGTCGTCTAAACTACAGTTAGCTGCTGCGAGAATTGTTTCGACATTTGAGAACACCTGCTTTGCTTCGTTTCGAAAGGTATCGTCGACCAATTCCATTGACTTCGGGTCAAGCGCAATTTGACCGGATAGAAATAAAAGATTTCCCACTTGAACTGCATGAGAATAAGGTCCGATTACCTCGGGAGCACCTTCGGCATACAGATGTTTTTTAACCATTTTGTATTCCTAGTACGTTACGATGTATGAAGATTAGTTTAACCTTGTTAAAAAAAGAATTCGAAATGATCAACTTCAATCGGTAAAGCGCTGCACGTTGCTGATGTTTGGTGTCGCTTCTAAATATTTCATGATTCGTTTAAGGTGTTTAACGTTAGGAACAGAAATATGCATCCGTACCGACGAAGTAGTCTCTGATGTTTCTTGAATTTCTAGTAGATTCATTCCAGCTCCTAAAGAACTGACTAGGTCTGCTAGGACTGAAAACGAAGTCATTCCTGTCACATCGCATCGTAACCTAGTAACGAACTCGCCATGGGGCGATTCCGACCAACGTACTGGTATACGTTCCGTAACGTCATGAGAATCCCGCGCTTTTCCACACACTCGACGATGAATAATTAGGCCTTCACCTTTAACTAAATTAGCGCTGATCGCGTCGCCCGGGAGAGGCCCACAACATTTCGCATAAGTTACAGATTGATTCTTCAACTTATTTTGAACCATGAGTGGGCCGTGTTTTTTGAAATTCGACATATCGTGCTCGACACTATCGACTTCCAACAGTCGTTGGGCGACATGAAATGCTGACAAGTTGCCGCGACCAACTTCCTCGAAGATTTCATCCATTCGCCGCACTTTAAACTCTTTAAAGGTTCGGCGTAGCCGTCGAAAATCCAGTTCTTTTACTGAGGTTCCAGCGGAACCGACAGCTCGGTCCAATAAGGTTCTACCTAAATCTATTGCTTCTTTTTGGCTTCGTTGGCGAAGAATTGCCCGGATCGCCGCGCGCGCCTTAGCGGTCTTTACATAGTTCAGTGATTCTGGATCGGGTCTTGCTGAACTATCGCGATTAATCGAAACTGTTTGACCAGATTCAAGCTCCGTCGCTAATGTTTCTTCTCTACCGTCAATCTCACAACCGGTTGCTTCGTTACCAAGTCGCCAATCGACTCCATATGCAAAGTCTAACGCACATGCCCCCAACGGTAAAGTAATGATATCACCCTGCGGGGTAAAGATGTAAACTTGATCGGGAAACAAATCATCTTTTAAGTCCGTAATGAATTGCAACGCATCATTGTCTTCTTGCAGAGTCAGCAAACCTTGAATCCAGTCGCGTACGCTACTAGAGGTTAGCTCTTCTTCCTGTCTGTTGGGACTGTTGAACTGGCGATTGCGCCAACCCGACGCTAGCCCGTAGGTCGCAAATTCATCCATTACTTGTGTTCGAATTAGTAGTTTCAGCGACACACCACGCGCCGCGTGAGCGCGGAATAGGGTCGTGTGAAGGGACTGATACCCGTTTTTCTTTGGTATCGCGATATAGTCCTTGAATGAACGGGATTTGGGTTTAATTGAGTTATGAACGATACCCAATGTTCGATAACAGTCATCGGGAGAATTTACTACAACCCGGAAAGTGAATCGATCCATGTATTCTTCTTTTGTCAAGCGTTGTCCAATAAGTGCTTGGTAAAGTCCGTAGGGTTCTGGTTTCTGGTAAACGACATTCGCTTCGATACCGACTTTACTCAAGGAACGAGAAATCTGTTTTTCTACTTCACCAATTAAATTCTTATCGCTCTCACGGATACGTTCTACATACCGTTCTAGTCTGTCAGCGCGTAACGGATACAGTGCTTCGAATGCTAGGTTTTCGAGTTCCTCTTTGAAACGGTACATACCCATCCTCAGTGCTAAAGGCACATAGAGATCCAGGGTTTCTTTCGCGATTCGTTTGCGAGATAGTCGTGTCATTACTCCGATTGTGCGCATGTTGTGCAATCGGTCTGCGAGTTTGACCAGAATGACCCGTACATCGCGTGCCATGGCCATGGCCATTTTGTAAAAATTTTGTGCTTGAGCTTCTGCTCGATTGCCGGTCAGCAAGGACAGTTTTGAGACCCCGTCAACGATGTTGGCTATCGTTTCGCCAAAAGTCTTAGATAGATCTTCTTTATGAATTTGGGTATCTTCTAATACATCGTGCAGTAATGCTGCACATAGAGTTTGGTGATCGAGCTTATATTCCGTGAGAATATTTGTTACAGCTAGTGGATGGGTAATGTATGAGTGACCTGTGCGCCGTTGTTGGCCTTGGTGAGCTCGCTCTGCAAATTTGAAAGCTTTCTCGACGAGCTGGATTTGTTTAGGAGTTAGGTAGTCTAAATTTAGACCATGCTCAATTCCTAGAAGAGGGGCTGCGAGTTCGTCCTGTCGCGCTCGTTTTTCGAGTTCGCTTTGGAAATAGGATTCAGCCGTCGCTGGTTGTTTCATCTCCTTGATTGGGTTCGTCGTCGTCTGGCTCTCTCAGAAAAACCACCTCGTCGTTTTCTTCGCGAAGAAATTCTTCTTCATTTAACAACCCGGCTGCGATTTCTCTCAGTGCGATAACCGTTTCTTTGTCATTTTCACGTTCAACCAGTGGCATAGCATCATTTAGTCTTGACAATTGCCGTGCACGGCGCGACGCCAAAACTACGAGTTCAAAGCGGTTCTTGACATGTTCCAAACAGTCTTCTACAGTTACACGTGCCATTCAATCTTTCCTATGGGGTAGATAAAAGTTGTTGGTATTCCTTGAATATTTTATCACAAAGGGGAATTTCGAACCGGAATCCCTCGTGCTTGGCTCGAAATCCAATGAATCACTGCTACTGTGTGGTGGGTGAGTCTATGTGACTTTCGATTCAGTTTTGTTGTACAGTTCGATACCGTCTTGCTGGATGTGTTGTTTAAGGTTTTCGTTATCGATCTGGTCTCAGATCAACACGTTGTGGAATTGTCAAGGCCTCCATGAGAGCTGCAAGTTGAGCTTGATCGTGGAGTGTAAGTTCCCTACCGCACAGGGCGATATCCACATCTGACCATGGTCTAAACGTTCCCAATGCGCGCGACCCAAATAAGTTCAACTTTTTCATTGAAACGAAGTAGTTTGATAATCCAGGTACGGTGTTTGTCTTTCAGTCCATCATTCATTGAGAGTTTTGGTTGTTAAGTGTGTTGTGTAGACGTGTAAGAACGGGATGGTAGTATTTTTTGATCAGTACTTCAACAGCGTTGGCTTCATTTTGTCGGTAAGCGTGGCTTCAGATGTTGCGTTTTTCTAGCGCTTCTAATAGCAACTCACAGTCTTCTGCGTCGATATACCTTACCTCTGTACTGAGCCGGATAACAGATCGTGGACTGTTTACTTGATAGCCGTCGCTAGAAAGTTGATCTTTGAGTACGTTCCATGCTAGTTCGAAACAAAATTCGAACGTTTTAATGAGACCTGCACATTCGATCTTGTTCGCAGGCTTCGTGCAGTTTTTCTAAAGCCATACCGAAACTCGTGTGACGTTGATGCTTGCGCGATTCGTCAGTGCTGTTCATTTCTTACCGAACTATAGATTCTTGAAATATTTTACTAGGTATGAATAGAGTTTTACGCACGACAAAAATCACTCCACGTATCGTATAAACTATACGTATACTGAAAAACTCAACTTTTTCGGTTCCTCGTTTTATAAAATAACGTTTATCCTCTACCTATTGAGATGCTCATGAAAAGGTTCTTATTGCTTAGTTTAATCTGTTTTGGCAGTTCTTTGGTTGCTGAAGATCTTCTGGAAATCTACCAACTGTCGATACAAAACGACACTGAGTTCGCTAGCGCGGTTGTTCAAGATGAAATTCGCAAAGAGAATATGAGGAGCGCCCTCGCGCCGCTGCTACCGAATATAAGCGTTGGGATGGGAGGAAAGAGCACAAGCAAATGGAAGACAACCTACCCATCAGAATTTCTCAATGATCCGAGATCTGCATTCACTGGAGTTACTGAAGAGACAAACGCCCAGTGGCAGACCTCCGAAAACCCTCCTGGTGGATGGCCAGCAGGGTGGAGCGCAAGTTTGAGCCAAACTGTGCTCAATATTCCAACCTTCATTCGTTATCGTACCTCACAGATAGAAAACGAATCCGGTAAACAGACTTTCATTTCGGCTCAACAATCGCTATTGATTCGTGTCGCGACCGCATATTTTGATGCGCTTCGAGCAAGAGACAGTTTAGAGGCGTCGATCGCCTCAGAAGAAGCGATTAAACATCAACTTGACCAAGCCGAACAACGTTTTGAAGTGGGATTATCCGCGATAACAGACGTGTTGAACGCGCGTGCCTCTTACGACAATGCTATAGTAGGTCGAATTCAACAGGTCAATAACTTAGACATCGTCTTTCTTACGATCCAGCGTCTTACTGGCGAACCTATTGCCGAACTCTCGCGGATTTCAACCGAATATCCGATTGTGGATCCCGATCCCAATGTAGAAGACTTATGGGTGGACTTTGGGATGAGAAATAATCCACAAATTATTCAAGCAACTAATGGCTATAAAGCTTCGAAACAAAGACACTGGGCTCAGCTCGCAAGTTACCTACCTTCGATTAGCATGTCTCTGAGTTATTCCTATAGTGAATCCCCAATCAACTTTGGTGGTAACGATTTAGGATACGATTCGATACGTGAATCAATCGGTGTCAGTTATGGATTTTCGATTAATGCTTCGTTTCAAGGTGGCTCCAGACTTTCACAAAATCGAACCTCCGCATTGAACAAGGAAACTTCACGTTTACAACTCGTCCAGCAACGACAAAACATTGAAGAACAGATTCGTCGACAGTTTCGTACAGTCACGACCGAGGTGGCTCGCTTAGCGGCGCGTAAACGCGCAATCGAATCAAGCGAGGCGTCATTGGAAGCGACTCAAACTGGCTATGAGGTTGGAACGCGAAATATCGTCGAAGTATTACAAGCACAACAGAATTTGTTCAATGCCCGTTTCAATTATGAATCTGGTGTATATGACTATATTCTGGGAATGTTACGTCTCAAACAACTAGCGGGAGTGCTAGATAGCGCCGAAATCGTCGAGATTAATGGCTACATGGACAATGAAAATGTAGTTACGCGACTCAATTCAATGTCTGGTGAATAGTAGTACCTACCACTTAATCGACTTAACTTTTGGTTGTCAGCCACGCTAGCGGTTGGCTCGATAATTCTATGCTGATTCGCAGTATTAAAAACTGTGATTTCGCGATTTTTGCATTTTAAACTTGAATTTTTTTGATCTAGTCCTATATATCTCGTAACAGTTTCTTATTACTCTAAACTTTACAAATCAAGGAGATATAACATGAGAGTACTAGACTATCTACCAGTATCTACTCTGGTGAATACCCTCCAGAGAGATTTACAAGAGGAATTCAATACGCTTTCGCGAACGAAGCGAAACCCTACGGATTGGATTCCATTGATGGATATTTTCGAAGAGGACGACCGAATCGTAATATCCGCTGATCTTCCCGGCCTTGATACGAACGATATTGAGGTGTATGTTGACAATGGTCGTCTGACCATCAAGGGTGAACGTACATCTGAACACCGAAGCGGTGACAAAAAGAACGGGCGCTTTGAGCGTACTTATGGATCGTTTGCACGCAGTTTCGACTTGCCAGATACCGCAAATATCGACAACGTTACGGCATCCAGTAAAAACGGCGTGTTAGAAATCGTTGTCAAAAAACAAGAATTGACTCCAATGAAACGTATTACCGTACACACGGATAAACCGACAAAAGAATAAACTCAACACAGTTTGAACGAAAAGGAGGTGCAAGACCTCCTTTTTTTTGGGACTTGCGAGCTTGTTTACAAACTACGATCTTCTAAACTTTCCGTGCTCTCAGACGTTTGCATCCATCATCTCGGTATGGGTATACAATACCGTCCAAGTGTGCACGGCAGACAAATTCAGTTGCGGGTAATATCTTCAGACTGTTGTTCGACGTAGTGACCAGCAGTCATGTAATTTCTTCTGTCCACCTCGTATTTGAAAAGGCTAGTTTAGAGCGGAGCAGTATGGGGTCTACGACGGACTCTGCGTCGGTCGCTGACTAGTTGCAGTACTTTGAGCGAGTTCTAGTAGCGAGTGCAGCTATATTCCACACTCGCTATCAGTTTTAGTTTGCTAGAAGTTATACCGTAAATTGAACGAAGTGGCACTCACGAGTTCGACTTGATCGAGAAAGTAGCTAGAAAACTCTACGCCAGCAGACAGCTTCGGTGTCATCTCACGTCTGATTCCTAGCGCGGCTACCGGACTAGTTTCTTCAATCGTCCATCGACGTACGGAAGCGGAACGATCAGTCTTGATTCTGTTCTCGAAAAAGGAGCTGGTTACTCCTGCTTTCGCTTCGAACGTGAAGTTTTGAGGTAGAGAATATTCTCTAGAAATTAGCGCGGACAAAAAACGACTCTCAACTGAAGCGTATAAGAGTGTCTCACCATTGTTTTTTGTAGCCAGAAAACTTTCCTTGGGACCAAACTGCCAGTTCAGTTCTACAGACCACTTAGGTGTGATTCGATAACCTAATGCAAACTTGGGAGATAGAATTGAGTCCTCCTTTGTATACGATTTGGTTTCTCGAGGTAAATTGACAAGGATCAATCCGGTATTGTCGCTGAAGATAGACTCCTCAAAGGACATCCACCATCGATCAAGCAAATCCGTCTTTTCAGACGAATCAGTAGCAAAAACACTCGCGCAAAGCCACATAAGGATTGTAGCACTAGCGAGTGCGAGAGGGATTCGCGTTCTCATTCCCATTGTTTTACCTCCTTTTGGTTAAGTGACTAATAAGTATGGTTTATGAAAGTGATGAAACTGTCAAGTGTGTATGGTACCAAAA
>VXYV01000072.1 GCA_009845835.1 Gammaproteobacteria bacterium | reverse complement strand
CGCTGAATCAAGAAAACATTGCATCACTAGCGTTTACAGGGTTATAAAAGGCGGATTATGCGCTAAATGGCAAGTGTTGGTATGAGCAACAATTTTCGAGGGGGACGGTTACGACGATCTTGGATGAACTCAATTTGTCCCGTCGTACATAAAGACAGTTAATTCGCGTTTGTTCTGGCGGAACAATAAGCGGAGACCTAATTATTGTCGGTTTTAATTCTGAGATAATTTCTTACTTTGGTCCTGAATCAAACCAGGGTCGTACCAAACTTACATCTCCTACCGGCGATGGATTAAATTCTTGTTGTTAAGGGATAACTATATAGGAACCAGGAAACGCTAACAGTTGATGCTTCATCTATGTATTCAAGTTCCTCTGTTTTCCATGTTGTAGGAGTATGGCTCAAAGCAAACTAAATGCAAACATTTGTTAGATTCGATGTGTACATAATTTTTTTTTAAAATACCAAAATCTTCCTGTATTTTTTCTGCTGCTCGCTTTTGATATGTAAGATATACCATTAAATCCAAAGCACCAGAGATAACTTGAACCCTGACAAACTTGGTTGGTGTTAAAGTCGCTCACATTCCTAGTTCACCTGAGTAAAAAGAACTGATACATCCATATGTTTAAAGCAATCCGCGGACTATTTTCACCAGACATGGCTATCGATCTAGGTACAGCTAATACTTTGATTTTTGTCAGAAATAAAGGTATTGTTCTCAACGAACCTTCTGTAGTCGCGATGAAAGTCAAAGATAACACGATTATGGCGCTGGGTGCTAAAGCGCGGACTATGCTAGGTCGAACTCCCGAAGCTATTAACGTAGTACGACCGATGAAGGATGGTCAAATCGCCGATTTTCGAGCTACGACGGTCATGCTCCGACATTTCATAGAAAAGTCGATCGGTGGTAACTTTTTCACAAGGAGTCCTAGAGTATTGATATGTATGCCATGTCAGTCAACGGAGGTTGAAAAAAAGGCGATCACTGATACAGTTTCTGGCGCCGGTGCTCGAGAAGTATTTCTGATTGAAGAACCGTTGGCAGCAGCAGTTGGTGCCGATTTAAATATTCAAGAGCCGCATGGTACGATGGTGGTCGATATTGGTGGTGGTACTTCTGACATTGCGATTATGGCCTTAAGTGGTGTAGTTGTTTCTGAGAGCGTACGGATTGGTGGCGACGAATTGAATAATTCCGTAGTGCAATACGTTCGCCAAAAAGAAGGGTGTGTAATTGGAGAAACAACCGCCGAACAGATAAAAATCAAGATTGGTACCGCCATGGCCGTCAATGATGTAGAAGAACTGACAGTCGTCGGTCACGACTTAGCCTTAGGAGTCCCTCGCACGTTCACGCTTACTAGCGACAATATGGTCGACGCCCTGAGTACTGCCACTGCCAAGATCATCGAACCGGTTAAATCTGCGCTACAACGTTGTCCACCAGAATTGGCTTCAGACATCGCTAATAGCGGTATCATGCTCACCGGGGGCGGTGCGTTACTGAACGGATTAGATGAATTGATGAAACTTGAGACTGGGTTGCCGGTGATGGTCGCGCAAGATCCTCTAGGGTGCGTTGTTAAGGGGTGCGGCAAGATATTGGATATGGATTACATGGAGCACTTGTTGATGTGAAGCCAGTTCACATGACATGACTTCGTTCTGATCGGAAGTTCTAAGCTAGTTAAATATCGAAACCTCATAACTATCCCTAGGCTAGATCCACAATGTTGAGTTCGAGAAGAGGGGCCAATCAACTCCCAACTTATTTGATACTTTGTATCGTTTGCTGCCTGCTTTTTGCCCTTGAAATTTTTTTTACAATTCCACAAACACCTCGTCACATAATTACCTGGGCAACCTCCAATTTAGCTTCGATTGTTAATCTTCCTAGCACTGGTGTTGATGCCGTCTCGAATTACATAACGGATCGCGAAGTGGTTCTGCAACACCTAAATGATCTGGAACGTGAAAGTGTTGAACTTAAGGTTCAAAACCAGCGAATTCAGTCTCTCGAACAAGAAAACAACGAACTGCGTTCTCTACTTGAGATTTATTCGTCTGATGATCGTTTCGATTTCATTGTTGCCGAACTTAGGTCGAAGATTCAAACTCACTCTCGAGACGAGGTGTATCTAAACCAAGGAAGTACCGATGGGGTTGAACCGGGTAGAGCTGTCATTGATGTTTCAGGAATATATGGCCAGGTCGTTGAAGTGCAACCCTTCCTAAGTCGTATAGTTCGAATTACCGATCAGCGTATCGCGATTCCAGCCCGTGTCCAGCGATCAGGTTTAAATGTTGTTTTGTCGGGTGTTGGGGATGGTCGACACTTGGCGATGGAGTATGCTACGGTAACGTGGGATGTCAAGGAGGACGATGTGATTGTAGCGTCGGGTTTAGGCGGCGTGTACCCGGCTGGTTATCCGATTGGTGTTGTAACATCAATACGGCACGAAGAAACGGGCGTTGAAGCAACGGTAATTGTGGAACCCTCTGCACAAATTGACCGTCGTCGATGGTTGCTCATCCTCATGAAGGAAACGAATACTGAAACTTCCCAAGAATAACCTCGGCTTTGGTATAGCGCTCGTCGTAGCTCTGCTTGTTTCCCTTGTGGAAATGCCTGAATTCGTCCCAGAGATTTTCGACCAATTCAATCCAAGTTTAGTGTTTTTGGTTTGTTATTATTTTGGTTTTCGAGAAGACATCAAAATTTCATTAGTGTTACCATTCACCATCGGACTCATCATGGATGTCCACTTTGGTTTTCCAATCGGTCTCAACGCACTCCTTTTTTGTACTACTAGTTTTGTCGCCATGCTGATTCCTCCACAAGCGAAGAAAAACACATTGAAAAATCAACTGATTGGACTTGTTGCGTTGTTCATTCTTGTCGAAATCAGTCGTACACTTGGTTTAATCTTTTACTCTGAACATACAATAATTATTGATTACCGAAGTGCTATCTTGTCGGTACTCGCTACGCTAGTGACGTGGTTTATCGTAAATTTTGTTCTTGAACGTTGGATCTATAAGGATCCTTCAAATATTTCCTTTTAAACCAATGGTATGGGTTAGATTAGTTTGAGTCGTGAAGTCAATCTCCGCTAGTATCGCAAATAACGAGATTCGGTCCGCATTCTCGGGCCTTAGATAGTTATGAAAACCTTTGTCCGCATGACTGGTCTTTGCGTCGTTGTTGTCGTTGTATTGTTTGCGGTGATCATCAATGTAGCTCGGATCGTTTCGATATTTGCACCTAATTTTGTCGATTCGATCAACCGGCATTTCGAACAGTCGGATATCACTATATCTGGTCTAACCGTTCGTTGGTCAGGTTTCGATCCTATTATTGAATTGGACAGCATTCAGCATCCACATTTTTCCATCAATGATATCAAAGCCGAAGTTGATCTGTTTAGAAGTATTGCGCGTAACCAACTAGTATTTGGAGTCGTTCACATCGAATCGCTGGATGTGCAACCCCCACAAGATTCGCGCGATTGTTCGCTGGATTCTCCTTCATTCAGCTCAGGTCTTGATTTCGGAGCATTCGCGATGCTTTTAGAAAGTAGGACAGTTGACGTTCAGTTTGGTAGTTCAATACACTGCCGAGAACGAGAATACAAACATATCGGAACTTTACACAAACGAACAATCGGTTCTCGGGTCGATGTCAGCTTAGTAGTAACACAAATCAGTGATTGTGATGATTGTGCCATCAAACTAAGTTACGTTCAATATGGTTCCGGTTTGCTTTCCAGAAAGGTCGACAGGGAACTCGACGTCTCAGTTAACGAGTTTCCTCTGTTACCTTATCTTTTTGGATTTGATTTTCTCAATGAATTACTCGTCGATTTAGAACTTAGGTGGCGTTCCACCAACGATACGGGTGTTGGTAAAGCGAAAGTTGCAATCGTCCCCCAAACAGTCGGTGGCCAAGGTAGCCCAACTTCACTGGTAGCCGAAGTACAAACCAATTGTCTTCATGACCATTGCCAGAGTGAACTGGCTAGCTCTTTGATGAATAGTAAGTTGGAATTGGTTAGCGTCATTCCATCGATTTTCTTTCACTTCGATACACAACGTCAACACTTACTAGGTAGGAGTGGATCTGTACCTTTGAGTCTAGTAACGGAGATTATGGACTCGTTTGGTAAACCAGACGGTGAAATTTATAACTGGACAAACTCACTATCGCCTCAAGGTACGGTAGAACAATTTCATGTATTGATGGATCAGGAAGGATTTGCTTACCGCGCTTTTGTGAGTGACTTTTTTCTACACAGTTTTAGTAATATTCCGATGATTTCAACAGAACGAGTTGAAATAGTAGGTTTTAACCGAGTTCATATCTTTAATGTCGATGATAGTCCAACAGATCTAACTTTAACTCGTTGGTTTACAGACCCGTGGTCGTTTGCTACCACAAATCTTACGGGAGTAATGGAATTTGGCGAGGAGGCTTTGGCGTTAATGACGACTGGTAACGCCACGTTATCGAATGGTGATCAAGTTTCGGTTAGTTTTGGACTTAGGCATGAGTTTTGGCGAGCGACAACTGATTTTGGTACGATTGTTGAACTATCTTCAACTACGGTTGATCAACTTGCTAATTATTTACCAAACACGTTACCGGAGACCGTCGTTCGGTACATACAAAATTCCTTGAAACAAGGTGGATTGTCTGATGTCGCGTTCACGATACACCGTTCTAATGCAAATCTCAACCGGGCTCAAGTATTGAGTTACGGGGTTCAGGGTGTTTTTGAAGAACTTGATATGCACTACTATCTCGATTGGCCACCGCTCTTCGACGCTTCAGGAACGATATCTTTTAACCAGGACGCCATACGTGCGCAGCTACGAGCTGGTGAATTAGGGTTCAATTTATTGGATTCAACTGAGCTCTATTTCCCATTTGCGGAATCTGTAGTTCACTTATCAGTACACTCGGATACTTCTGCAGAACACCTGCTAAATCTGCTTAACGCATTGGAACTGCACGATTCAAAATTGTTCGATTGGTCAGATATTACCGGTGCCGGAAGTGTAAGCGTGGAAGCAAACTTAGATATACCTATTGGTGATACGAATCCAACACCATTTACTTGTGATATTGTTACAGTTTTATCGGACGTAACGCTGACACATGAGCCTTTGAGCTTAACTTTAACCGAGTTAACCGGAGACCTGGAGTTCACTTCTCCTAATTCATTAAGCAGTGGTTTACTGAGTGCAAAGTTTTTCGATCAGCCTATTTCACTGCATCTTCGACCAAGTGAGAATCCCACGGAAGCAGTTAGTACACACGTAGACTTTAGATCTAGTTTGACCCCGGCTACCGTTTCCCATTTTCTCGGACCAGTATTCGGCAAGATGGTTACAGGCGAGACTGAAGTTTATGGATATTTTGAAACGACGATTCAAGCAGATACATCCTCCAGAGTTGTACTTGAATCGGATCTTCAAGGAATGGGCGTGCAGTTACCGATACCCATTGGTAAACTTAAAGAAGAGTCCAAACCAACGACAGTCGATATATTACTCCATGAAACACCAATTTTCGAAGTACACTCGGGAGAACTGCGCGCACATATCACGAGCGACGAGTTGGGTTCATTAAAGGGAAAAATTGGTTTCAATGTGGATCCTATCGACCTCGAACTCGCAGAATATGATTGGGTTATTGCAGGAGAAATTGACCGGCTGGATTTATCGACATTACAGTTAAACGATACTGGCACCGACGACTTTCCCTTAGTTCGGATTCAAGAGCTAAAAATCGTCGACTTACTTAATCCTTCTTTTCCTCTGACCAATAGCACGATGTTTGGTGAGTTATCGAGCGCCACAGTACAACTAACGTTACATTCGGATGAATTGGATGCCATGTTGTCGAAGACGCAAGATGAACGCCTAAACCTTTCGATCAGTAAGTTACACCACAAAAAACGTGACACGGTCAGTTCAACACCTATCGCTTATTCACAACTAGTCAACTGGATTCCTTCGATGGATGTGGTCGTTGAACAAATACTGCATGTCGACGAACAAGGACAGCAAATTGACTTTGGCACTTGGTCGGGTTCGGTGGAAGTGCGTAACCAAAGTTTTGTTGTAACAGACTTGACTGCAACAATTCAAAACTTAAACATAAAACCACTAAATAGTCAAAGTGAAGTCTTGGTATGGGATACGAATCATGGAACAACCACATTTTCAGGCGTTTTATTCGGTGAAAACTTGATCGATTCATTACAACAGTTTGAAATTGACGGTGAAGTCGAGAGCAGAAATTTTGAAATAAAAACAGATATCGAATGGCAAGGCTCGCCTTTCGATTTCAAGTCACTACACGTCAATGGCACCATAGAAGCCAAAATCGAACGAGGAAGATTCGCTGAAGCGGATGTTGGTATTGGAGCTAGACGAATTACGAGTTTACTCAATATCGCACCAATCATTCAGCAGTTGCGAGTTGACTTTAGGAATCTGTTCCAGGAAGGATTCATATTTGATCGCGTATTCCTTAAAGCTTATGTCGACGAAGCTGTGATCAGTGTAACCAATGAGACTCCATTCGAAATTGAGAGTAGAAGTTCGGATATCTTGTTTAGTGGTACGGTAAATTTTGATACTCAAGCTGTCCAGGGAGAAATCGTCGTCCGACTCCCCCTGTCCGGAAGTCTGCCTTTTTATGTAGCTATCGTCACTGGCAATCCGACGCTGGTTTTAGGAACTTGGTTGGGTAAGACGGTATTCGCGGACCAAATCGACAGAATTGCGAGCCATAAGTACCGGGTATCAGGGACAATCGATAATCCGTATGTGGAATTCGTCGGATTATTTACAGATGAACTCTCGAGTGTGGAAAATGTAACCCCCAACGACACCTCAGAATCTGCAACGGAGGAGGAAAAAAAGTGAGTCGTGATAGCACAAATGTAGCCAAACAGAGCTTACTAGCTACTGGCGATATCAGCGAAAGACAGCTCGAACGGATGATGTCAGGAATGATGTCGCGGCAAATTGACCGCGGTGAACTCTTTTTTCAATGTATCCGAAACGAAAATTGGTCGCTTGAGGAAGGACTCGTGAAGAATGCTGGCTATTCACTATCTAAAGGAATTGGAGCGCGTGCGATTTGTGGCGAAAAAAGTGGTTTTGCGTATGCTGACGATATTCAGATGGGTACCTTGGAACAGACTGCAGGTGCGGCTCGTTCTATTGCTAAATTAGGACTGGAACAACGGACTCAAATCCCGACTACAACTCCGATACCGTCGTTTTATGACGATGCTGATCCGCTTAGCAGTGTTTCGCAGGACGACAAAGTAGCGCTGTTATCGCGCATTGATGCATTCACACGAGCACTCGACCCAAGAGTGGTGGAAGTATCGGTATCAATTGTCGCGAATCACGAGACAACCTACGTTTGCTCAAGTGATGGGACTAATCGCGGCGATGTGCGCCCGTTAGTCCGCTTCGGAGTATCAGTTGTAGTTGAAAAAGACGGGCGACGGGAACGAGGTAGTTTCGGTGGTGGTGGAAGACATGGGTTATCCTGGTTATACGAAAATGACACAGCGGAAGATTTCGCACGCGAAGCAGTGCGTCAAGCGCTCGTTAACTTAGACGCAATCGATGCTCCAGCTGGACCAATGACCGTCGTTTTGGGTCCGGGTTTGCCTGGTGTATTGCTACATGAAGCGGTCGGGCATGGACTAGAAGGCGATTTTAATAGAAAAGGTACTTCTGCTTTCTCTAATCGGATTGGTGAACGGGTAGCTTCACCGCTGTGTACTGTGATTGACGACGCTACGTTTCCAAATCGTCGGGGCTCTCTCACGATGGATGACGAAGGAACCCCTGGGCAACGCACAATCTTAATTGAAAATGGTATCTTGAAAGGATATATGCAGGATAAACTTAATGCGAGTCTGATGGGGACAACTAGTACTGGTAACGGGCGCCGTGAATCTTACGCGCATCCACCTATGCCGCGTATGACAAATACCTTTATGTTAGCTGGGAATAGTGACCCAGAAGAGATCATTCGCAGTGTTGATCGCGGGATTTTCGCGGTTTCGTTTGGTGGTGGTCAAGTTGATATTACTTCTGGACAGTTTGTATTTTCGGCAACAGAGGCATACTTAATCGAAAACGGTAAGAAGATGGCGCCTATTCGGGGCGCAACTTTAATCGGTAATGGTCCAGACATCATGAATAAGGTGTCCATGGTTGGTAACGACTTGGCACTGGATACTGGTGTCGGTGTGTGCGGCAAGGAAGGACAAGGTGTGCCGGTTGGTGTCGGGCAACCAACTCTCAAGATCGACGAGATCACGGTAGGAGGTACTAGCGTATGAAACGTTCTGACTTGACATTAGACGACCGTAATGGAAACCCAATTCCGCACACGTCTGAGAATGAGGACGCCCTGAAAACCTTTATCACTCAAATTTTAGATTTAGCGAAGCAGGAAGGGGCAACGGCAGCAGAGGTCGCCGCACGAGACGATGTAGGTCTAGATGTTAAAGTTCGCGAAGCGGACATTGAAACTGTCGAATTTTGCAACAATCGAGGATTTGAGATTTCAGTCTATGTCGATCAAAGTTGTGGTCATGCAAGTACGACGGACATGGACGAGCGCTCGGTTAATGAAGCAGTTCAAACAGCTCTTGCGTTTGCTAAACACACTGCATCTGATCCGTGTAGTGGGTTAGCCGATGCGGATCGTTTAGCAAGTGAAGTCCCTAATCTAGATTTATACCACCCCGAAGAGCTTGACGTTAGTGACGCACAAGCAGTCGCTCAAAAAATGGAAGCCGCGGCAATGGACTTCGATCCACGTATGTATAAATCTGATGGTGCGCGCGTAGGTGCCGTTTCGGTATGTACTGCTTACGGTAATAGTTTAGGATTTCTACAGTCATTTCGCTCTTCTTCCTACAATCGTATGATGGGGGTACTTGCCAAAGACGACAGCGGCATGCAATCGGCGTATTGGTACACCTCATCTCGTATTCGCGACGACATGGATTCTCCTCAATCTGTTGGTACGACCGCAGCATCTCGGGCCGTACAGAAACTGTCTCCCCGTTCACTATCAACAGGTTCATATCCAGTTCTTTTTGATAGTTCGGTCGCGCCAGGATTGATTTCCCATCTAATGAGTGCGTTGTCTGGACGAAGTCAGTATTTGAAGTCTAGTTATTTGCTAGATTCTTTGGGGCAGACAGCCACTACACGAAATCTGACATTGAAAGAATACCCGCGATTGGTTCGTGCTGTAGGCAGTCGCGCGTTTGATGCGGAAGGTGTCGCGACATACGACAAAGCATTTATCGAAGCTGGGGTTGTGAGAAATTACGTTTTGAACAGTTATTCCGGTCGAAAATTGAACATACCGACCACTGGAAATGCTTCTGGGGTCAACAATTTGATTGTTGAAGCCGCCTTTGAGCCACTTGCAAACATTTTGCGAAAAATGGGGCGAGGTTTAGTCGTGAATTCTCTCATGGGTCAAGGTGTCAACATACTCACCGGGGATTACTCACGTGGTGCTTCTGGCTATTGGGTCGAGAATGGTGAATTTGCTTACGCAGTCGACGAAGTAACAATTGCTGGTAAGCTTGATGATATGTTTAAGAATTTAGTTGCCTTCGGTGACGATATTGAGAAAAGACGGAATATCCGGACCGGATCAATTCTCGTTGAATCCATGACTGTTGCTGCACACTAAGCATTATTCTCCTTCGTCGAATCGGTTTTCAATCAGCGTACGAAGTGCGTGGAATGCTGCCTCTTCATCTTCACCTTCTACTTTGAGTAGCAGCACGGTACCCTTTGACGCCGCAAGAGTCATGATGTGCATGATGCTCTTGGCGTTGACCAATTCGTTCTCGGTCGGACCTAGTTTAATAGAACTCGCGAATCGTTTAGCCAGTTGAACAAATTTTGAAGAAGCCCGGGCGTGTAGTCCAAGTTTATTGACAATTGTTACCTTACTCAGAATCATGCAGATTTCCCGTATTCTTCACGATGTCGAGTGAGTACGTTTGAGTACTTTTTACGGAACGCCTGTGCGAGTTGTTCAGTCATGTAAACTGATCGATGCCTGCCTCCGGTACAACCGACTGCAACAGTAACATAAGCCCGTTTGTGTTGCTCAAACACCTGTAGCCAACGAGTTAAAAATTTAACGATCTGTTGCTGCATCTCTGTGACTAACTCTTGCCGTTGAAAGAATTCTTGCACCTTTTTGTCTCGACCACTCAATTTGGCTAACTCTACATCCCAATGTGGGTTCGGTAGGCAACGTACATCGAATACAAAATCGGCATCTACAGGTACCCCGTTCCGAAAGGCAAAGGAGCGGAACAACAAGACTATCTCACGACTGTCACCTTTGATAAGTAACGAGTTTGTGAGTCGCGTTAGTTCGTGTTGGGATAGATTTGTTGTGTCGATTTTTAGGTCAGCGATGTCAGCGAGATGCGCCAAAAGGTTAGTTTCGGCGTCGATACATTGAACTAGGTCAGATCCAATCTGTTCGAGGGGGTGTCGACGGCGCGTCTCATCAAATCGTTTCACGAGAACCGAGCTCTGAGCGTCGAGATAGACTAATCGCGGTTGGAAACTCTCTTGCGTTAACGATTGTAGGACGTCAGGGAGCCTGTATAGTTCGCTACTCGGACTGCGGGCATCAATGGAAACAGCCAAGTTGTTGTAGTTTTGGTTGTCGACATATTTATCGATGAGCTGATTAAGCAATAGTACAGGGAAGTTATCGATGCACGTATAACCAGCATCTTCTAAGGCATGCAATACCGTACTTTTACCGGAACCGGAGCGACCTGATATGACAAAAACTTTCATCCGCTATTGACCTTTCTTGCTGTCTGGATGAAGCGGTCGTACAGGTCTTGAGGAGTAGTTGCATCCATGAGATAGTTTAATCTTGAGTTAGAAACACAAAGTTTGGCTAGCCCGTTCAAGATTTCTAAATGAAGTTTATTTTCTTCAATGGGTACCACTAAGACAAAACTCATATTCACGGCACCGTCTGTGCCAAACATGACATGCGGGATGAAGCGAAGGATAGCACCGATGGGTGCGGAACACCCATTAAATCTGCAGTGAGGAATCGAAACACGAGTGTCTTCGAGTACTGTACTACCAAGACCCTCTCGCGCTAGGAGTTTTTCTAGTAGAATCTTCGGATCTATGGATTTCTTCCAGTCTCCTACTAGTTCTGCAGCGATTCGCAACGCAGCTTTCCGTGATTGGCAATCGTGCACAAAGCATACGGTTGCTGGCGAAAAAATAGTATCGAACTCGATCACAAACAGATAACGACTACAGCTTTAGCGTACATCAAAGGCTTACTTCGGAGAGTTTAATGTCGAGTGACTTTGTCTTTATGTCGCGAAATTTGTCGCTCAAGTTTACTAGTAAGAGCATCGATAGCAGAACGCATATCCGATTCTACTGATTCGGCAAACAACTCGTTGCCATCGACTCGTACCGAAGCTTCGGCGCGATGGTTAACTTTTGTCACCGATAGCATGAGGTGTACTGATGTAATACGATTGTAGTGTCGTTCGAGTTTTGCAATTTTTCGTTCAATGCTCGAGCGTAACTTAGCATCGAGGTGGTAATCTTTTGTTGTGATATTAACGTGCACTTTGATGACTCCTTAATGGATTACAAAAACTAGATTTAGGAAAACGACAGGTATATTATCACTTCAGAAACCAAGTTGATCAGCGGAATCGAGTCGCCGCTCGCGGGTAGAAGGGATATTCAGGTTCTGTCTGTATTTTGTGATGGTTCGTCGCGCAATAGTTACCCCTTGTTGCCGAAACTTTTGGACTAATTCGGCATCGGAAAAAGGCGAAGTGGGATCCTCGTTATCGGTCCACTTTTTTATCTGAGCTTGTATAGCCGTACTCGAAACATCGTCTCCTTGCGTCGAGCGAATGAAACTTGAAAAGAAATATTTGAGTTCAAACGTGCCTCGGCTACAAGTTAAGAACTTCTGTGTTGTGATTCGGGAAATGGTGGAAGGATGGACACCAACCGCTAACGCGATTTCAGCTTGTGTGAGCGGTCTCAGCTTAGCTTCTCCATTTTCGAAAAAGCCTCGCTGTTCTGTTACGATGGCGATTGCGGTTTTCAGAAGCGTGGTATTTCTCGTACGGATACCATAGAGCCATGCACGCGCTCTCGTTAGATATTTTTTCATGTAACTTTTGTTTTCTTTTGATTGAGACTTACGAATTAAATTCACATAGTAATCACTAATTTTGATATCTGGACATATTGAATCGTTCAAAGACACGGTCCATTCATCGTTCCTTTTTAGCACGACGAGATCAGGAGTGAGATACGACGAGGAAATATCCGCAAAAGCAGCTCCTGGTCGAGGATTCAGAGATCTAATGAGTTTCACCGCTTTATTGATGTCGTTAATGTGAGTTTTGAGTCGTGTAGCTAACTTCGATAGGTTTTTGTCTACAAGGTCATCAAACCCCTTTTCGATGATTGTTAGAGCGACATCACGATATGCAGTGGTAGGTCGCAATCCGTATAACTGAATCTTCAAGCTTTCCTGTACCGTACGGGCACCAACTCCACTGGGTGAAAACTCTTGGAGGATTGGTAGCGCTTTTTCGAGTTCAGTCTCGGTTGCGTGCAATTGTTCAGAGACGGTGTCCCGTATATCTAGCCAATCATCAAGATAACCGTCGGAGTTTACGGCGTCGATGAGAAAATGAATAAGCAAGGTTTCACGGTCGGATAAAGGACGCTGCTGTGCTTGCGATCGCAAGTGATCTTGTAATGAAAGCGAACCTGAGTGTTGGGCTAAAACGTCTCCAGTCTCGGTTGTATATATTGAATCATAGTCGTAACGGTCAGACCAGTCTAATTCCTGATCTGTTTCCGTGATACCTGTTTCCTGAGAACCATCCTTCGTAATGAAGTCAGTTACTTCTTCTACTTGGGTTGTAGATGCAGAACTTTCATAGTCTAACTCCGAGCGTTCGACGTGAACCTCGTCGATGTCGTCGGTAGTTGATATTGGTTTGTCGTATGTAAGTTCGTCTCCCTCGTTGGACGTTTCCGCTATTTCGAGAAAGGGGTTTAGGTCACATTCGGTTTGCAGTTGTCGCTGCAGCTCTGTGGACGAAAGTTGCATAATGCGAAGAACATGTTGCAACTCTGGCGTGAGCGTAGTCTGTAACCGTTGTTGTAGTTCAAGTGTCTGACGCATCGTAAATCAAATCTTAAAACCTTCTCCCAAGTAAGTGCGTTGAACATGCGTGTTGGCGAGTATAGCATTAGTAGTTCCATCTGCTATAACATGACCTTCATGCACAATATAAGCCCGATCGCAGAGATCTAGCGTATCGCGAACATTGTGATCCGTGATTAACACACCGATGTTTTTTGCTGCGAGATGCCGCACATTTTGTTTAATGTCGGCTACCGAGATCGGATCTACACCTGCAAAGGGTTCGTCGAGCAGTATAAATTTCGGTTCACTAGCTAGGGCTCTGGCTATTTCGAGTCGGCGACGTTCTCCGCCAGATAAGCGTTCGCCAAGAACGTCTCGTACACGCCCTAGATTAAATTCGTCGATTAATTCATTGACGTGAGCGCTTTGCTCGGCGCGATTACGATTGCGTTTCAATTCGACCATTGTCAATATATTTTGAAAGGTTGTCAAGCGCCGAAATACACTTGCTTCCTGCGGTAGGTAACCTAGTCCGTGGCGGGCTCTAACGTGCATCGGGCTCGCGGTGAGGTCAAATTCGTCAATCATGATTTTGCCTGCATCCATGCACACCAAGCCGACAATACAGTAAAACGATGTGGTTTTGCCAGCCCCATTAGGTCCAAGCAAACCAACTATCTCACCCGTCGAAACTGACATCGAAACGTCTTCTACGACATGTCTTTTCCCATATTTCTTGGAAATGTTCTCGGCAGTGAGTTGGGAACTAGGTATCGCATTCATTATTCAAGGTTCTGACAAAATCGTTCACCGTTCTTCGACATCATACATGTTGATTTCTACTTGCTCATCTGGGTCATCCATCGTGGCTGAGATGTTTTTCGATTCAATGTCAATATGAATGACATCAGCGATGATTTCGATATTGTCCATGGCTAGTTTTGAATCACCGGTAAATTTAATCCATCCTTCAAGTCTATCGTAGGAGAGCTCTTTAGCAGTCGCTTCTAGTGTTTGTTGGTCTTCTTGCGATTCTTCGATTGTCATGATAATATTGACTGGGTCCCCAGTCGCGACGATTGAGACGGGATCGGAGTTTTCACTTCGTTTTACCGTAACTTCGTCGGCAGTTAGTTCAATGTCGTCCGCAGTTACGGTTACGTTTCCTGACAAAATCGTCGTATTGTCTTCTAAGGAACCACTAAAATCATTAGCTGAGAATCGGAGCCCAGCAAAACTTTGTCCAATAATGAAATGACCTGAAAAACTCAGCAGAACGAAGACAAGCGTTATTCCGCCGATGTAGCGATTAGTCGGGTTTGGTTGGTTTGACATGTTTAAGTTCCACGGATTGTCCAGGTTGTGAAGTTAGATTGAATTCTTGCTTTGTTAGATCAACGTCTAGATTATCAGCAACATAAAGTTGTTCATGATCCGTGATTGAGATTGATCCTGAGCCTATTAGTCGATGTTCTGCAGGTAAATAAGTTAACGAATCTGCCTTGAACGACTGTACGACCTGGCTATTAGCGAGTGTGTAGACATAAACTCCTTGCTGTAAATGAATGGGGCTGAGTTCATTAACCTCTTGATTGTTGGTTGTTTGAATCGCGCCGAAATTAGCTTCGATATACCAAGTCACGGTTTCGGAGTGTTGCGCTACGATGTCTATGTCTTCGAAGTTAACTACTCCAGTTCGCGAATGTTGATAAACTTGCTTTGCCTGTAACTCATACACACGGTTCCCTTCAGTAGTGTATGCCCGTACCTCTACTTCTTGTAACGTTAAGTCTGGTGCGTTCGCCAACTGTACGGTGAGTCGTTCACTACGAGAGTTCGCAGTATGTAAATATAAGACTACAGCAGCACCAATGACAACTAATAACCCTGTTACCAACAGAATTTTTTTCATTGTTGGTGCGCTGCCAAGAGAAGGTCACAAACTTCGCGTACAGCACCTTGTCCACCAGCTAACCGAGTTACATAGTCAGCTCGATCTTGGACAACCTGTATTGCGTTTTTAACAGCAACCGCAAAACCGACTCTTTTGAATAACCCTAAGTCAGCTAAATCGTCGCCAATGTGAGCGAATTCGCTTTCTAGCAAACCAGTCGCACTACATAATTCATCCAGTGCAGCTGTTTTGTCTGCAACTTGTTCGTACACATAGCGGATATTCAATTCACCGGCGCGTTTTTGAACTGCTTGTGACGCACGACCAGAAATAATCGCCGTAACTAATCCAATTCTGTGAATCGATACGATGCCCATACCATCGTGAATGTGAAAAACTTTCACCTCGTTACCGAGGTGATCGTATATGATCGCGCCAGTTGTTAACACTCCATCAACATCGAGGATGAGACCCCGGATTCGGTTCAGTTTTTCGCGCAGCGGCGGCGAAATCTGCGGTGAACTAGTCATGTAGTTTGCGTCGTCAATAACGTAATGTAACTGACATATAGTATCAGAAAAACAGCGCCATGAATCCGACTTATCGTGTCGTTTCGATTACTCACGTAAATGAACAAACCTAAGATTACTGTTAAGCCGAACATTACACCAAAATCTCGCCCATATTCCATCAACGTAATCGCGCTAGGATGCAGTATCGCGGGTACAGCTAATACTACCAGAAGGTTTAATATATTCGAACCAATAATATTACCAATAGCGATTGCATGTCCACCTTTCAACGCTGCTCTTAGTGTGACGGCGAGTTCTGGTAAACTTGTACCACATGCGACAACGGTTAAACCAATGATCATTTCGTTGACTTCAAGTCTGGTCGCGATTCCTTCAGCTGCGATTACGATTAATCGAGCGGACACTAGCAAAATGATTAGACTAACGGTACTCCGCAAGATTGATTTTCCGACTGACATCTCTGGTATACCTTGGAGTTGGTGCTCGATTTCTTCGGAAAACTGTTTTGACCGACCCGAACTGATCACGAACCGATACAGAATGAAAGCAAATAGGGCTAGAAACAACAAACCATCTAGTCTACCGACTTCCAGGTTTGCGAGACAAATGGCGACCAACACAGTTGCCGTGATTAAGAGTGGAAACTCACTTTTTTGAATTCGCTTGCCGTATGGTAAAGGAACGAAGAGCGCGGTGACTCCAAGCACAAGTCCCATGTTAGCAATGTTGGACCCTATGGCGTTACCGATAGCGATCTCTGGTGCAGTGGTATACGAGTCCATGACCGCCACTAAAATTTCTGGAGCGGAAGTACCGATTGAGACGACTGTGAGCCCGATAACGAGTTCTGACACTCCGAGGTTCCGTGCTAATGCAGCGGCAGCTTCGACAAAAATGTCAGCGCTCCATACTAGCGCGATGAACCCAGTTACCAGTAAAAGAATAAGAATTAAGATTGGTAATTCCATCGAACTACACAGTGCGATTTATCGCAACAGTAGTCATTTGCGTTTGGATCGATGTTTGCTCGAATATCATACGGGCTTGGAAAAAATCGTAGACGGTAAGGGTTTACGACTTATTCACACACGGGAAAGGGAGAAATAGGAATGGATGTAGTAAAGACATGAGTTTACAACAGGCCATCACGTTGCGGTTAGAAAATGAATTTGATGGTGCACAATTCACTGTGTTGGTAGAAGGTAACCATGCTATTTTGCAAATATCGTCCAATCGGTTCGAAGGTAAGTCTCCGGTACAGCGACAACAATTGGTCTATACTTGTGTGAATGACCTCATCCAATCAGGGGAATTACACGCTATTACTATTCACGCCACTACTCCCAGCGAATAGTACACCAGAGAGAATATGGACGAGTTACGTATTCGGGGTGGTAATCCTCTCGTCGGTGAGATCAGTATATCCGGGTCAAAAAATGCTTCACTGCCTATATTGGCTGCGAGTATCTTAACTGCGGCGCCAGTTACGCTTTCAAACATTCCAGATTTGAAGGATGTGCGCTCGATGTTGGATTTACTGCGTGGTTTAGGAATTGAAACTACCCCCCTAAATGCCGGAAAACTCACGATTCAAGCAGCCGAGTTGACTAGTTTAGTCGCGCCATATGAACTGGTGTCGACGATGCGCGCGTCGTTCTTAGTACTGGGCTCGATATTAGCGCGCTATGGTCGAGTTTCGGTTTCGTTACCGGGTGGTTGTGCGATTGGAACTCGTCCAGTTGATCAACATTTGAAAGCTTTCGCCAAGATGGGGGCAAAAATCGACTTGATAGATGGATACGTGCATGCCAACACCGATGGTAGGTTGCGAGGAACGGAGATTGAAATGGATGTTGTGACCGTTGGTGGTACACAAAACGTATTAATGGCTGCGACTCTAGCAGACGGAACAACAGTTATACACAATGCTGCGCGTGAACCTGAAATTGTTGATTTGGCATCATTTTTACGTTGTATGGGAGCATCGATCAAAGGCGATGGTACGAATACGATCACTGTTACGGGAACTGATACTCTGCATGGATGTGAGTTTCAGGTCATGTCTGACCGGATAGAGACTGGAACTTACCTTGCGGCTACTCTTGCGACTCATGGTTGTGTACGTTTATTGAACGCTAACCCATCAAGTCTAATCGCGGTGACGACTGCTGGGAGAAAGTTCGGAGCAGACATTACAGTCAAGGGATCGACGATCGATATTTCCGCGCGTCGTAGTAGATTATCTCCAGTAAGCATTACGACCACCGCTTACCCAGGCATCCCCACCGATTTGCAAGCGCAACTGATGGTTGTTAATTGTTTAGCTAACGGTGTTAGTACCATTACAGAAACGGTATTCGAGAATCGCTTCATGCATATCCAAGAGTTGGTGCGAATGGGTGCTGATATTTTTTTGAAGAATCCTACGACCGCGGTGATTAACGGTGTCTCAAGACTATCAGGTACGCGCGTTATGGCAACTGATTTACGCGCTTCCTCTTGTTTAGTCATTGGGGCGCTCGCGGCACAAGGAGAATCAATCATTGGCCGGATCTATCATCTTGATCGGGGTTACGAACGGATGGAAGATAAGCTAGCTAGTTTAGGAGGAGTGGTTGAACGAACTCAAACTTGAATCCACACGCCTAGCTTCACAATTCTGGTCATCTCCGAGATTGTGGTAGTACTTGACATTTATCAAATCCAAGTCGCACGCTGCTTTGATGGATTACGTCGACAGATAGATGACAAGGAGCGAAAACCATCGATATTTCAGTGGTTGACACGTCTGTTCGATCGTAGCAATCGAGTAACTAAGATTCGTGGGTTATATGTATGGGGTGGAGTGGGTCGAGGTAAAACAATATTGATGGACGAGTTCTTTAACCAGGTACAGTCTGAGAAAAAACAACGACTCCACTTTCATGAATTCATGCAAAACATTCACCAGCGGTTAGTAGACTTTAAAAAAACTCCTGATCCACTTTCACGAGTGACTGAACAACTAGCAGAAGAAGTAAACTTGTTGTGTTTGGACGAATTCCTTGTTACTGACATCGGTGATGCTATGATTCTTGACCAATTACTGAGGAACTTGTTGAAATTGGAAGTCATTTTGGTAATCACATCTAATGTACCACCGGCAGATTTGTACCTCAATGGTTTACAGAGGCGTAGATTTTGGCCAGCTATTCGATTGGTTGAAGAAGAATACCGAGTGATTCGCCTTGGTGGCAAAAAAGACTATCGGTTAGAAACACTCCGTAATGAAGCTCTGTATCGTATTGGCTCAGGTGTAACTCCAGATATGTTAGCACGAGACTGTAAGTTGTTCGTGGGGGGTGCCCTGGTCAATCCTAGTATCTTGTTAGTCAATAGTCGTTCCATCTCGACCTTGTTCTCGGGTAGCGGTGTGGTCGGTTTAAAGTTTGCCGAACTGTGTCAACAACCGCGTAGCGCAGCCGATTACGTTGAAATTGCGAAACGGTTTCAGACTATCTTAATCTACGACGTTCCTCAAATGACTTCTTCCGACGAAGATTCGGCAAAACGCTTCATAAATTTGGTCGACGTCTTATACGATCATTCCGTCAATTTGATACTACACGCTAGGGTTGATATCGCAGAACTCTATGTCGGTACTATCAACCGGTCAGTTTTTACTCGAACGACGAGCCGAATTCAGGAAATGATGTCGGAAGAATATATCGGACGGGCGCACCAACTTTGATCGAGCTTGGATTTAGTACGGTGCTGTCATTTCTTGATCTTTTGCACAAATAGCACCATTTTGTGATCAACCAAACGGTAACCGAGTTTTTTGACAATTTGTTCTTGTAAGGATTCAATTTCTTCATTCACAAATTCGATTACTTCACCAGTATCGACATCGATTATGTGGTCGTGGTGAGGTGTATTAGCTAGCTCAAAAACCGCATGACCGTCAGCAAAATCATGCCTATCGACGATGTTGGCAGCTTCAAATTGGGTCAAAATTCGATAGACGGTCGCTAGCCCGATAGATTCGTCACGCTGCAATACACAACGATACACATCTTCAGCGGATAAGTGTCGATTTTGCTTGTCTTTGAGAACTTCTAGGACGAGTAGACGCGGGTTGGTTACTTTTAAACCGGCGTCTTTTAAGATCGATTCTGCCACAACATTGATTATTCCTTAATTGTGCTTTACCCGCGATCTAGAGTCAAGAGATTGACTGAGTCGGACGATCTTTATACCTAGGGAAAGTTGCACAATATCCGAATTTGCTCTTTATTGTATCAGTTTATGGATTATTCTTCGAATTTGGTAATTCGCGTTATACAAATCTATTGTTGTTTTGCCGGTGAACTTAAAGTCTACTACGTTGCTCTACCAATTAAGCGGTTGCGAGTGTTCATATAATCTTACAAAGAGAAACGTTATACCAAAATTCGGTTAAGAAACTCTATCATATACTCTTATGTAACCTGATTAATGGTATCGTTTTCCGACAAAAGTCAACCAGATCTAAGTTCTACAATTGCTGCCGGGAAAAGGTTTTCTTAAATGAGATTAGCTGAAGAAACGATTCTGCTGTTATTGAACCAAGAAAGCGGTTACCTAAAACACGTTGTTAGCTGGAACACTGCCAGCGCTACCAGAAACGCATTGTTGGATTTGGTGCTAGCCAAAATTGTTGCTGAAACTCCACCAAAACATACCGTCCAAAGGTGGATCGAGAAACCGTAGACCGGAACGAATAGGTGATTGAAACTGTACTGAATCGGCACGTTGCTGGTAACATTCTCGAAGTTGATGATCTTCGTGTCAATTTTGGCGAAGAAGAAGCAGTACGTGGCGTTTCTTTTACGATTAAAGAAGGTGAAACGGTTGCTCTAGTAGGCGAATCCGGTTCTGGTAAGTCTGTTACTGCACTATCGGTGATGCAATTACTGCCATATCCTTTAGCCAACCACCCTTCCGGTAGTATTGTTGTTGACGGTACCGAAGTGATGGGGGCATCCAATGAGCTTTTGCTTAGCATTCGCGGGGCTAAAGTCAGCATGATTTTTCAAGAACCCATGACCTCATTGAATCCACTACATAAGATTTCCAAGCAGGTGGGCGAGGCTTTACGGATACACAAAGGGATGTCTCGACGCGATGCTCTCGAGCGAACTTTGGAACTACTCAAACTTGTCGGTCTGCAAGATGCTGAGAGCCGTCTAAACTCGTACCCTCATGAATTGTCTGGGGGCCAGCGACAACGCGTTATGATTGCGATGGCATTAGCGAATGAGCCTCGGTTACTCATCGCTGATGAACCTACAACAGCACTGGATGTGACGATTCAAGCACAGATACTCAAACTATTAAAAGATTTGCAGGATCAGATGAATATGGCAATCCTGTTGATCACGCATGACTTGGGAATCGTTCGTCACGTGGCTAATCGAGTCAATGTCATGACCGATGGATTAATTGTGGAACACGGCCCGAATGAAAAAATATTCGGTGCTCCCGAACATGAATACACACAGCATTTGCTCGCGGCCGAGCCTTCGGGAGAACCTGCGGCAACGAATAACACTGCAACCGTTGTTGCCAAAGTTAACAATTTTTCGGTTCGATACCCACGGGGTAAAGGTTGGCTAGGGAAGACTCAGTATATCTTGGCGGTGGACGACGTCGAAGTTGTGGTGCGTGCGGGACAAACGGTCGGTGTAGTGGGCGAATCTGGTTCTGGCAAAACTACCTTAGGACTTGCCATGCTAAGATTACTGAGTAGTACGGGCAATTTAGAGTTCGATGGTGAGGACATTCTACCCTTGAAAGGTAAGGTACTCACGCGTTTGCGTAAAGATATGCAAGTTGTTTTTCAGGATCCTTACGGTAGCTTGTCGCCACGTATGACTATACAGCATATTATCGAAGAGGGTTTAAAGGTTCACCAACCAAAACTCTCAAGAAAGGAGCGCCAAGACCGAGTTGGTGAAGTCATGATTGAAGTGGGCTTAGATCCCACTACGATGGTGCGCTATCCACATGAGTTTTCTGGTGGACAGCGGCAACGTATCTCGATTGCGCGCGCGATGGTTTTGCGACCTCGCTTCGTGGTATTGGATGAGCCTACTTCTGCCTTAGATATGTCAGTTCAAGCACAAATCGTCGATCTGCTACGTGAACTCCAACGGAATCACAATTTAGCTTATCTTTTTGTCAGTCACGATCTTAAAGTAGTGCGCGCACTGGCTAATTGGTTGATTGTGATGCGTGATGGTAAAATTGTAGAACAAGGTCCCGCAAAAAATGTTTTTGAGAATCCTCAGACGGAATATTCTAAAGCCTTATTCGGTGCGGCTTTAGATATGAAAGTCGACGAGAAGTTTGTACGCCAATAAAAGACCGCGGACTAAAACTTACCGCTTAGTTAAGTTTCTTACTCTTCTGAAACTTCTTTTACTTGTGGTTCGTTAGTCCAGTTCTGAATCGCATCTAAGACATTCACCGGTAATGGAAACACAATTGTCGACGACTTTTCGCCGGCGATTTCTGTCAATGTTTGCAAATATCGTAGTTGCATTGATCCGGCCTGTGAAGAAAGTTTCTCAGCAGCATCCACCAACTTGGAGGATGCTTGGAATTCACCATCCGCGTGAATGACCTTTGCTCGTCTCTCTCTTTCCGCTTCAGCTTGTTTCGCGATTGCTCGCACCATGGTGACATCAATATCGACGTGCTTAATTTCAACATTAGCCACTTTGATCCCCCATTGATCCGTCTGTTGATCGAGAATGGTCTGAATATCTTCGTTTAGGCGTTCGCGTTCGGCCAAGAGTTCATCAAGTTCATGTTGTCCCAAAACTGAACGTAGGGTAGTTTGAGCGAGCTGTTCCGTCGCAAGTATGTAGTTCTCGACATTTATGATTGCTTCCTTAGGTTTGAGCACACGAAAATAAAGTACCGCGTTTACGTTCACCGAGACGTTATCCCGGGTAATCAAATCTTGGGAAGGTACATCCATGGTGATCGTACGTAGATCAACCTTAATCATTCGTTGTAAGAATGGAATAACAATGATCAACCCAGGTCCTTTGACAGCTTGAAATCTTCCAAGAAAAAGAACAACTGCTCGTTCGTACTCCATCATGATTCGTAATGAAGCGAAAAGCAGAAAGAGAATGATGAGAACTACAGTGAGTACATATACCAGCATGTTTAAGTTACCTTTTCGACTGTTAAAATTAATCCATCTATCTTTTTAACGATGACTTTTTCATCTTTAGTGACTGGTTCATCACAAACGGCATTCCAATATTCACCGTCCGTAAAAACCCGTCCTTTAGTCGCAAAATCCTCCGCGACAATCGCCTCTTGTCCCACTACGGCTTCCAGACCGGAAACCGGACCCCGTTTCCAGTGTTTTACCGCCGCCCTGACAACAAAGATCATGAGCAACGCTGTTACGGTTGTAATACCAAATACTAAACCCATAGAAATTTGAAAGGCGGGAATATCAGTATCCATTAGTAGCAATGATCCCGCTCCAAACGCAATGATACCACCTAAACCGAATATTCCGTAGGAAGGCGTAAGAGCTTCGGCAATAAACAGAACAAGCCCCACAGCTAACAGTGCAATACCTGCATAGTTGATTGGCAGCATGTGCATGGCGTAAGCACCAAGTAGCAAGCAAATGATTCCTAAGATTCCTGCACCACCTAAACCTGGATTGTATAACTCAATAATGATAGCATTGATTCCTACGATCAGTAGCAAATAAGCGACATTTGGATTGGTTAGTACTTTAAGTATTTCATAACGCCAATCCGTTTCGATTTCGACAACGGTTGCATCTAGCGTGTTCAAGGTTACTTCATTCCCGCCTACATTCGCGATAGTTTTGCCGTGGAGTTGAGTGAGTAGATCATCAACATCCGTCGCTATATACTCAATGACATTGAGTTCTAAGGCTTTCGACGAAGTCAGGTTGGCTGCTTCTCGTACCGATAATTCAGCCCATTCGGCGTTTCGGTCTCGTAACTCAGCAAGTGAACGAATGTAGGCGACTGCATCCTCCATAACTTTCTTTTCCATCGCGCTGGGTTCTTTTGGTGCATCGTTTTTGTCATCATTTTCGTCTGAGGTAGAGTCTGGAGTTTGAAAATTTGGTAAACCGGGAAAAGCCAGCCGTGTTGATAATTTTCCGCCAACAGAACCTGGTGTGCTTGAGCCAATATTTGACACCGGACACATGGCCGCGATATGACTGGCATAAGTTAGGTAGGTTCCAGCACTTGCTGCATGGGCACCGTCTGGCGCTACAAAGGTCGCGACTGGAATGGTTGAACCTAGTATTGCTTCGATCATGACTCGCATGGAAGACACTAAACCGCCTGGCGTATTCAGACGTAAGATGAGTAACTCGGCTTCGGCTTCACTTGCCTCTTCTAATGATCGAATGAAGTGATCGGAAGTAGCCGGGCCGATAGCATCGTCTATAGTTACTACGTGTACCTCGTCAGTAGCACCACTGACTGCAAATAACAATGGTACTAACAGAGTGAGGAATATTCTCGAACAGGTTGAATGGGGTTTCAATGGATTGTGTACGATATAGTTGCGAAATTTCAGTACGTTTATTGTATACCAGTAAGCCTAGTCAGTGTCATTGCTTCACAAGCGAAATGATTAGATCATCCCCAGTAAAAGGAAGAGGCGCTAGCAGAAATCCAGATTCTAGATTTCTGCTGTATGAGACGGAGTTGTTCGATGACGGTTGGAACTCATTAGAAGAATTCTTGCAAACCGAACTGCAAGTAAACCCAAAAACCGAACTTTATCCAGATAAAACACGCCAGATCATCACAACCAATAAGTCACCCGATGTTCCATTTGACCGTTCGATTAATCCCTACAAAGGTTGTGAACACGGCTGCGTTTACTGTTATGCTCGTCCAACACACGCTTACCTTGATCTGTCACCAGGGTTAGATTTTGAAACTAAGATTTTTTACAAAAATGGAGCTGTTTCACGACTTCGCGAAGCGTTCGCAAAACCGACGTACATATGTAAGCCTATTGCAATGGGGACAAATACGGATCCATATCAACCGGCCGAGAAGAAACTTGAGGTTACCCGGGAATTACTCAAGTGTTTTTTGGAACACAAACACCCCGTTAGTATCGTCACAAAAGGCTCGCTTATCTTAAGAGATTTGGACTTGTTGCAAGAGTTAGCCCGCCATGACCTGGTTTCCGTCGCGTTAAGCATTACAACCTTAGACAACAATCTCAAAGCAAAGTTGGAACCTAGAACCTCGTCAGGTGCTGCGCGCTTGAAAGTGCTCAAACACCTTAGAGAGGTTGGTATCACAACCGGCGTACTGGTCGCGCCCATTATCCCGATGCTGAACGACCATGAAATTGAAACTATCATCGAAAAAAGCATGGGCAGAGGGGCTCAATTCATTAGTTATGTCTTGGTTCGCTTACCGGGTGAAGTTGCGGAATTATTCGAATCTTGGTTGCAAGAGCATTTTCCGCAACAAGCTGATCGTGTTATGAACCGTATTCGGGAGATACACAGCGGACAGACAAGCTCATCAGAATTCGGTACACGAATGCGAGGATCAGGCATGTATGCTGAAATGATTCGGCGCCGCTTCGAGACGGCGAAATCGAAATTTTCCTGTATAAACAAGGAACAACCTGATTCGTCTAATGAGATCGCGAAACCTGTTGTGAACGCGGACAGCAATGTCGTGTTAAGAACGGATTTGTTTGTTCGCGACACATTTGAAGTTCCATTCTTTTGACGATTGTAATTGGGACGATAACATAACTGTTATTTCCGTAGCAACATAGGAAAAATTCATGACAAAAGTGTTAATTCTTCACCCTGGAGCGATGGGAAGCTCTTTAGGACTTAATCTCAATATCAATGATCATGAAACCTATTGGGTATCAGAAAATCGTTCGACGGCAACAGCAAAACGAGCCAACGATCAAGGCATAAATGAGGTTTCGAATCTGCGACAAGCACTTGACATTGCCGAAGTTGTGATCTCAATTTGTCCGCCTTCCGCAGCATTCGACGTAGCAGTGTCAGTTGCTAAGCATGAATTTAATGGAATTTACTGCGATGCAAATGCTGTTGCGCCAGATACATCTCTAAGAATTGCTGAAATTTTCAACGATTCTTATGTCGACGGCGCTGTAGTGGGCCCACCTTCCCATTCACCGGGAACGACCCGTCTTTATCTTGCTGGTGTAAATGCACATGTCATTGCCAAACTGTTCGCAGGCAGCCATTTGGGTTGTTGCATCATGCCAAAAGGTGTGGTGAGTGCGTCAGCACTCAAAATGTGCTATGCAGCTTATACGAAAGGAACGGCGGCGCTGATCCTAGCTCTACGAGCAAAGGCTGAGCACTACGGAATTTCTGACGCGTTACAACAGGAATGGGAACAATCGATACCGGGATTGTGGGAACGTTCGGAACGAATGAGTCAAGGAGTCAGTCGTAAGGCTTGGAGATTTGCACCTGAGATGCGAGAAATTGCCCGGTCTTTTGAGATGGCGTCATTACCCAATGGGTTTCATAAAGCTGCCGCTGAAATCTACGAACGAATGACATCGTTACGAGATGTGTCGGAAGTGTCTACAGCAGCTATTGTCAAGCAACTATTGAAGTCGTAGTTGTTTGTTGGGTTACTCTTGGAGCCAATCGCATTCTACATTTCCGATTGTTTCGCCTCTGCTTTGCACTGCGTTTTTCACTCGATCTAAGGCTTTTAAAATTCGTTCTTTGTCGTGACTTCGAACGACGACGGTAGTACAATATTTGCCTTTTCGGCGAAACGGATAACTACCAACCTTCACTTGGTTTTCTTCTTGAATTTGCTTAAGGTCGGCGGCGATCCAACTCTCGCCAACAAACACCTCAAGTGCCCCAGAATGCATTACTACCCCTCCACGAAACTGTATTGTCGGGAGCATACTTTGGAGGACTCTTGGAATACCAGCCATTGCATAAACATTGTTGATGTAAAAACCGTGGGGACCACCTGTCAGGTTTTCAATCAAACCAGCGCCTTGCGGAACATAAGCCATACGTAATCTGTTGTTCAAGGTGTCGGTTGATGTACTATATGATCTAATTCTCTGGGCAATAACCTCATTCGTTATAAGAGGTACTTTGAATGCAGCTGCTATCGATTTTGCGGTAATGTCGTCGTGCGTCGGACCGATTCCTCCGGTCGTGAGTACATAGTCATGTTGGTTGCGAGTTTCATTGACATACTCGATAATGGTTTCTTCTACATCTGGAATCACATGTGCGACGGAAATTAATACACCTTGACGGCGCAACGTTTTAGCTATGTATTGCAGGTTGAGATCTTGGGTCCGACCCGAAAGAATCTCATCCCCGATGATTAACACGCAGGCAGTCGCAGAATCTGTATTCTGGGACATCTATGGAATTCTCGCGCTATCTTTCCGGAACTCAAGTAGACACAATTGAACTGACAAGATCGAAGAAATTGGTTAGGTGTTGTCCGAGAAAGCTGTCTTCCCACTTCCCAAATCTTTCAAAACAAAATTTTGCAGTTTCTTGGTAGTTTCGGTTACGTTACCTTCAACCCGTGTTGGTTCACCTATGGTGAGTTGATAACTTTGTCCCGATTTATTAAGTAATTCTCGAAACAAACTCATATCACGAAGTTCGTTGTTGATATACGAGACGGCGTAAAAAAAGAAAGTGTTGTGACCTTTGATGTGGATGGGAATAACGTCTAGTTCATATTTTTGAGCGAGTTGCAAGGCGGTGATTTGCCAGGGTTGTTCGACTAATCCAAAAAAACTGGGCAGTGCTAGCTTCCCGGAAGGAAAGATTACTATCAACCGTTCATCTTTAATCGCTTGTTGTAAAGCCCTAATGGTTTCACGGTTACGTTTTGGAGATCGAAATTCGTCTCTCCATTCCACGGGTATGATAATATCAGCAAGTCCAGGCGAGGCCCGAATAGCGTCTCTATTTGCTACAAATATGATATCTTGCCGAATCTCTTTGATTGCATCCCACACGGCGATTCCGTCTGCTATTCCAGCCGGGTGATTTGGGGTCACGATTGCAGCACCTGAAGCTGGAATATATTGTTTGCCGGTAACGCTAAGTTGCAATTGCAGCAAATTCGACATATACTGAAATGTTTCTTTACCGCGCAAGGGGGCGATGGTGTCAGCCATTTGCACGGCTCGGTCATAACCAAGTATGCGGTAACTCAATGCTTTAATTACCCGCCACAAAGCCGGATGGCGCATCAGATTTACGGCACGTTCTTCGATCAGGACGTCAACAATATGACGTTTCGTTTTAGTACTCGCACCTGAGTAAGTCGTCCCGTCAGTCATAGGAAGCAGTCGAGTCAGTCACCTGAATAATTCGCGTCTCGTATAGAATTGAGAATTATTTTAAAGTGTATTACGAATTTTCTTCACGCTCTATATTTTAATAGTCAATGCCCAATGATTAATGCTTCTCGCCTCAGATTCCACTTAGAACGGTGTAAAACAGCACTACGGCGCGATAGAAAGGTGAAATTTAACATAAAACTAGTGGACTCAGCGCCTGAAAGAATGAAACTAGTATTTGTCGTTTTAATTCTCGTTCCGGTAATGGTCTCGAATTCACAGTTGGATGCTACGATATCCGAGGCTGAAAAAGCGTACCTTATCCGGCAAGTGTTTGAACCAAATGCTGGAATGACAAGTTCATCTCAAACGTGTGCGTATACAGTTGAGACGACGATAAACAGGAATCTAAGGGTGTCCGAAAGATATACGCCGTGGGAATCTAAACAAGAGCAGTGGCAACTACGTGATATCAATGGCGAAGTACCAACAAATACCCAGTTTGCTAACTACGTTCCTCCAACACGGCAACGTATCCCGAGTATTGTGAACTTTGAATTCATCGATGAACAGACCCTTGAGTTTGTCGAGGAAGACCTAGAGGGAATTCGATTCAGCTTCGAATTTAAGAAAAAATATAAGAACGACAGAGTTCATTCAAATTTAAGTAACACCGTTGTGATTGATCCAGTGTTTGGTAGACTAAAAGAGATTACGAGCGAAGCGCGTGAACCGTTCAAGGTGTTTCCGTGGTTAAAAGTGAAACGTTACGAAAGTACCCAGACTTTTGAGCATGTAACGGAACTAGATTCTGAAGTAATGACTCGATTTACGCTGAAAGTACATCTGAAATCAGGGGGAACAACAATCGATCGAGATCTGCAGATCAATTACCATTCGTTTGATTGCGCTATGCCTAACGTGGAAGACAGAGAACTCAATGAAGACAATGATTTTGTACCGGAAGCGCAATCGGACGGATTCCGCGAAACCTTTGATTAAAGTAGATTGGGTATCAAAATGTCATGGCTAAGGGTATCTTTTCCTGTCGATAGTTGTTTGATCGAACGCCTAACCGCTGAACTCCAACGACTAGGAGTTGTATCAGTAAGTCTGTCGAGCGCAGATGGAAATGCGGTTTTCGAAACTAACTTAGACTCGGAACTACTTTGGGACCGAACTTTTCTTCAAGCGATATTTCCGGTAAACTTCAATCCAGCAATATTACCTGACGTTTTAGATCAATTTGGTATAAAACAACGTCGAGTCGATTTCCTACCCGAACAGGATTGGATCGGTGAATGGCAAAAATCGCTTTTACCAAACACATTTGGTCACATAAGCGTTTGCCCGCGACATTACACTGAAACAACAACGCAAACGGTCATTAAATTAGATCCTGGTTTAGCGTTTGGGACCGGTGAGCACCCGACAACAGCGATGTGCCTCCAATGGTTATCCAAACAAAATTTGATTGGGAAAAGAGTATTGGATTTCGGCTGTGGTTCAGGTATACTCGGAATTGCTGCAAAAAAATTAGGAGCAGGGAGTGTCGTATTGGTTGATAATGACCGACTAAGTCTCGAAACCGCGTTAGAAAATGCACAATTCAACCAGGTGGAGGTTTCTCTAGAATCGAGTATCTCAAAACTTAATCAAGAGTTTGACGTTATCATTGCTAACATTCTTTTGAATGTGTTAGTTAACTACGCGGATCGGTTGTCAGAATTGCTCATGGTTGGAGGAGAAATTGTGCTATCTGGGGTTCTTCGAGAGCAATATGCGGCAATCACCTGTGCTTACTCAGGTATAGAATTCCAGCAAACGGATTGGCAGGATGAATGGCTGCTGATTCATGGGTGCAAGGCCCGAGCCTAATTTACGCATAAAGACAACTACCGGAAATGACAGAATTTATTCCCAAACGTGCACTTCTTTCTGTGTCTGACAAATCCGGTCTAACCGAATTAGCAGACTCACTAAGAAAACTTGGCTGTGAGCTCATAGCAACGGGTGGGACCGGACGAACTTTACAGGACAACGACATACTGTACACCGAACTCTCACAAGTCACTGAGTTTCCCGAAATTATGGATGGTAGAGTCAAAACGCTCCATCCGTTGATTCACGGTGGGATACTTTCCCGTAGAATCTACGATGAAGAGACGGTCAAATCACATAAGATAAGTGAAATCGACCTCGTGGTTGTTAATCTCTATCCGTTTGAACGGACAATTAGCAATCCAAACCATACCCACACTGACGCAGTCGATAATATTGATATTGGGGGACCTACCTTGATTCGCGCCGCCGCGAAGAATCATCAACATGTACTCGTTGTTGTTGAACCGACCGATTATTCAGAGGTGATTGACTTACTTTCCTTGGGAAAGATTAATCTTGAATATCGAATTGCTATGGCTAGCAAAGCCTTCCAACACATAGCAGCTTACGATATCGTGATTGCCAATTATTTTTCGAAAGAAGAGCCACTACCAGAAAAGTTGTTGTTTTCTGCTGATTTACGACAACCTTTACGTTATGGCGAAAACCCTCATCAACGAGCAGGTTATTACATAACTTCATCGACGAATCTTCAAACATTTTCCACAGACAAACTTTTGCAGGGAAAGGAACTGTCCTACAACAATATAGCGGATGCCACGGCAGCGTTTACAACCGTGAGTAGTTTTTTTGATCCAACCTGCGTTATTGTTAAACACAACACACCATGTGGCGTAGCTCAACGAAATACCACTAAGGAAGCCTATGAAGCCGCGTTTGGTTGCGACCCAACGTCTGCTTTTGGTGGGGTGATTGCTTTTAATCGAGAAGTTGATGCAGAAACAGTTAGTACCATTTTGCAAGCCCAATTTGTCGAAGTGATTCTTGCACCTAGGTTTCAACTTGCAGCACTGGATGCCGCTATGATACGTCCTGCCGTGAGATTAATAGAAATAGGTGAACATCAGTCAATCAATGATCGTATGAATGTGCAACAATCCGGTAGTGGTTTTTTATATCAGCAAGCCGATCAAAACCCAATAGCTTATGACACTTATCGCTGTGTTACGAAACGTCAGCCCGACGAATTCGAGAAACTCGATTTAGAGTTTGCTTGGCGCGTTGTACGGTTCGTAAAGTCGAATGCGATCGTACTTGCTTCTGACCGGCGAAGCATAGGAATCGGTGGAGGGCAGACTAGTCGCGTAATGAGTGTGCGAATCGCGTTATGGAAAGCACAAGACGAGGGTTTAGATACCAGTGGTGCAGTTTTAGCTTCGGATGCATTTTTTCCTTTTCCAGATAGTATGGAAATCGCAAGTAATGCAGGAATAAGTGCAGTTATACAACCTGGCGGTTCAGTTCAAGATAATGCTGTGATTGAAGCAGCTAATGCGCATCAGATTGCGATGGTTTTCACAGGAATGCGACATTTTCGACATTAAAGTGGAGACAAGATGATGCAAGTTCTAGTCATTGGTCCAGGTGGAAGAGAACATGCCTTGGCATGGTGTTTAGCGAAGAGTCCGCAAGTGTCACAGGTTTATGTGGCGCCTGGAAACTATGGAACACAAAGTGAACCCGGCGTAACTAATATTGCACTCGAAGTGAATGATCATGCTAGCCTCATAGACTTTGTGAAGCACAAAAATATTGAACTTACTATTGTTGGACCGGAACAACCGATTGCTGAGGGTATTCGTGATCAATTCGATATGCACGACTTAAAGTGTTTTGCGCCTTCTCAAGCAGCTGGACAGTTAGAGTCGTCGAAATCATTTGCTAAAGCTTTCATGCAACGACACAACATACCGACAGCACGCGCTTTTGTAACTAGTGATATTTGCGAGGCGATAGCACATTTGGAAGACGTAACTCTACCGGTAGTTCTCAAAGCGGATGGGTTGGCTGCAGGTAAAGGTGTAGTGATTTCGACAACGCGAGGAGCTGCAATGGAAACCGCTGAAAACATGCTCTCGGGCCAGGCTTTTGGACAAGCAGGGAGAAAGATCGTTATTGAAGAATTTCTCGTCGGAGAAGAGGCAAGTTTTATCGTTATGACAGATGGTAAAGTTGCTGTTCCGTTTGCGAGTTCACAAGACCACAAACCGGTATTCGATGGCGACGAAGGTCCAAACACTGGAGGGATGGGAGCATATTCCCCTGCACCCGTCTTGACTTCTGCAATTGAAGCGCAGGTAATGGAGCGAATTGTGAATCCGACAATTCAGGGGATGGCTATAGAAGGAAATCCATTCCAAGGATTTTTGTATGTTGGACTCATGATTTCTGATTGTGAGCCCTATGTCGTGGAATTTAACTGCCGTTTTGGTGATCCAGAAGCACAACCAGTTTTGTACAGGTTGAAGTCGGATCTTGCGGCAATGTGTGAACTTGCACTAGGGGATGGTTTAGTCGGTACTGAGTTGGAATTTGATTCAAATTGTACGGTGGCAGTCGTACTCGCTTCTGGTGGCTATCCAGGGAATTATCAAACCGGATTAAGGATTAGTGGGTTAAATCAAACTCAACAACATACGAAGATTTTTCATGCTGGTACACGCTCTAACGGTGAAGGTGAAGTACTTACAAGTGGAGGGCGAGTCTTAGCGGTACTCGGAGCAGGGAAGTCGACGGTTCAAGCGATTGACCGCGCGTATGCTCGCGCGCAAGCAATCCAATGGAAAGACATGCACTTTAGGTCTGATATTGGAAGTAAAGCATTGGGACGATAGAGACAAGAATGTTCATCAGTAAGTCAAAAATAGATCGGTTTATTCGTATCGTAGATGCCGGATTACGTTCTGTCGTCGGTACCCAGCAACCTACTGTTCTACCTATCGATGAAGAATGCAAACTAACGTGTGCGGAAGCAAAAAAGTCAGCGCAGTTAATGCGTGTTAACCATACGGGCGAAGTTTGCGCGCAAGGCCTATACGAGGGACAAGCTTTAGTAGCGCGCGATAAAAACGTTCGTGAACATTTAATGCAAGCGGCGGCGGAAGAGCGAGTACACTTAGATTGGTGTAAAACTAGATTAATTGAATTAGGAAGCTCTACAAGTGCGCTCACTCCATTCTTTTTCGGTGCATCCGTTGGTTTAGGTGTGGTTTCTGGATTACTGGGAGATCGAATAAGTTTGGGTTTTGTCGAAGCGACCGAAGATGAAGTCTGTAAGCATCTTGATCGACACCTGAATACATTATCGGGTAGGGACGTCCGAAGTCATTCGATTTTGAAAAAAATTCGGTTGGATGAAGAAAGACATCAGCGAACTGCCTTGCAAGACGGTGGCATTGAATTTCCACAAGTAATAAAACGTAAGATGGCTGCCATGTCTCGAGTAATGACAAAAACCACGAAACATTTTTAACGGACTGTCACGGTTCGTTCTCACGATCTTCAGGGTATTGTCTTATGCAACCAATAAGGCCGAGAGGTGAGAAAAGTGGTTGCATTAGTGGTTGTATATGCTACGTTTATCGTAGTCTACGTCGCCAAGACGGCAAAAACTACTTTTGTACTAAGATAGAACGAGTACTAACAAATCAGAAACCTTTTGTTAGAACACAAAAATCCCTCCTGTTATGTCAACAATCTGATTTATTCATTCTCGATTTCACTCGTTACAGCCTTGGCCTCACCAAAACTTGCGACAAGAACCAAAACACAACCGATTAACGTCGGGACCATGACTATGGTAATGGCTAAACCACAGAAAAGAACACCAGCAACTGCTGCAAGGCTCGCGATCGCAGGTGTAATGACTGGCATACTACTAACGTTGATCAGAACAGTTACAAGAACAATCAGGGACAAGAGCGCGCCGAGGATTCCGTGACCTCGCATTTCTTGAAAATCTGTGTTTAGCATCCATTTTTCTATGAATTCTGCACTTTGTTGTGCTTGCTCCTTCTCAGCATCCGACAAATCTGCTGTCGCTTGGTCCACGCTATCGCCTATAGCTTCGGAAATCTCTTCAGGATTTTCCTGAGCAACTTGCATTGCTATCGCCGTCACGAATACAACGAGGGATACGATGATCCCAATGGAAGCAAAAACACTAGCAATAATTTTTCCGGCTTTTTTCATGTGTGATTCTCTCTAAAAGTACAAGTTATAACTTAAAACAACGACTTGCTGTCGTCGAAGAAAATTATATCTTTTCAAGTTCTGAGCTAGTCAACTTTCTGAATGTTGTAATTCAGTTGGCGCTGTTGTCGCTGTCGATTTCTCCAATAATGCTAATCTTGTTCCAAACACTGAAGACGATTGTGCATTTATTGTGGTTCAGCCTCTGCACGTCGACACACACAATGCTTTGTATTGTATGTCGCGTGCATATTCGAGACAACCTGATTCAGTCTTATAGGTTCACAGATTACATTCATTGACAAATTGCTTCCTTACACGATCTAAAACTAGAGGGAGATCTTTGGGTGGTACATGATCTGAACTTTCACCCCATCGGGATCCCAAACATAAAAACTTCGTGCACCATCTCGATGCGTCCTTGGCTGACCATCCGTGGATACATTAACACTTCGGAAATACTCATACCACAGGTCCACATCCTGCATGCAAGCTACAACGAACCCAATATGATCAAGTGTAGTGTCGTCTGAGAAATGTTTTTTTTGTACCCGATGTAGCGCTATGTTGTCCGTCCCATTTGTCAGATACACATTATTGTTATCCGGTTCCCAATCGACAATTAGGCCTAGACATTCCACATAAAACTGTCTGCTTGCTTCATAATTTGACGAATAGAGAGCTACGTGTCGCAACCCCAAACTCGCGGCGGGAATTGTTAACCTTCCTTGTGATTCTGGAGTTGCTGTTTTAGTAGGTCTCATTGGTTCTGTAACGGTACGAGTGGTACACAGGTTACACCTCAGTTAATCAACTATTTGTTCAATTGGTATTGAAACGTTAAGAATTTTAGCATTACATAATAAAATTAACTCTAAGTTGGATTAGCGATTTGCTCAAACGGAGTCGCAATTATGGGATTTGCTTTATCTGAAATAGTTCTCACTAGTAGTGCTTTTCAGAATCTACGCGCCATTCCGTCTCAGTACACCGGTGAAGGATCTAATGTTTCTCCACAACTTTCCTGGAGAAATGTACCGGAAGATACCCTGGAGTTCGCGGTAGTATGCCATGATCCGGACGCGCCACTCATTACGTCGGTCAATTACGGTTTTGCACACTGGACACTCTACAACATACCTGGAAGTGTTAGGACTTTATCCGAAGCCACTCCTGATCACACTACTGGGAGGAATGATTTCGGTGAATTAGGATACGGCGGACCGATGCCACCGTCTGGACACGGGATGCATCACTACTATTTTTGGATTTTTGCCTTAGATCAAGAATTAAATCTACCAGTCGGTTTGACCATGGCAGAGTTGTTCGAGTTTATAGAACCCTCTGTAATCGCGATGAACCGACTAATCGGCACTTACGAACGTCAATGACAGTGGTTAACTGAATCTCGATAGATTGCCGCAGTTTGCTTCACCATTCGTTCCACCGTGAACTGCTTCGCTTGCTCCCATGCGGGTTGAAATTTTCTCTGTGTTTCGGCGAAATTCTCAATAACACACTTGATTCGCTCGGTAAGTAATTTTGTCGTTGGCTGTTCAAGTAAAAATTCCTCCGGTATTAAGTCCGGCGCGATACCGGTTTTTGTGGAAATCACACATAACTCGAACTGTAAAGCTTCGAGAATAACGTAACTAAACCCTTCTCGGTGAGATGGGGCTACTAGTAGATCTTTATTTCGCATGACATCAAAGACTACTTTGGACTCTCCGATCAATCGAACTCGGTCACTCACGCCATTCTTTTGAATCAATGATTGCAAGTGCCCGCGTTCAGGCCCGTCGCCGACGATATCAAGTGGAATGGGAATCTTTTGCCATGCTTGAATCAGTCGATCAAAGCCTTTCACAGGTACTAAACGACCCACTGCAATAGCGGAGAGAGGCATTGTCTTTAACAACCGTTCGGTATCACGAAAAGTCGTGGGTGTTCAATTGCTGCAGCAACAGTTGAACTAACGGCAATCACTTCATGAAAGTGGCGGTAATGTATTGCTTTAACGTTAGCGTTGTGAACGGTCAAAATACGTCGACTCGGTACACGGTTTCTTATAAGTGACACCACCTGTGCCGCCTTCCGACCATGGGCATGAACGATATCAGGTCGAACCTGTCGAATGTTCTTGACTACTTCAGCAAGAAGCCTCGGATTGTAGCGCCACCGATCAAACTGAACCGGATGAAACGGAATTGTTTTAGGAAACCAGTCGGCATACGATGCATGGGCTAAAACAAAAACGTGGGTACTAGTCTGCGCAAGTCCCTGAGACAGATCATAAACGTGCCGTTCTATACCTCCCCGGGTATTTGGTCCACTGATTGCAAAACACACGCGCATGGTTGAATTTGAGGCTGGTTTTATCAATCTACTGACTGGTTGGTGCGTAAATTTTCACTAATTCGCCGCGCCACCCACTTCAGACTAGTAGCATGCGTGATGAGTTCATTTTCGTAACTAGCGGGTAATGTTATCGAGAGGCTGCCGTCAATATCCAATTCTTGAGGGTCTGTGTCAAACTTTTTAAAAAAACTATCCCCTGCTACCTCACGAACTTTCCAATGGAACAATCGTACAGTCGGTTGTATACGCTTTGGAAGACTCATTTCGCAATTGTTAGAATCAAATAAATCATCTAGTGCAGCAAGCGGGGTCGCTACCAAGTGCACATCACAAGCAATAGTTACCTGCCATTTAGATAGTAATTGGGTTAGAACCAGTCCACCCCAATCCCGACCGATAAACACTATGCGACCAAGTTTGGGAGATTTGTCAATTATTGCTAGAACATCTGCGAGAAGTTCCTTTGCGCTCTCGGTTGGACAATCTTTAGTATCCCAGCGAAAAAAGTAAGTCTTGGTCGTTTCATTGTCTACTGTCTTGAGAGTTTCAATCCAATCGTCTTGTCTAGCTGTTTGACCATGGACTGCGACTAGCATCGTGTCGTGGTCGCCATTTGGAGGCTCAATTAAGTGCAACCCCGCAGGTAATGAATCAAATTTCGATTTCTGTCGTTCGTCACTGCTTTGCAACTCAAAGTCATACAAGTTAACCACCGGTGCCGTGCTCGCCATTGATACAAATAAAGCGAGCGTAATGAAGAGGAACAGTTTTAGCATAGTGTTAAGTTAGTGGGGAGTAACCGAACTTTGCTATGGTGTTTCAACTGGCCATACTTGTTGGAGATTGTCAGTTTCTCTAATGACACCACCTCGAACCACATAAAGCAAGTCATCGGACGCACGTATGTCCACCAACGGGTCACGTTCCAAAATCACGAGGTCGGCAAGTTTGCCAGGTTCAATAGTCCCAATGTCTTGTACTACACCAATCATTTCTGCTCCCGTCCGAGTCGCTGACAGAAGGGCTTCGTAATTCGAAAACCCACCACTAGCTAAACTCCACAGTTCCCAATGGAATCCTAGTCCTTGAACTTGTCCGTGAGATCCTACACCGACTTTACCCCCTGCTTTCATGATTCTGTAAGCTTGTTGCGCATGAAACTTGTAGACATATTCTTGTTCGTGAACCCAAGGAGTTCGACGAAACTTCGAATCAAGTAATGACTGAGGTATGTATTGTCGGATTTTAGCGTCTTCTAATGGCGACTCTCGAGTGAGAAAATAGCCTTCAGCTTGTGGTCCACCATAGTTGACTAATAGTGTAGGGGTGTATGCGATTTCTGATTGTGCCATCAATTGGACGACATCGTTGTATAGTCCGACAACCGGAATGTTATGTTCATTACCACTGAATCCATCGATGGCATGGGTTAGAACAAGTTTCGTGTCTAATCCTCCTTCGGCGGTTGGCATTATTTCTAAGGCTTGGGACGCTTGCAGCAACCATTGTCGTTGTTCGCGGTTACCGATAAGGTAAGCTTTAATATTGTGTACCGCATAGCTATCCGCGTAACGTTGGAGAATGTTTTCAGCGTGTTCTTTACTCTTGAACTTGTGGTGACTAAACACTCCTGGTCCGGTCGATAATAGTCGTGGTCCGACAATCTTGCCCGCCTCAAGCAGATCACTGTATTCAATAACATCAATCGTACTTGGTTGGACATCGATTGCGGTAGTTACACCGTACGCTAGGTTAGCCGGTAATGACCACATCCTAGGATCGAGAATGTCTCGGTACATCGCGACGTGCGCATGCGTATCGATATAACCAGGCAGAACGTATGCTCCGGCGATGTCAATCAGAGTCGCTTCACTCGGAACTTCGACGTCTTGTCCAACAGCGATGATTCTGTCACCGTCGATTACAATCGTTGCCTCAGTCATAACTTCAGGTTGCGCTGAGTTCATGGAAATTACAGTTCCACCTATTAGAGCTACAATCCCCTCAGGTTCATGGCGCGCATGGTAAAGGTCGATAGCTAGTCGGTGTACAGCCTCATGTTCTTCGAGTAACGAATTCTTAACATTCTTGGCAGGAGAAGTCGGATCACAATCACGATCGACACTACCGTCGATAAACACACAATCAACGGCAGATTTGATTGTGTTCAAATAACGGTAATACAGTTTATTACCTACGCTCCAGTAAATAATTCGCGAATCGCTTGACCAGCCAAAATAATCTACTCCGACCTCCGTCAATGAGACTTGTGGAAATTTAGATTCTTTGATATTACTCTCGATCGACTGCAAAGGTATGTCGATGAGATTAAGAATGTAGAGTTGATTAGCATGTTGAACTGCTACGTATTTTCCGTTCGGTGATAACTCGAGCGAGGTGGCGGGCACATCATTTTCGTCGTAATAGATGCCAGGTCCTTTGACGATAACGTGGTATCGGAAGTCAGATCCGTCCAGTCGAAATGAAACTAGTCCCGAGTCACCCGAACGAAAGATTCCGGGATATAAATAAGCATACAATCGATCAGATTCCGTACCCCAATGGTGGTTCACTAATCCGCGAGCAGGTCTTACCACACGTCCTTGTTTATTAGGATCTTGCAAAAGTATTTCGACGATGTCTGTACCAGGAGGATGACCAAAATCACTTCCGGTAATCTGACGTTCGTGTGACAATCCTCGGAAAACAAAAATCGACTCACCAGACTTAGACCAAAGTGGTTGTGAGTAGTACGCGGCGTAGCGAGATACAACTTCAGGAGGTTGCCCAGCAGTCGCAGGGACGGTCCAAACCTGACCCTTTACACCGTCCCAAGTAACAAAAGCAAGTTTGTTTCCATCGGGCGACCAAGTCGGATAGGTCGCGTATTGTCCGTTTGTATCAACTTCCCAAATATCCTGAGATTCGATGTCATAGACGTGGAGGCGAGACATTGCTGAAAACACAAACCTTTTATTATCTGGTGACATTTCAAGGAAACGAACCAGTCGCACTTTAACAGGTCCCACACCCAGTGGGTACGGAAAGTAAAGTTGAGGTCCAACTTTTTGGTTGATTGACAATGAGAAGGGAATTTCTCGCGGTTGCAGAGCCTCGAGGGCGAACGCTTCATATATAGATTGTTGCCACACCTTCCCTTGGTACGTGTAAATCACGGTTTCGTCGTCTGGCGTAAACGCATAGTTAGGTAGAAGATCACGTGTATAGCGCGACTCTTGTTCATCACGCTGGACTGTTTGTGCTAACCAAACATCAGCACCAGTCGTTAAGTTTCGAATTCGGAGTCCCGTTAAACCACTTTGGCGAGTTCCATAGACTAGATATTCGCCATTGTGTGAAACTTTTGGTTTAAACGCGCCCGACGACGACCCGGTCAGTCGATCTTCAAACCCAGTCCTCAATTCGCGCCGAATTATTTGCCACTGTGGAAAAGAAATGTTGTACCCAAACCCACCATACTTACGTGCGTAATAAAGGTAGTTTCCATCTGGACTATAAACTCCACCCATCGCATTGTGGCGAGAACTGCGAGTAGCGGAACTGTTGCGATTGGCACGGGTTATCGCTATACCTTTACCGCCAAGTGTCGAATACGCCCAAAGTTCATAAGTACTCAAACCCCAAGTGGTTCGGGACGCGATGACATGGTCGCCAGTGGGACTCCAATTTGGGGATGCAAAGAGCGCGTCGTCGGTCGAGTCTGATAAGGGTTGAAGATTCGATGCATCGCGGTCCATGATCCATACATCTTCTTTACCACTTCGATCCGAAATGAATGCAATTTTTGATCCGTCTGGTGAATAGACAGGTTGTGAATCAAACGCCATTCCGGAGGTCAACTGTGTAGCTTCACCGCCACCGATGGGAAGTTCGTAAAGATCACCTAGTGCATCAAGTACTATCGAATTACCATCGGGAGCAACGTCTAGAGATAGCCACGTAACTTCCTGGGTATCGAATTGTAATGTCCGAGTACCCGTGAGTGGTAGCGACTCATCACAAATCAAGCTTCCTACAGTTACACATAGGGTTATGGTCACGATGAAAGTTGTGAACTTATGTTTAACTGGCATGTTTATTCTCAAGCGCGTTTTGAACCCTTTGGAGCGCATCTCGAGTTCGTTGTAACTCGTGTACGATTTCTTCAGTGTGCAGTTCTTGTTTCAACTCAGCTAGTTGGTTTTCTCGCGCTTCCTGCACGTTCGTAACCACAATTCCAATGAACAAGTTAATGATTACAAAAGTCGCAAGAACGACGAAGCTTACGAAGTAAATCCAAGCCCAACTATGATGGTCTAACGCGACATACATAATGTCAGTCCAATCTTCTAAGGTAACAATTCGAAATAGCGACAGCAATGAGGTTCCTAAATCCTTCCAATGGATCGGATCGATATCGTGAAACAAATGATATCCCGCGACTCCGTAGGTGTAAAAGATCACCGACATTAAAAACACGACGTTAGCCATACCTGGCAGGGAATGGAGTAGCGCGATAACAAGTACTCTGAGTTGCGGGAATACCGATATCAAGCGGAATATTCTGAGTAAACGCGCGATTCTGGCGATCATGGCTAGTTGTCCAACTGCGGGAACTAGCGATAGAACAATGATTGCAAAGTCAAAGCAATTCCACCCGTCCTGAAAGTACCGCCACGGTTGTGGTACTTTTGCGATCATCTTCAGGATGGCTTCGATTATGAAGGCAATTAGGATCACGTTGTAAACAAACGTGAACTCAGACGTAAAGCGCGCATTGATCCAGTCCGAAGTCTCGCAACCAACCATCGCAGCGTTGATAAGAATGAGTACCAGAATTAATGTGGTAAACCAAGTTGACGCGACAATTTTGTTGGTACGAGTGGAGAGGTTAGTTAACAACACGAAAGATTCATTCAAACTATGGAGAGTTACTCAATCAATTCTAGGAATGAGTGAATCACTTTGTCAGCCCCCAGCGTCGTTACAGGAAGGTCGTCGTTATATCCATAAGGAACTAAGACTACCGGGCATCCTGCCGCGCGTGCACTAAGAACATCTGTACGTGAATCACCTATATATAAGGTATTTGATGGATTTGAGTGTAACTTCATGCAGGCGTACTCAATTGGTTTAGGAGATGGTTTTTGCTCAGTCAAGGTATCGCCACCAACAATCACCTCAAAAAAATTGCTTAGGTTCAATTTTTGGAAGAGTATAGTGGTTAGGTCGAAACGCTTATTGGTAACGACCCCCAAACGTGTTTTTCTCCGAAAGAGATACTGAATGACAAGCCTAACCGAAGGATACGGCTGTCCAACGTTAGCAATGTCAGCTTTGTAATACTCTAGAAAATCTAGATACATTGCTTCGACGACTTGTTCGTCTGGTGTTTTTTGTGATTCATTCAACAAAGCATTGGTGATCATCGCTTTAGCACCGTGTCCAACCCATCGGCGAGCCAATTGGAGTGTCGCTGTAGGATGCTGCCATTTCGCTAGTGTTTTATTCAAAGCGAAGTGCAAATCTGGAGCTGTGTCGATCAATGTACCGTCCAGATCAAACAGGTAGGCGTCGTACATTAAATGCTAACTTTTCTGGTCGATTAACGCGCGCATCTGTGAAATTACGGTAGAGTAGTTGGCACTCTCAAAAATCGCCGAACCAGCCACAAACATATCCGCGCCAGCTTGTCGCGCCAGACCTATGTTTTCAACATTAATTCCTCCATCGACTTCCAGCCGGATCGGACGTTCTGCTCGGTCAATCATAGATTTTGCGGCTGTAAGTTTTGGTAAACTCTCGGGGAGAAATTTTTGTCCGCCAAAGCCCGGGTTAACCGACATAACTAGGATCAAGTCGATGTTGTTGATGATTGAATCTAGCACACCTAGTGGTGTACCAGGATTTAAAACAATCCCAGCGCGAACACCTCCGTCCTGTATTCGTTGTACGGCTGCGTGCAAGTGCTGAGTAGCTTCCGGGTGAATCGAAATATAGGTTGCGCCGCTGTCAATGAAAGCATCGATCAGCGATTCGACCGGGGTTACCATGAGATGAACATCGAATTCCACGGTACTGAATCGTTTTTTGAGCGACTGAAGAACCACTGGTCCGAAACTTAAGTTCGGTACGTAATGGTTGTCCATGACATCGAAATGGATGACATCCGCGCCGGCAGCGAGTACCGCTTGAATCTCATCACCTAGTTTCGAAAAGTCAGCGGAAAGAATCGAAGGTGCGATGAGAGAACGCATACGATTATTTTACGATTGAGTTAGTACTCAGTTCGCGTGAAATGAGGTTTGTATACGCGGTGGAAGTTAGTTCTAAAGGGTAAATCAATGAGAATACAGAAAGTGTTCTGACTTTGACATGACTAGAACGAAACCTATCGTAGGTAACTATTCTATTGTCGTCGGGGCACAATATCGTGCTCAGAACACAAATGTGACGCTACGACACATAACAAAACGTTCGTTTGATTCCCACCAGTAAGGCAATGTTCAACAGACTGACAGTTACATCTCAGTCACTGTCAATCGTACCGTCGATGTACTCTAACGCATGTTGATAGGCATCTTTCCCAACGTCAA
>VXYV01000087.1 GCA_009845835.1 Gammaproteobacteria bacterium | reverse complement strand
TTTTTGATTGACTAGTGAAAGAACATAATTTCATTTTAATATTATACGTAAAAAAAAAAAAAAAGTCAAGTTTTTTAGTCAAAACTTTACCTTAAAAATTAAGGTAAATTGACGCTTATTCTTGGAACACACGGTTAGGAAAGCATTACATAAAATTTAACTCGCAAAATATCGCGTTCTTCTTTCATACGGAGTTAGATGCGTTCGTTGATGAGCTTCATGCTGAGATGACGGCGCGTGGGGTAGAGTTTCAAAATGAGTTAGCGTTGTACACAGCTAACAAAGTGGGATTCGCGATTGAACAGGTATCGAATTTAGAGTTTCGGGAAACTCGCCTCTAACCCATCTATTTAGTTTTGGTGTAACATATAAGGGTGCGAATATCTCAATTTGAAAATTCACACTATCCTTCCCGAACAATTCCATTGTTCTTTTTTGCATGAGATTACTAATCTGTACCCCGTGCTTACTCCTAAGCTTGAGTGTACCGATTACCCTGCAATTTATCAGTCAACTTACATCGCTTGAGGAGGTTTAACTTGAACGACGATAGCGACACTCAATTCACAATCGAACAGCTACGTATCGAACACCGAGATCTGGATGAAATCATCTCTATTCTCATTAAGACTGGGCATGAAGATGAGATGCGTATCCAAAGATTGAAAAAGAAAAAACTGTCGTTACGAGATCGTATCGTGTGGTTAGAGAATATGCAGAAACAGCACGTCAGTGCTGAACACGGTTAGTCTCAAAGCAAGAAGACAATCCATTCGTCACGTGCGACGAATGCAATTTAGTTTACTGCAGTACTCTAAAGTCTGTAGTCTTGTCGAAACAACTGAGTTAAAGTATGTACGTACTCTGTTTAGATCTTGAGGGAGTATTAGTTCCAGAATTTTGGATGGAACTCTCAATCGCAACCGGTATCCCGGATTTAGGTAAAACAACTCGCGATATACCCGATTATGCAGAACTTATGCGAATGCGCTTAAGATTGATGAAAGAACACCAAATTCGATACACAAATCTGCAATCTCTCGTTGAAAAAATTGAACCATTCACAGGTGCGAAGGAATTTTTGAGTTGGGCAAGACGCAATTTTCAGGTCATGATCCTGTCCGACACTTTCTACGAGTTTGCTAATCCAATCATGTCGAAACTCAATCATCCTTTTTTACTTTGCCACCACCTTAAACTGAGTTCAGACAGTAGTATTGTGGGTTATGTTCGCCGACAAGAAGACCCTAAAACTCATGTGATTCGCGCGTTGAGATCAATCAACCTTTCGACAATAGCAACCGGTGACTCATACAACGACGTCGGTATGATAAATGAAGCATCTCATGGTTTTTTCTTTAATCCACCCACAAATGTAGTAGCCGACCATCCGGACATAGCGGTCGTTAAAAATTTCGAACAACTTAAAGAAAAACTAGAAAAATTACTGAGTTTACAGGTCTAGACATGTCACCGGGAAGTAGATTTTGGCAAGCAATCGCTGACGAGAAACCACTACAGATTGTCGGTACGATTAATGCCTATTGTGCTAAATTAGCAGAAGCGGCTGGATTTAAATGTATTTATCTCTCAGGGAGTGGAGTCGCGGCCGCTTCATACGGCTTACCTGACCTTGGGGTTACCTCGTTACACGACGTTTTAACCGACGCAAATCGGATCACGAATGCAACAGAGTTGCCCTTGTTAGTTGATATCGATACTGGTTGGGGAAGTGCATTCAATATTGCTCGAACAATAAAGGAATTGGAACAAGCAGGTGTAGCCGCGGTACATCTCGAAGATCAAGTCGGCCAAAAACGCTGCGGACATCTCCCAAATAAGCAAGTCGTATCAATTGACGAAATGTGCGATCGCCTGAAGGCTGCAACCGATGCCCGAACTGACACTAAATTTTCAATTGTCGCTCGTACAGATGCGTTTCAGCAGTTTGGTCTTGAAGAAGTTCTTGAACGAATCACAAGATTTATTGAGGTTGGGGCTGATGTTATTTTTCCTGAAGCAATATACGATTATCATACGTACTGTAAAATAACAGAACATTCAAGTGTTCCTGTTCTTGCGAATCTGACTGAATTTGGTAAGACACCACTTTTTTCAATTGATGAGTTAGCAAGTATGGGCATCGCTTTAGCGCTCTACCCTCTTTCAGCGTTTCGATCCATGTCTAAGGCAGCACTTGAAACCTATAGTGCGATTCGCCGAAATAAACAAATAGATACCGTGAGTAAGATGCAAACCCGGGAAGAACTTTACGAAATGTTGGACTATCACACGTGGGAAGCTGCGATAAATTCAACTGAGGACTGAAATACGAAATGGTTGATAAAAAGTTAGGTGGAGCAGGCTTACGAGGCCAGTCGGCGGGTGAAACCGCTTTGTGTACGGTCGGTATGTCTGGAACGGGATTGACCTATCGCGGATACGATATAACTGATTTAGCCCAACATTCAACTTACGAAGAAATTGCCTACTTGTTGCTATACGATAAGCTTCCTAACACCACAGAATTAGTTGACTTTAAACACCGAATTCTTGCTTCCACCAACTTGCCGAAAGAATTGCTGCAAACGTTAGAACTCCTACCTCCAACGACTCATCCGATGGACGTTTTACGTACGGGCATCTCGTTACTTGGAAATTTTGAACCCGAAACGGACTTTTCGCAACAAGACTATAACGCGGAACGACTTCTTGGGGCATGTCCTTCGATTGTGAATTATTGGTATAACTACTCTCACAATAACCGTCGGACAGATGTTTCTTCTCCTGCGCGTTCCCTAGCCGAACATTTTTTAAGAACTTTGCATCGATTCGAACCCGATGCATTGCATGCCCGTGTCATAGATGTGTCGTTGATTCTCTACGCTGAACACGAGTTCAACGCATCGACTTTTACCGCTAGAGTTTGCGCATCAACGTTAAGCGACTTTCATTCATGTATGACTGCGGCGATTGGTTCATTGCGAGGTCCGCTACATGGAGGCGCTAATGAAGCTGCAATGGCAATGCTTGAACGTTTCGATTCTCCCGAACACGCGGTACAGCAAGTTAAACAAATGCTCGCGCGCAAAGAATTGATCATGGGATTTGGGCATGCCGTTTATCGTGAATTTGATCCTCGAAACGAAATTATCAAAGAGTGGGCTAAGAAACTAGCAAATCACGATGGAGACACTAGTTGGTTCGAATTAGCATGTGCGGTTGAACAAACAATGAAAGAAGAAAAGAAATTGTTTGCAAACGCCGATTTCTTTCATGCACCGGCTTATCGATACATGGGTATTCCCACAAAATTGTTTACACCGATTTTTGTATGTTCGCGAGTCGCGGGATGGGCAGCACACGTTAAGGAACAACGTAGTAATAATCGTATTATTCGACCCAGCGCCACTTACGTTGGTTCTGATCCGAGACCTTACATTGCACTCGAAGACCGTTAGATTTAAACAGGAACGGTCACAGCTTTGAGTCAGTCTCGTGCCGACAGTAATATTCGCCCCAAGCCAGATCAAGTTCTAGTCGATATTGCCGACTACGTTGTAAACGATAGTCCACCAACTTCCGAAGCGATCGAAACAGCTCGACTGTGTTTACTCGATACGCTCGGATGTGGGATATTGGCATTGCAATTTCCCGAGTGTACCAAATTGCTTGGACCAATTATCTCAGGAACTTCTGTGCCTTTCGGTTCTAGGATACCTGGGACTTCTTATGTACTCGATCCAGTAAAGGCAGCGTGGGATATCGGCTGTACGATTCGGTGGCTAGACTTCAATGACACATGGCTCGCTGCGGAATGGGGGCATCCGTCTGACAACCTAGGGGCAATTCTGAGTGTTTGTGACTGGCTCAGCCAGCAACATACTCACGAACATAGGGCACCAATTACTATGGATACGGTGCTAAAAGCGATGATCCAAGCACACGAAATCCAAGGGGTTTTAGCTTTACAAAATAGTTTTAATCGTGTTGGACTCGATCACGTATTGTTGGTGAGAGTAGCGAGCACAGCCATCGCGACTAAATTGCTTGGTGGTACGCGTGAACAGATTATCGATGCTCTCTCCCATGCTTTTGTAGATGGTTCCAGTCTGCGTACTTATCGACACGCACCCAACACTGGTTCGCGAAAATCTTGGGCTGCCGGTGATGCGACTAGTCGGGCGGTTTATCTTGCGCAAGTAGTATTGAAAGGAGAAATGGGATATCCAAGTGTTCTGTCTGCACCGACTTGGGGGTTTTACGACGTATCGTTCAAAGGAAAAAAGTTTAAATTTGAACGGTCGTATACTTCGTATGTGATGGAAAATATTTTGTTCAAGATTTCATTTCCAGCTGAGTTTCATGCACAAACCGCCGTCGAAGCAGCGGTTCAACTTGCACCAAAAATTACCAATCGAATTGATGAAATTTCCGAGATCGTATTGACAACACATGAGTCCGCTATTCGAATCATTAGTAAAACTGGACCTTTGAATAATCCCGCGGATCGAGATCATTGTTTACAGTACATGGTTGCGATTGGGTTACTCAAAGGAAATCTCGTGGCGGAAGACTACGAAGATGCAGTTGCAAGCGATCCACGAATCGATCAACTACGCAACTTGATGGTTGTAAATGAAGATCTTCGCTATACGCGAGAATATCACGACCCTGATAAACGTTCGATTGCTAATCGTATTGAGATTAAGTTCAAAGACGGTACTGCGATCGGTCCAGTTGAAGTGGAGTATCCGATCGGGCATCGTTTCCGAAGGGCTGAAGGTATTCCGAAACTAATCGAGAAGTTTACTCACAATTTAGAAACACACTTTACAAAAGATCGTATCGATCAAATTTTGACTGCTTGTAGCGACACCAATAAGTTACGTACGTTTCCGGTGCACCAGTTTGTGGATTTGTTCGTAGGTACTCTCACCTAGAAAAGATTAGCAACGATTACACCTCCGTCAATGATGTAAACATTTAACCTACTGGTCGGTAACTTCAGATTTATTCCCCAATAAATCCAACATTTCATCCTTAATCCTGGGAACAAATTTGAACCTGTTCAGCTCAACGTAATGTGAAAGACGTTGTGTGGGGTAATAAATCTTATCGATACCGACACGGTGCAAGGTAATGTCTTCACCAAATTGCTGTTTTGTCAGTTCGTACGCTCGAACCACATGCTTAAGACGTTCTTCTCGCGACTCTGAACCCCAGCGTCGGGAAGCCATATAACGATGGTACAACAGAGAGTCAAATTCAAAAACAAAGTTGAAAAAATCACCTTCTACATCCACTTCATCGTCTTCGTTCCAGTCTGTCGGGGGATTAATACTCCTGATAGCCCAGGCATCGCCTGTTCGTGCTGCGATCCCCATCAACTTTTCGTAGATAGTACTCAATTCACGCGGCATATTTGACTTAAATTTGGTAGTTGATATGCCTAGAAGTGGTAAAGTAGCTAGCGATTCTTGATATGAATCGTATGGGAAAGATTTGCAGTGGTTCATAATCCAAAGATTTTTGAGGTTGATTTCAGTCAGTTGCTCAATAGTTGTTGTTTCATTGAGTAACGAAGAATTGGCGTTTATCCAATCTACTAGTAATCCCGTATCTTGTTTCTTCTCAAAACGATCTCGTTCTTCAATTTTTTCTTTGAGTTGGAAAAAAGTGGAGTAACCTAAATGCTTATCCTCATGTCTCGGCATACTACCGTGCATTTCAGAAATCTTATTTTTGACTGAAGCAGGTTTGTTCCACCAGTGGTGTAAATTAAAGTTGGTTACACATATATCCAACCAGTAAGCATGTAATACGAGTTCCCGTGATTTACAAACATCATACAAAGAAGTATCTAATTCCCATGATCCTTCCGTTAGTTTGGCACAATGCGGTGTGTTCAAAACATTGTTGATCAAAGGAAAACGCTCCAATTGTTTTGTTGAATCAAGAACTTCCGCAAGAGTTGGTCGATTCTCCACAAAATGTGTGTCATAAGGTAGATATGTTGAACGCGTGTTCACATCTACGCGCAACAATGACGAACGGGCAAATCCTGTAATGAGTTCACGACTGTTGTTGTAATTGAATCCCCAGAAGTCTTCTTGTAAAAACACTTGATCGAATCTTTCAACACAATCCTCCCGTAGTCTGATCCAACCCAATTCATCAGTGACAACACACAATTTCCACATCTCTGTTGCATTCGTCATGGTTTGGTCTTTCAAAAAATCCCTCGCAACTTGAGGAGATGCAACAATTCCAACAACAACAAAGATAGTTAACACTCCAACAACTAATCGTATTTTTAATTTGTTCATAATGATCTGTCTCAACTTCAATGAATGGGTAAAAGGGGCCACGTCGGTACAATCCAAACAAGTTCGTCCGTGGGGTGTGGGTATGCTTTTCCAATCTTCTTGTGTAGATTACCCCAACGACCAAAAACTCTCTTAAGGATTTGATTCGCCGCCTTTCTCACTTTCTCGTGTTCTTCGTCATCTTTGTACACGGGCGTTCCATCTGGTAATACAGAATCCAAATACTTGACCGGCCAAAGGTAATGCAATCGCTCGTGAATAAGAGCTTCTGCAATCACCCCTACGGTTTCTTCATCTGGAATCCAATCGGCGTCTTCATATGCGCGAACATCGATAATAATTCGTTCAACACCTAATTTACCAGTTTCCTCATCGATATCACTAGTATCGTGAATAACACACCCTCCCCAACTAGCGTTAGGACATTCACCTGCAGAAATATCACGAGGGTCTGCGTCGGTTTTGGGGGACACATTGTTAGTCACTTTTTGATCAAAAAGTGACACTTGTTTGTTGGCGGTGAAGTTCGTATGTCAGTTTCCGAGTTTCAGTTTCCTCGACTCTTGTCGCCAGGGATTGTATATCGTCATGAAATAGTGATTGATACGTGCCGTCGCTTCGGTCCGAGTACGAAACTGACAGCGATGCACTAACTCTCGTTTCAACTGGGCAAACACACTCTCCGCCGAGGCATTATCAGCACCGGTGCGAACGCGTCCCATACTGCACCGCAAACCATACTGTTGGAGACACTGGCGATAGGCGGTACTCGTGTATTGACTACCATGATCCGAGTGAATGATCGTTCGGGTGCCGAACTGCCAGCCCGACTTAGCTAAGGCCCACTCAACGGTCGAAACGACTAACTCCGCGGTTGGTCGGGCCCGGGTTTGCCAACCCACTAAGGTACCATCGTAGAGATCTTTAAGCACACACAGAAACAACTTACCTTCGCCCGTCTTGAGTTCCGTGAGGTCAGTAACCCAGACCCAGTTCGGCGCCGCCGCCGAAAAGTCGCGTGGTACCAAATCCGGGAGGGTGGTATCGACCGGAACCGGCTTCGGCGATTGCGTTTTTTTCTTGGGAACACCGAATAAATTCGCCGCTTTCATCAACCGCCGAACTCGGCAAGCACCAAGGTCCTCGCCATGATCTGCGCGCCACCGCGTGAGCATCCGACGGTATCCCAAGATCCCGTCCCATTGACGGTGCACACTACCAATCAAGGTCGCAAGGCGCCGATCAGCAGGGGCGCGTTTGGACTCCCCATCACGGTGGTTGTGAGGCGAAGTAACTGGAAGCTTTTTTTAAAAGTCATTTTCCACGCGCAACCGCCGCAATTCCTTCTCAAGGTCCTCGTAAGACGGTCGTTCCATCTTCTCCTGAACCACCGCTAACTCACGCTGCCAACGGTATAACACCGACGGGGATATACCTAATTCAGCACTCACTTGCGCCGCCGTGATACCCACCGTCTGAAACAGGGCTACCGCCTCGCGTTTGAACTCTTCACTATAGTGCTTCCGAGTTCGTCTTGGTTTCGGGGCAATCATCGAAATTCCTCCTGTGGATTATCTTAATGACTGTCCCCCAAAACCGACGCAGACCCATTCACGCGGCTTATTTACCTTAAACTTGGCAATTGAAATGCTTAGAAGAGGTAACGTAGCTAGAGATTCTTGGTATAAATCGTATGGGAACGATTTACAGTGGTTCATAATCCAAAGATTCTTGAGGTTGATTTCAGTCAGTCGCTCAGCAGTTGTCGTTCATTGAGTAAAGAAGAATTGGCATTTATCCAACCTACTAGTAATCCTGTATCTTGTTTCTTCTCAGAACGATCTCGTACTCAACATTGTTCACCAAAACAGTCCCATATATTCAGACTATTTTGTACAACCGTGAATAAGAAACTCGTTATAGGATCCCCTACTATGATAGTACCACTCTAACAGTTTGTTTGCGATGCTAAAATCAGTTTATTTGATCATTTAACACGACAACTGTTTCGCACCTGTACCGAAGCTAATCGAGATTTTGGACGCGTCCTGAGAGGATTCTACAATCCACGTCGAGTGTAATCAACAAAGAATATTAGGTTTCTCTAGCCGACTTGCGGAGATCGTAGTCGAGCATGTTTTTAAAACAAACAGACCAACTCACAGCGAAAACTTTTAAGACTTTCGAAGCATCAAATTTCTTAATTAGATTCGTGCCAACATGTTTAGTAAAATTATCACTTGAATGTTGACCGTTACTACCGATCAACAGTTAGGCTTCTTATGACTCAATTATCACATAAACAAAATCAAATCCGTTGCGAACCAGAAATTTGCATCAATGATTCGGAATTTCTCGTCTCAAAGAAGCAAACACAACCTCGCTTTTCAACCTTTGCTCGAGTTTTAGTTTTATTCTCTCTGATTTCGCTTGCTCATACAGTTATGAGCGTACCCATGAGTACTCTCCAGAATTGGACCAACAAAGTTGTAGACGATACAGTAGCCAAAATTCTTAAAGGAGAATCTCTTGATGCGGATGACCTAAGGAATATGGTCAACATCCATTTCCCACTTGGTCCTAACTCGCTCACAGCAGACGAAATCGCTAGTCTAACGCAGTATTACAGTAATCAATTACGCACTCGTTTAGAAAATGCAGGTCTAAGTCAGGCGCAAATAAACTCTATCGTTCCACAGGCAGCCGATTGGTTTGAGAGTGCATTAGTTAGATTCAAAGGAAGTTGATTCTGTAGTTAGAATCGGCATGAAACCACGTTTGCTCTTCTGGAGCATTGTCGGGGGACTGAGTGGCGGCGTTGTACTTAGTCTCGTAGGCTTGTTGCTGTACACCTCCATTACGACTAATAATTCTCGCACTCTCGATGGAACAATTTCCTCCGCGGATACTGCGACTGATCAACTTTCGATAGACTTATCGAATTTAAAGGATATTTCCGATACCACGAACTTAATCGACCAAAGCCTAGAACTGATGCAGTTCTTTGAAACGGCTACGTTTGATCAAATTCTTGAACTCTTGAACCAAACTGTCGCTTTACCCAGTAATTTCGACACCTGGTATATACAAGAATTATTGGTCGAACAATTGGCTAGTATGGATCCACAAGCTACACTTGATGCGGTTCAGTCGATGCGTTCTTCGCGACACCTCAATCTGATTTTTATTCTCTATTCCGAATGGGCTTCACAAGACCCAATCGAAGCGATGAAGAGTGCTACGCAACAAACTAAGCACATACAACTGGTAGTAATCCGAGCAATTGTTTCAACGTTATCGCTTCCTCTGTCATCGGACATACTGGACCTAGCAGATTCATTAGACATCAATGGCTTGATGGACGAAGTACTAGCCGAAATCGCCGTTAAACAGCTATTGCAATCCAGCCCTCATGCAGCATTTCAATCGATATTTTCCGACAATGTGAACGATATACGACAAGAGTCTTTGCTCTCAGAGGTCATCGGTAAATGGGTGTTGGACGATGATGATGAAGCTCTCACACTGCTCTTGAATAGCTTTCGTGACGAGTATGCCAAACTTGGTCTTTTCGACTTTCAAGCCGATCGCTTGTTTTTAAACCTACTGAACCAAATCGTTCAAAAAGACCCATACGAATTTTGGAAACTCAATCTTAACAACCCGTCTGATCTCCAGGATAGCGTAAATATAGAAATATTGAGCGATTGGGTTAATGTAGACCCTCGGGCCGCCATGGAAGCGATTTCCGAAATAAAAGGTTCTGAAATGTACAAGGAGTCTCATCGAACGGTGTGGAGGACATGGGCTGAAGTTGAACCAACGGAGGTGTTGCAGAGTATTCAACAAGCTCCGCAAGATTTGCGTGAAACTGTAATAGCATATGCTGTTAGGAGCTTAGTCAGAACGGAACGTGTAGAACAGGCGTTATCATCAATTGTTCAAATGAAAGAGCTCGGTGAAAATATCGGTAGGGGTGTTCGATTGTTGACCAACACCTGGATAGAGTACGACGTGACGGCGACAACCGACTGGTTGTTAGCAACGGACTCCATCAATGACACTCTGCGCAAAGACGTTCTGCAAGAAGTCTTACCTGCTCTTTCTCACACGGATCCGTTGAGAGCATATCAACTTGCTGTCGAGTACGGTGAACCTGAAGAATATGATCCTCGACTCACCTTGGAGAATCGTGTCATAGAATCAGTGGCCGAAAGAGGGGACTTTGAAAGAGCAATAGAACTCCTTCAAGAAGTTGACGAATCTCTGATGCTTACGGCTCGCAGTACTATTGGCTTGGCTCTTGTTTCATTTGGCAAAATAGACGAAGCAATCGAACTTGGGGCAGAGCTCGTTGGCTCCGACCAACCCCAATATTTTCAAAATTTAGCCATCCAATGGTTTTATCTACGACCAGACGAACTATTTGAAAATTTAGCCAAGCTACCAACTGTTGAATCACAACAAGCTATTGCAGCCACTCTATTGGATGAAAGGCTTGGCTATCGTGTGAAGATGTCGCAGGATGAAATCGCCGTACTGGAGAATCTCGTTTCCGATAACAAATTACAGTAATTCTATGGTTGTAATTTTCTCTGAAATTATAAACTGCCAGGTATTCACGATGTTCAATTCTCATAAACAATGATGACTAACTCAAACAAGAAATTTATCGTCGCAACGCTCGTAGCCGCGGTTGTCGGTTGCGCCCTAGTCTTGACAGTTTGGCAATTGTTTTCATTCGACACGATTCGTAGCGAACGTAATTTTGAAAAAGATGAAAGTGCTAGTGTTTCCCCCGTTGTACGAGACAGTTATGACATTGACTCGTGGAATTCTTTATTGCAAACTACTGAAAAACCGCTTACTTTTAACGATTACTTGGATTTACTTGAAGAAAGGTCGATCGACCAACTAATGCAGCTCGCGATCCAAATCGTCGAGTTAGAACAAGATAATCGGATTCAATTATTGCAGGATTTGTTGATAATAACGTTGACAAACAAAATTCCTGAGACTGCTTTAGACCTGATATGGAAATATCCGTGGAATCGTCATCAAAAACTCATCAACCTCGTGGTAGCGACGCTGTCAACAGCCGAATTAGAAAAAGCTCTTGAGATTGTCCAAAGTTTGCCGCAATCTTACCAAGAAGATGCACTAAGAACGATGGTGGCTAGTCAAGATGAATTGTCGGAGAGTGATTGGAATGGACTAACCGAGGATGCTCAAGTATCCAAACACATTGTGAGACTACTTCGAGAGGCTGAAGCAATCGAACAACTAGATCAACCCTCTGTGGCATGGGATCAACTCTTACAAGATGATGTTGACAACGATGAGCAGATTGAAGTACTTGTACAGATTGCAAACGCGCGAATCGAAGGGGAAGGTTTTGAAGTCTTGAGTCATTTCTACGAGACACTGTATTTGACAGACCGATTCGTGCTGGAATCAATCCTGAAAAAAGTCTTGGATACCGAACCAAATAGAGCTTTTCAGACGGTTAAGACTATGCCTTACGAAAGTAGAAATTTTATTCTTCCTATTCTCATGGAAGCTTGGGCAAATCACAATCCTAAAGACGCGTATTTCGCGGTGACTGAATTTGGATATAACAAGTCACAAATGCCCTACCGCAAAACGATAGATGAGTGGGCTAAACTAGATCCACTTGACGTTTTAGAGAGCATGAGTCAGATTGAGCGAGTAGACCGAAGTGCCGCTTCTTCGCTAGCTGTTCGTGAGCTAGCTAAGACTAATCCGGACGAAGTGATACAACGTCTTGGAGAACTAAAGAAAATTCCGGGGACACCTGACGAATCTCTTGAGTCGGAATTGGTCATGAGTTGGTCTGAGTATGACCCTTTGGAGGCTATAACCTGGATCCAGGAGACCACTTTTGCTGACAGTTATATACAGGGAGATTTACTATTCTGGGTGTTGAGAAACTACATTCAAGTTGATCCGGATAAGGCATTGGAGATAGCATTCAACCAACCACTAGATTCCTCTTTCGTCCAACGCGGTAAGGTAGGAGATTTGTTTTCGACTCTTCTGCTCAACGGTAGTAATCTCGACAAAGCTATCGCCTTGCTCGATGATCTGCCCGATCCAGCAATCAATGATGGATTTGTGGCAGTAGGCGATAGATTGATAGAAGACGGAAGGTGGGCCGATGCCATCAATTTAGCCAACGAACTAGATTTCGATCGGAAGGAAGTTTACCTATCTGTAATTACCTTATCTGCTACCTTTAGGGGTGTCCACAATTTGATTGATCAACTCAAAGAAATGCCAGATAACGAAACTCGGAAATACATCGCGAGTGAACTTGTTCGTGAGCAAGAGCGTCGGGGCGATGCTTTGACAGAGCAACAATTAAAGGTCGTTCGATCTCTACTGCCAGTCAGTGATGAAAGCTCAGATCTGAACGACACAAATATTCCGTAACTTTTAAGTGCTTTAAGTTCAAGTTTTTTTAAACGACTTCAACCCTGCCATGAAGTGCTACTGGCGATTTTATAAATTTACGGTGGCGCAGTGGTGCAGAAATTACCTCAGTTCGATGGACGCTTACGTTCATTTCCGACGAATGCAAATTCCTACTCATAACTGAACACAAAAAAAAACTCTTGATTGAGGGCAAAAAGTCCATCTTGTTGATCGAAGCGTGACTGCAACATCGTTCCTACTCAAGCCGTCGTCCCAAGTCCCTCCACAGCAAAGCGCAGCTGCGGCAATATACCCCTAATTGCTTAGAAAAGTGTATTCGTAATCAGTCAAAAATTTACGGTGAAACGTAGTTTTGTGTCCATGATCGAGCGTATACAGTTTTTTCAATCGTATTCGAATTTACCTATATGCCCACAAGTCCTTCACGCAAATGATGATCGTGTCGATTAAACTGTGACTACTTGTAGCGAAACAAATTCGTTAAGTGGTATACCAGTACACGAGTTTATGGACTTGTTCGTCGGTCCATGAACCTAGAAAAATTAACAGGAATACGTAAATTTGACTGCCAATACCAAGGAGTAACTCGATTACGGCAAAAAAAGTAAGGAATATTAGCTAGAGTTCGAAACTCGTTCTTTTAATACAACGCTAGGTTTGAAATGAGGTAAAAATGCCTCAGGCCACATCAATTGTTCCCCTGTTTGTGGATTTCGTCCGATTCTGGGAACCCGTCTTCGTAAAGTAAAAACGCCAAATCCGCGAACCTCAATACGTTCTGCCATGACCAAGGCGTCAGACATCTGCTGAACGATAAATTGAAGATAAAACTCGACTTGCTCGGTTGAGTATTCCGGATAGGTCGCGAGGATTTTTTCAAGCCCTGGATTCTTGTTTTTCAAAGCCAACGTTTCTCAACCGTAGTCTAACGTGTGCTAGTCAAAGTCAACGACCGATTACTTCTCTTGTTCGTTTTCGGTCTCTTCCTCTGGCGAGTCATTTTGCTTGGCCTCAAGTTGCGTTTTGATCAGCTCACCAAAAGTCATCGTCTTGGCTTCTTCTACCGGTTGTTGATACTCTTGTTGCATCTTGTTGCCTTCCTTGATCTCACTTTCTTTTATCGAGAGCCAAATCTTTCTTTGTCTTGAGTCGGTGCCAATGACTCTCGCTTGAACTTCTTCATCCACTTTGAGTTCATTCCGAACGTCTTCAATTCGTTCTTCAGAAATCTCACCGATTTTGATAACACCCTTGACTCCTTCACCTAAACGCACTGTAGCATCTTTCTGACGTACTTCTTCTACGGTACCTTTTACCACAGATCCAATGGGATGAGCTTCAAGGAAGTCACCAAACACATCGGCATCGAGTTGCTTAATGCCTAATCCAATCCGTTCTCGCTCGACATCAATTGCGATCACAACAGCATCGACTTCCTCGCCTTTACTATATCGTCGTATTACTGTTTCGCCAGGTTCGGTCCACGACATATCAGAGATGTGTACCAAACCGTCAACATTACCATCTAAACGTAAGAATATCCCAAAGTCAGTGATTGATTGCACAACACCAGACACTGTTTCACCAACTTTGTGAGTTTCCGCAAACTGCTCCCAAGGGTTGTCAAGACACTGTTTAATACCTAAAGAAACTCGTCGGCGTTCTTCGTCGATTTCGATTATCATGACTTCAATTGTATCGCCACGTGTTACAACTTTAGAGGGGATCACATTACGGCTAGTCCAATCCATTTCTGACACATGGACCAGACCTTCAATTCCATCCTCGATCTCCGCGAAACAACCATAGTCGGTGATATTGGTGACTGTGGCGTACACTTTTGATTGAGGAGGATAACGACGGGAAATGTCGATCCAAGGATCCTCGCCTAATTGTTTCATCCCTAACGAAACACGACTCCGTTCTGCATCAAACGAAAGAACTCGAACCGTGACCTCTTGCCCGACCGAAAGTACTTGACTTGGATGGCGAATACGTTTCCATGCCATGTCAGTCACGTGTAAGAGACCGTCAACTCCACCTAAATCTACAAATGCACCGTAATCTGTTAAATTTTTCACAGTCCCTTGTCGAATTTGTCCTTCCGCGAGTGCTTCGAGTAAAGCTTCCCGTTCGTCGCTGTGTTCTGCTTCTAACACCGCACGGCGTGAAACAACAACATTATTTCTGTTTATATCAAGTTTGATGATTTGAAACTCCAATTCCTGTCCTTCTAACTCTGTCGGGTCCTGATTAGGATCACTAACAACTAGAGAACCTGGAAGAAACGCCCGAACGTCGTCAATATTTACGGTAAAGCCACCTTTAACACGCCCACTAAAAACACCTTTGATAGGTTCTTTAGTGGCGAATGCTTCTTCCAAATGCTCCCAAGTCTCGACTCGTTTAGCTTTTTCTCGAGACAATCGTGTTTCACCAAAACCATCGTCGACAACCTCCATGGTAACTTTAACTTGATCTCCAATATTGAGATTAAGTTCACCTTTGTGATTAAGAAACTGCTCCCGTGGAATGATTCCCTCGGACTTCAATCCCACATGCATAGTCACAAATTCATCGGAGATGTCAACAACGGTTCCAACAATGATTGAACCGGGAGACATTTCAACCGTACGCGCAGATTCTTCAAAAAGTTCAGAAAAGGAAGTGTTCATAAAAATTGATTTAGGTTGGGTGAAAAAAGGAAGGATAAAGAGATTGGGGTAATTGGAAAAAGAGTTGACGGTCATTGAAGACCAATCAACTTAGTCATTTTCAAATTTTGAATATTAACGCAGAATGGAATTACCCGTTTATGTCAAAAATTAAAGCGTATATTTTACTTTTATGACACACTACCCAAAAGTTCGCTAAGTCACGAGACAATCTGTCGTTCTTTTGCCAAGTTTATCACTACCTCTACAGTCTCGGTCAGCGTTTGGTCAGAAGAATCTAGACTGATCGCATCCACCGCCGCCACGGCAGGAGCGACCTTGCGTAATGTGTCTCGATTATCACGTTCTTGCATTGTCTTTTCGATTCGTTGAAATTCAGCTTTGGTCTCGGTTAAACCCAACTGCCGGATACGTCTACTTACGCGTACGGCTAGCGAAGCTTCCAAGAATATCTTCAACGGCGCATCAGGAAAAATTACTGTACCCATATCACGACCGTCAGCTACTAATCCTGGGGGTTGTCGACGTTCTCGTTGTTTCGGACGCAACACTTCGCGTATTTGCTCTGAGGCGGCTACTCGCGCCGCAATTTTCGAAATACGATCAGAGCGTACCTCTCTCGTGATATCATTTCCATTCCACCGGACATAACCAACTCGATGTGAATCGTCAAGTAAGAAGGTGTTTTGCGTTTGAGCCTCACAGTTAGATGATGATGTCGCCACGGAGACTCCGGCGTTGGAATAAACAAACTGTGTTGTTTTGATAATCATATCGACAATTGGACTTACATCTTGCAGCGATAAACTATATCGATCGACTAAGAATGCTACAACTCGATAAAACAATCCGCTGTCAAGGAGATTCCAACCGAGTCTAGTCGCAACTTCACTCGCGACAGAGCCTTTACCCGACGCTGCTAGCCCATCGATCGTTATGACAGGAACGTTCGAGTTCATACAGGGATTAATCAAAGTCTACAATCAATACTTATGGAAAAACTGAGTCACAAAAAACTCAGTTACGAGGGGTTTTAAACACCCTGAGCTAATGCCTTAGGATAGGAACCCAAGCGATTAACCATTGTTGTCACTTGTTCGATTGCAGATAGTGCTTTTTGTACATGTTTCTCCGACTCATGTCCATCAAAGTCGAGAAAAAAGAGAAAAACTCCATCGCCATGAATCGGTCGAGTTTCAATTCGTGACAAACTGATGTTGTACTTTTGAAATGGTGAAAGGATTCGATAGAGTGCCCCTGGCTCATCCTTAGAACTCACAATAATGGAGGTTTTATCATTACCAGAGGGGCTTCCAAATTCGCTTCCAAGGATTACGTAGCGAACGTAATTGTCAGCTTCATCTTCGATATTGTCTTGTAACACTTCTAGCTGAAACTGTTCTACTCGCAGCTTACTCGCAATCGCAGCGGAATTCTTTCGATCTTGCGCATACTGGACCGCCTCAGTCCCACTAGCTACTTCCTGCGTTTGTACATGTGGTAACTGCCGTTGCAACCAGTCAAGACAAGAAGTCAAAGCATCTGCTTGTGCATATACCACATCGATGGCGTCTAACGGGGTATGTGGCCGGGCCAGGATCGCATACCGCAATGTATAGGGTACTTCACCACAAATTTTGACATTTCGTTGCAGAAAGCAATCAAAAGTAACACTAAAAGAACGATCTATATTGCCTTCGATCGGGACAATACCATAGGATGCCGTACCTTTCTCAACAGACCGAAACACACCGTTCACAGTCGCTTGTGGTACCAACGAAACCCCCGTACCGAAATGTTGAAGGGCTGCATCTTCCACCGGCGTTCCAGAGCGTGCTTGAAAAGCAACGATCGTAGGACTTTGCAGCGATGAACAACAAGATTCGATTTCACGAAACAAACTTTCAACTTGCTCATCAGTCAGCGGACCTTGATTAAGTTCTTGCAGTCGCTGAACGAACCGCGCATCACGAACTTTTTCCTTCAACGAGCTTTGTTCCTGGTTCGTTGAACGCTCAGATTCTTGTTTTGCGCGAAATAATTCGGCCCGTTGGTTCAGCAAATATAGTAACTGCTCATCAGTTACCTCTAATTCACTAAGTTCCTCGCGGCGGTGGCGACTGTTCATGTCTATCCGTGTCTATTCTCAAAATCTTGCATGAAATCACAAAGAGTATCAACCCCTTCCTGGGTAACTGCGTTGTAAAGACTAGCGCGAATACCACCTACTTCACGGTGTCCTTCCAAGTTTTTGAGATTTGCATTTGAAGCTTCTTTGAGAAAGTGGTGGTGCTGTCGTTCATCAGGTAAGTAAAAAGTAACATTCTGTACTGAGCGATGCTCTTTAGCGACCGGACTTTGATAGAAATTGCTACCATCAATGACACGGTAAAGTACTTCACTTTTTTGTGCAGCACGTTGCTGCATGACTTCCACTCCTCCTTCCTTAACAATCCAATCGAAATAAAGACCGGATACATACCACGCAAAAGTACTTGGTGTGTTGTACATCGAGTCGTATTGCGCATGGGTTTGATAATTCAGAAAGTGTAATTCATTTGATTCTAGCGGTCTGCACAGTTCCTTGCGGACAATTACTATCGTAACTCCTGCTATTCCCGCATTTTTTTGCGCCCCTGCATAAATCAACCCGAAATTCGAAACATCGACTGGACGTGTTAAAAAATCCGATGTCATGTCACATACAAGTGGGGTATGTTCAGGGGAGGGAAACTCGTGGAATTGAACTCCTCGTAAAGTTTCATTTGAAGTAAAGTACAAATAACTGCTGTTGTCAACACGATCCCAACTGCTCTCTGGTGCGATATAGGTGTCGGTCTCGGTAACCGCGTGCGCCGTCCGAATGCGTTGCGCTTCTTTACATGCCCGCTTCGACCAATAACCAGTAATAGCGTACTCAGCAGATGTGTTAGGTGTAGCTAAATTGAGCGGTATCAGTGCAAATTGCATGGTCGCGCCTCCATGCATAAACAGCACGTGAAAATCATCGTTTATACCCAACAGCTTCCGAAGAGTTGCTTCTGAGTGCTCAGCAACCTCGATAAATGTCGATGAGCGGTGACTCATCTCCATGATGGAATGCCCTAGATCGCCATACACCATGAGTTCGCGTTGGGCGATCTGTAAGACTTCGTCGGGGAGTGCAGCTGGACCTGCGGCAAAATTAAAAGCTCGGTTCATGTTGTAGGAAAATTATTAGATGGTTGGCGAATACAAAATAAAGTTTATTCGTCGGTATTCTCGTCAATCTCAGTTTTGGTTTCGTCGGACGTATCAAGCGAATCTTGCGGTATTAGTCCTTCGTCAGCCTGTATTCTCGCGACACCTACGAGTTTTGCACCATCCTTCAAGTCGAGCAACTTAACTCCTTGAGCTACACGGCCGACCTTGGAAATTTGACTAACCTTAGTCCGTAACAAAACCCCACGATCGTTAATGAACATGACTTCATCGTTGTCTACCACTTGTAGCGCACAAGCCAAAGCGCCATTTCTCACGGAAGTTTTGATGGCTTTTACTCCTTTCCCGTTCCGTCGTGTTAATCTAAAGCTGTCGATTCTAGAACACTTACCAAAACCATTTTCGGAAGCACACAGTAAAAAACCATCTTCTTCAGGAACTATAAACGCAAGTACCTTTTCGTCCTTAGCAAGACGAATACCGCGAACTCCACGGGCAGATCGCCCCTGTGCTCTCACATCGGATTCCTGAAACATCGACGCGAAACCAGCACTTTGAACTAGCATTAGTTTTTTTGTTCCATCCGTCACAGCAACACCCACTAGTTCGTCGTCATCTTCAAGTGTGATCGCAATCTTTCCTAACTTACGTGGTTGTACAAAGTGTGTAAGTTGAGTACGTTTAATCCGACCGTTCTTGGTAGCCATCGCGACAAACTTGTCTTCCGGATCGTCGTCCATCGGAACCACCGTGGTGATCCGTTCGTTGGACTGTAATTTAATCATATTGACTAGGGGTTTCCCTCGAGCGTTCCGACTTTCAACTGGAATTCGATAAGCGGGTAACCAATGTACTCTGCCTAAATTCGAAAAACATAAGAGTGTTGAATGGTTGTGGACTACCATTAGTTGTTCGACGTAGTCGCTTTCCTTTGTAGAAAGTGCAATCTTACCGTGACCTCCACGATGTTGTGCTCGGTATACATCAACGTCTTGAGCCTTAGCATATCCGGCATGAGAAATCGTGAGCACAACGTACATCGGATTGATTAAATCAATCACTGAAAAATCTGCCTCTGCTTCGCGAATTTCGGTGTTGCGATCGTCGGTAAATTTCTCTCTGATTTCTGTCAGTTCTTTTTCTATCACTTCGTCTAAACGTTCGTCCGAGTCAAGAATTCGTTGTAGACTTCTGATAGTTGCGATAAGTTCTTCAAAGTCATTGATTAATTTGTTCTGTTCTAAGCTAACCAAACGATGTAACTGTAGGTTTAGAATAGCATCAGCTTGTTCTTGTGAAAAACGATAAGACAATGTAGTTAAATCGAATCCAAGTTCTAGTGGCAGATCTTGACGTTGCGCAATCTTTACATCCTCGCGTTGCAACAAAGTTCTGACGGCTTCGACCCGAGACAATTGGTCTTCTGTAATAGACACGTCGGGGGTTCGAATGAGCCAAGCTCGTTCCATCAGTCCTGCCCTTGCAACATCCCGTGATTCAGATTTACGAATGAGTTCAACGATTTCGTCGATCTCTGCTAATGCGACCGTCTGACCTTCTAATAAGTGAGCACGTTTACGACCTTCGCGTAATAGATACACGGTTCGACGAATCACTACTTCGCGCCGATGCTGGATAAACTCCAACAGCATGTCTTTAAGTGAAACAATCTTCGGTTGACCGTTCACCAAAGCGACTGCATTGACCGAAAAAGAGGTCTGTAGCTGAGTATGAGTGTAAAGATTGTTCAAGACGACATCACCCATTTCACTCTTTTTGATTTCAATTACAACTCGTAAACCATCTTTATTCGATTCGTCGCGTAAATCCGAAATCCCCGTTATTCGTTGATCTCGTACCAGCTGTGCAATTGATTCCACCAGAGTAGCTTTGTTTACTTGAAATGGAATTTCGGTGATAATGATTCTTTGTCTTCCTGACTTATCCTCTTCGATGTTTGCACGGCCACGAACGATGATCCTGCCTCTACCTGTTTCATACGCATCGACGATTCCAAGTCTACCGTTAATGATTCCAGCAGTGGGGAAATCGGGTCCTGGAACATGTTTCATCAAATCCATTACACCTAAATCACTGTCCTTTAATAAAGCTATACTTGCATCTATTATCTCACCTATGTTGTGAGGTGGGATATTTGTAGACATCCCGACGGCAATACCTTGCGAACCATTAATCAACAAATTAGGCACTCGAGTGGGTAGTACTACAGGCATCCACAAGGTTTCGTCGTAGTTACGAACCATGTCGACGGTTTCTTTGTCAAGATCAGCTAACAGTTCCGACGCAATTTTCGACATGCGAACTTCAGTGTAACGGCTTGCGGCCGGGGGATCTCCGTCAATGGAACCAAAGTTTCCTTGTCCATCTACCAAGGGATAGCGCATTTTGAAGTCTTGTGCCATGATTACGATCGTGTTATAAATCGCATCTTCCCCGTGAGGGTGGTATTTACCCATCACTTCACCGGATATTCGTGCTGATTTCATCGGTGGTCGGTCATGTCGATTGTTCAACTTGTCCATACCGTACAAGCTCCGGCGATGCACTGGCTTTAAGCCATCTCGAATATCTGGCAAAGCTCGTCCAACAATAACACTTAAGGCATATCCGAGATACGAGTGTCGCATCTCGTCTTCAAGTTTGACACGCACGAAATCGCCGCCCGTGCTTACGTTAGAATTTTCGTTATTATTATCGTCTCCATTTGAACCATTTTCCGGTTCATCGGAGGAAATTTCATCAGTCATGGATTTAGGGTATTGGTGTGCGGGTGACTTGCACTTGTAAGACTACGTATTTTACGGAAAACATCAAGGAATTCAATACAATATTTGCATTACTAACAAGTAATCTGCGACACGAGTTTCAAGCTAGTTTTAAATTTGTTTTTTATGATGTCTTAAGGGAATCGAATTGAGCACAACGGATCTCTCTGAACTCGAAAAATTTGATAGTCATGCTTCCAGTTGGTGGGACTCGGACGGCGAGTTTAGAACACTTCACGACATAAATCCTCTACGAGTTCGATTCATTGCAGATCGTTGTAGTTTACGCGGTCAAAACATTATCGATGTTGGATGTGGAGGCGGTATTCTATCTGAAAGTCTTGCGTTTCTAGGGGCTAGAGTAACTGGAATTGACCCAGCTAAAGGACCACTTGTGACCGCAAAATTGCATTCGATTGAGGCCGGAGTCGAACAACGAATCGAGTACATTCACGGGACAGCTGAAGAACTTGTAGACGATAAACGCGAGACGTTCGCCGTGGTCACGGCACTCGAAATCTTAGAACACGTATCCGATTACAATCAAGTAATCCAATCACTAGCGGATCTTTGTAAACCTGGTGGTAACGTTTTCATTTCAACCATTAATCGAACTTGGCAAGCTTACTTAATGGCCATTTTTGGGGCGGAATATGTGCTAGGACTCTTACCGAGAGGTACCCACGACTATCAAAAACTGCTTCGACCCAGTGAAATTGCTACTGCTATGCGATCTGCAGGTCTTGTCGTTAAAGAGATTGCCGGTTACACGTACAATCCATTCACTCGTTACTCGTTTCATTGCGAAAGCGTATACGTAAATTTCCTAATGCATGCCTACAAACCAACGTAGACGATATCAAACAAAACCAGATCTACTTGCCGGTAGAACCATCGTTGTAACTGGAGCAGGAGATGGTTTAGGTCGAACCGCAGCAAAAGCGTTTGCTGCACATGAGGCCGACCTTATACTCATTGGTCGAACTCGGTCTAAATTAGAACAGGTTAATGATGAAATTCGCGATGCTTATGGACAAAATTCACTCATTGTTCCGTTGGACTTAGCAACGCTTAACGAACAATTAATCGAAGACCTACGAAAGGGCTTGGCGGAATCTTATGGGAAAATCGATGGTCTCTTGCACAACGCCGGTATTCTTGGTCCCAAAACTACCTTAGAACACTACCCCATTCCTGCGTGGATGAATGCCTTCGAAATTAACGTTCACAGTACGCTTAAATTGACGCAATCCGTTCTACCGATTATGAAAAACTCACCGGACGCGTCAATAATTTTTACTTCTTCAGGATTAAGTAAATCTGGACGCGCGTACTGGGGATCATACTGCGTTACAAAGTTCGCACTTGAAGGCTTGATGGAAGTACTTGCCGAAGAATTGAGTACCACCACAAATATCCGGGTTAATTCACTCAATCCTGGCGCAGTTCGAACGACAATGCGCGCACAAGCTTATCCAGCCGAAGATCCGCAAACACTTCCACATCCCGATGAACGAATGTCAGCCTATCTTTATCTAATGGGTCCAGACTCAAAGGGTGTTACCCGACAGAATTTTTATGCTGGTGATTGGTACCCTAATTCTTGATTCTAAACTTGCCTTGACCTAGAAGGCATCCAGACCGGGATAAGGAATAAGAAACGACTCAGTCGATTTCGTTTGAGACAGATGTCCCATAGAAGTGTCGTCTACAACTCGTAACCATTTACAAAGCGCAAATACATCTGTCGTAGGTAGTTCCCTGAACTGACCACGCTTCAACCCCTTTGGTAACACGATTGGACCAAATCGAACTCGTTTGAGTCTCGACACCGTGTATCCAAACTCGTGAAAAAGTTGACGTACTTCTCGATTTCTACCTTCCATCAATACGACGTGGTACCAATGATTAGAACGACCTCCAGAATAATACTGCACATCGGTGAACCTTAATCTATGCCCATCAACGACTATCCCATCCAACATCATCTGTCGGTGTGTTTGGTCGAGTTTACCAAAAATTCTAACCGCATATTCACGATCTATACCACTACTCGGATGCATCAGTCGGTGCGCCAGTAAGCCATGATTGGTAAATAGTAACAACCCACTTGTTACAAAATCTAATCGACCAATCGCTATCCAGCGATCGTGGTGTAAGGAGGGTAATCGTGTGAATACAGTAGGACGGTTTTCCGGGTCGTTCCGCGTCACGATTTCGCCAACGTCTTTGTTCATGACGATAATCCGAATGTGAGTTTGCGACTGTCGGTATGGAATGCGCTTACCGTCAACTTCGATGACATCAGATTCTGACACGCGTTGTCCAAGCGTCGCAACTTCGCTATTCACATGTACACGACCATCAATCACCCAGCGTTCCATCTTCCGACGAGAACCAAGATTTCGATCAGCTAAAACTTTGTGAATTTTCTCCGACATTTTAGACTGTTCGACGGGCGAACGATCATAGAAATTCATTCATCGGAAACGGAATCCGATCGCTTTATGGTATCGGATGGAGATAACACGACTGGTATATCTTCACTTTGGAAGGAGTCTGGCGACGTTAAATCCTCGAGTTCTTTAAGTGGTGGTAAATCACTCAAAGAACTTAGGTTGAAGTAATCCAAAAAACGCTCGGTAGTTCCGTACAGCAACGGTCGTCCCGGGACCTCTCGAGTTCCTAACTCCCTAATCCAACCACGTTCCATCAGGTTACGAATAATCTGAGTGTGTACAGCGACACCACGTACTTTCTCGATCTCACCACGAGTTATCGGTTGCTTGTACGCGATTAATGCTAAAGTTTCCAGCACCGCGCGGGAGTACTGTCTAGTGCGTTGACCGAATAGTTTTTTCACCCAAGGATTCATATCGGCGCGAACTTGAAAGCGGAATCCAGACTTCACTTCGATTAATTGATACGCTCGATTCAGACATTGTTGTTCAATCGCAAACAAGGCCCGAGGTACCAGTTCTGCGAGCCGTGAATGATCTTCATCAGCGTCAGCTAGCAAATCTACTAATTGTGATTGATTTAATGGTTCGTCAGAAACTAACAGTAACGCTTCAATGACTTTGATCGCTTCTTCGATCGTACGCATAGCAGAATCTACTGAGTAATTTCTGATTTTTTGGCAACGTAAATTGGCGCAAAAGCACTAGTTTGAATCACTTTCACCTCGCGTTCCTTCATTAGTTCCAGTAGAGCAATAAAAGAAACAATCACACCCAGGCCACGTTCTGCCTCGTCGTAGAAACACGTAAAAGGTACGAAGCCATCGACCGCCATTACTGTCTCCATGATTATCTTCATACGATCGCTCACCGATAACTGCTGATACTGAATTTGATACTCAATCTTGAGCCTTTGTTTTTCGATGAGCTCCCGCAATACCGAAATCAACGAATCAATCAATACTGGCGGGGGTGCAACAACTTTCGCCGCGCGGTCGTAGCCGACTTTCGAAACAAAAAAGTCACGATTCTCTCGAGGCAAAACATCTAGATCTTCGGCAGCCATCTTAAATTGCTCATATTCCAGTAATTGCCTTGCGAGTTGTGCGCGGGGGTCTTCCTCTTCGTCGTCAAGATCGGATATGCGTGGTAGCATCATCTTTGACTTAATCTCTGCAAGGGTTGCAGCCATCACTAAATAATCGCCAGCAAGTTCGAAACGTAGGTCAGTCATAACGTCGATGTATGCCATATACTGCTCAGTAATTTCAGCAATGGGTAGTTCGAGGATGTCTAAGTTTTGTTTTCGAATGAGATAAAGAAGTAAATCTAATGGTCCAGTGAACTGTTGTAGAACGACAATTAGTGCATCCGGTGGGACATATAAGTCATCGGGAATGGAATAGTCGGACTGAAGAGTTTCATCTCGTTTCACATCTGTTTCTGTGACACTCGTCAAGTTTGTCATCGTCGGCCAATTCCTATAGCTGAACGTACTTCACCTAAAGTTTCTTTCGCGGCCACTCGAGCTGTTTCAGAACCTTCGCTAATAATATGCGAAATGACCGTCGGTTCCTCAACATATTGAGCTGCTCGCTCCTTAAATTGATCCTGTTCTTTATTTATGCTATCGATAAGTGGTCCCTTACACTCTAAACATCCAATACGAGCCGACTGGCAGCCTGAGTTAACCCAATTTAGCGTCGACGAGTCAGAGTACACCTTGTGCAGTGCATAAACGGGACATTTTTTCGGGTCGCCCGGATCGCTACGGCGAACTCGTGCCGGGTCGGTTTGCATCTTGCGTATCTTATGTTCAACTTGCCCGGATTCTTCACGGAGATAGATAACGTTGTTATATGACTTAGACATTTTTTCGCCGTCTAATCCCGGAAGAGCTGGTTTATCGGTCAACATTGCTTGAGGTTCAGACAGAATCATTCTTCCAACGCCTTCAAGATAACCTAACAACCGCTCGGTCTCATCCTCAGTGAGGTAATGTTGATCTTTTAACTGTTCTTGTAGTCTCGCAATATTATCGGTAAGACCCTGTTCAATAAATTGTGTTCGGGCTTCAATATACTTCTGCTTGAGTCTTTTCGGTAAACGACTTAAAGCACGAAAAGCTAAGTCCTCCCAATCGTCGCCACGCCCGAAAGCAAAGTTGAAAGTTCTCGCAATCTCACGCGTGAGTTCTACATGTGCCACCTGATCGGCCCCGACAGGGACCGTATCGGCTTGATACAACAGAATATCTGCTGCTTGAAGTAACGGATATCCCAAAAAACCGTAAGTGTTGAGGTCACGGTCATTCAACTTCTTGATCGTGTCTTTGTAACTTGGTACCCGTTCAAGCCAACTTAACGGTGTTACCATCGAGAGTAAAACATGCAATTCGGCATGCTCTGGAACTCGACTCTGAACAAAAATCGTACATGACTGTGGCGATAAACCACTTGCTAACCAATCGATGATCATCTCACGGGTGTACTCAGCTATCAGTTCAGAATTCTGATAATCCGTGGTCAATGCATGCCAATCCGCCACAAAGAAAAAACAATCCCAGCGATGCTGTAGTTCAATCCAGTTTTTTAGTACACCGTGATAGTGCCCTAAATGCAACCGTCCTGTCGGACGCATGCCGGATACGACTCGATTGTGATTCACTGCTCTTCCCTACCAAGCAAAACTTGCACTCTACCGTCTACACCAATAGTTTGCCAATACCCTGCCGGGCAATTACCGGTACATCTTGAGTTAGGTTCACCAGCGTAGTCTGCCCTTCCCCAATTACTCCCCCGTCCAAAATGACATCTACTTCATGTTCTAGTAATTGACGCATCTTTTGCGGTTCTACCAGAACTTCATCGGTGTCTGGTAACACTAACGATGTTGACAGTATCGGTTCATTGAGTTCAGCTAGCAAGCACATAACAATCCGGCAGTCAGGAATTCGTAATCCTATTTCGCGTCGCTTTGTGCCAACCACTCGCCGAGGGACATCTCTAGAAGCCTTAAGAATAAACGTAAATGGTCCAGGCGTGTGTCGTCGTATGAGTCGATAGTGCGTATTCGTGACATTCGAGTAGTTCGAGAGCTCTGATAAATCTTTGCAAATGATCGCAAACAAATGATTTGCCGATAGTCGGCGAATTTTTCGAATTCGCTCCAGGGAAGTATTGTTGGTTAAACCACAACCAATGGCATACGACGAGTCCGTCGGGTACACCACTATACCGCCATTTTTGACGATGTCGGTCGCCTGTTTCAGAAGTCGAAGTTGTGGATTCTGGGCGTGAATCTCAAAATATTGACTCAAAGTTCCTCCTAGATTAAATCACTCGAAACCAGTCTATTGGCTCGTGTCCGTGCTCAGTTAAATATTGATTAGCTTGTGAAAAGTGCCGACAGCCAATAAATCCTCGCTCGGCTGAAAGTGGCGATGGGTGTGCGGCTTTGAGAATCAAGTGCTTGTTATCATCGACCAACTCACCCTTTTTTTGCGCGGGTCTTCCCCAGAGCATAAAGACAACATTTTCACATTGTTGATTTACCACATCAACTACTCGATCTGTGAAGCGTTCCCAACCGTACCCTTGATGTGCCCCAGGGCGACCCTCTATGACTGTGAGAACGGAATTCAACAACAAAACGCCTTGCTCCGCCCAACCACTCAAACAACCTTTAGTTTCGATGATCGACCGCGATTGAGTATTCCCGTTTTGCAAATCTTGTTGCACTTCTTTCAAGATGTTGACTAACGAGGGTGGTGGTGGTACACCTGGTTGTACACTGAAACATAATCCATGTGCTTGATTAGGTCGGTGATACGGGTCTTGCCCGATAATGACGACGCGCACTGATTGAACAGGACATAAATCGAGTGCCGTGAATAGATTAGCGAACGGTGGATAAATCTTTTTACCTGCGCTGGCTTCGTCAAGCAAAAATTTGCGTAGCCGAGTCATATAGGAGGCAGTAAACTCAGACTCCAACGCTTGTTTCCAAGACTCTTCGAGTCTAACTCGTTTGAGAGTAGTACTCACTGCGCTTTAGGTCTCAACTGTGGGAATAACAGTACATCGCGAATCGAAGTGCGGTTGGTTAACAGCATGACCAAGCGATCAATCCCAATACCTTCGCCAGCGGTTGGCGGTAAACCGTACTGCAACGCCGTAATGAAATCTTGATCGAATCTCATCGCTTCTTCATCACCGAGTTTTGCTTGTTCAACTTGTGAACGAAAACGTGATTCTTGGTCGTCTGGATCATTCAATTCTGAAAATCCATTAGCTATTTCTTGTCCTGCGATGAAGTACTCAAAGCGGTCCGTAACACATTCATTATTCACACTTCGCTTTGCCAGCGGTGAGATTTCCGTTGGATATTCCACAACAAATGTTGGTTGAATCAAAGTCGGTTGGACTAGCGACTCAAAAAGCTCATTCAACATGGTTCCCCATGTCATATCCTGTGAAAAAGTAATAGCGCGACTGGCAGCGAGTTCTTGGAGATACTTTTTTTCGTACAGTCGGTCGGTACGGGGGATGCCGAACGCATCAGCGACTGAGTCTATCATGCGTATCGCATGAGGTTCGTCACTTAGAGAAATCTGGTGATCGCCATAGCTGAAATCTTTTGCTCCGAGTACTTGTTCAGCTAGTTCACTCATCAAGGTCGTCGTTAACTTGATCAAATCCTCGTAAGTTGAATAGGCTTGGTAAAACTCTAGCATCGTAAACTCTGGATTGTGACGAGTAGACAATCCTTCGTTACGAAAATTTCGATTGATTTCATAGACCCGTTCCCAACCGCCGATGACCAATCGTTTCAGATACAGTTCCGGTGCTACTCGCAAGTACAAGTCCATGTTTAATGAATTGTGTCTAGTGATGAACGGTTTAGCGGTCGCGCCTCCGGGGATAGCGTGCATCATGGGCGTTTCAACTTCCATGTACCCTCTGCTATCAAAAAAGTGCCGGAGTAATTGTAGAATCTGCGACCGTTTTTCGAAGACACGTCTTGACTCGTCGTTTACCATCACATCGACGTATCGCTGACGGTATCTGATTTCCTGATCCTCTAACCCATGAAATTTTTCTGGAAATGGTTGTAAAGACTTCACAAGAATTCGAAAATCCGAACCGTGAACGGTTAGTTCCCCTTTTTGGGTGCGCATGAGGTGTCCACGTACTCCTACAATATCGCCGATATCGCATAAGTTCACAAACTGCTCATAGGTTTCCGCACCTAATGAATCCTGTCGAAGATAACACTGAATCTTACCGGAGCGATCTTTAATCGTTAAAAAACTAGCCTTGCCTAACTCGCGTTTTAACAGTACCCGTCCGGCAACCGCTGTTTCATGTGAATTACTAGCTAACTCCTCTTGTGAAGCAGCGCTGAAAGCTTGCTGTAATTCAGCAGCTACATGTTGTCGCTTAAAGTCATTAGGATAGGCTTCGCCGTCCTCGCGTAACGAATCCAACTTCCGTCGTCTTACCGTAGTTTCTTTACGATCTTGCACTACACGCCTTTGATTAAGCTCTCTTCCATAAATGACCCAATGTCTCCATCCAGCACTCTTGTGGGATCGGTTCGTTCATGTCCAGTACGATGATCTTTAACACGGGATTGATCCAATACATAGGACCGAATTTGACTCCCAAAACCGATATTGGGTTTAGCGGATTCTAGAGCTTGCTTCGCTTCGATCTCTTTTTGTAAAGCTAAGTGATAGAGTTTCGCGCGTAATTGCCGCCACGCTTGCTCGCGATTCCGATGCTGCGAACGTTCACTTTGACACTGAACCACTGTGTTCGTAGGAATGTGAGTCAGTCTCACCGCTGAGTCGGTTTGATTAACATGCTGTCCCCCTGCCCCACTAGCCCGATAAGTGTCAGTACGAACTTCTTCCGGTTTAATTTCGACCTCAATGTCGTCATCGATTTCTGCATATACATAAAGAGACGCAAACGAAGTGTGTCGTCGATGATTTGAATCAAAAGGTGAATTTCGAACTAACCGATGAATCCCGGTCTCAGTTCTCAACCAACCGAACGCATAGTCACCGATAACCTGAATGGTGGCATTTCGAATGCCAGCTATTTCCCCTTCAGATAAAGCCGTGATGCGGCAATCGAAATTGTTTTTCTCACCCCAAAGCAAGTACATTCTTAACAGCATATTTGCCCAATCTTGTGACTCGGTACCCCCCGCACCAAACTGAATGTCAACGTAAGCATTGAGAGGATCTAACTCATGCGAAAACATGGTTTTGAATTCCAGGGGCTTAAGGTCTTGCTGTACTATGTTTAGCATCGATTCGATTTCATCGAGAATTTCATGCTCTTTTTCTTCGATAGCTAAAACTAGCAAGTCATCGGCGTCCTCAAGCAAACTTGAAACGAGTTCTACCACACCAATGGTTGACGCCAATGAAGACTGTTCTCTAGACAATGTTTCTGATCGGTTGGAATCTGACCAAGTTTCAGATTCTGTAAGGATTAAGTTGAGTTCCTCTAAACGTTCTTTTTTACTATCAATGTCAAAGAGAGTTCCTAAGAGCAACTGTTCGCGTGTGGAGTTCTTTAATGAGTTCGCGTAAAGCGGTAATCTCAGCCATAAACTTGGTTACCTTTAGTCTAAGTGGTCAAATTAATGTTCAAGTACAAACGACGAAGGTGTTATCGATTGAATTATTAATTGCACCGTCGGCGTTTGGTTGTAAGTATTGATCGCCGGGTGATAAGAAAATGTAACACTTGTGTCGACTCGGCGTGATTCGGAAAACGCAATCGCATCCAAAACTTGTTGATCCTTTGTAACGACTAATTTTAGATGTTTGCCATCTTTGATATGCTGTTGACTTAGTACCTTAAACTCTCCATGAAATAGTGGTCGAGGGAATTCCATCCCCCAAGGGCCATACGAAAGTAACGTTTTCACAAAATCACATGTGAACTCTTTGGATTCCAGTTCGCCGTCGGTGATTTCAGTCCGATTCAAATTTTTCATCGGTACCTGTTCGGCTAAGACTTTGTGAAAGATCGTCTTAAATCGCGCAAAACTATCTTTGTGAATCGTCAATCCTGCAGCTGCAGCGTGGCCACCAAAACCGCAGATTAAATTAGGGTACTTCGCGTCGATGCCTGCCAATAAATCACGCATGTGTATATCGTTGGTACTACGACCTGAACCTTTCAATAAGTTCGATGAGGTTCCTAAGCTATCAGCAAAAATGATCGTCGGTCGATGATACTGACGGCAGATATGCCCAGCTACTAACCCTACGATTCCTTCATGAAAGCTCCTATGGTAGAAGACAAAACCGCGCGCCTTTTCAGCTGAGTCACTTACTAACTGAACCGCTTTTTTGATTGATTCCTCTTGCAAATCTTGCCGTTCTTCATTCAAACTGCGCAAGTGTGAAATGTATTTTTCAGCAATTTCATAATCGGAAGCCAGCAGTCCTCGAATCCCTGCAGTCATATCTTCAAGACGACCAGCTGCATTTAGTCGAGGAGCGAGCCGAAAAGCAATTTCTTCCTCGCTTATCTCATCACGTTGTAAGTTACATTGATCGATTAATACCTGTAGACCCGGTCGTACTTTATTCCGCCTAATAACCTCCAATCCAAGTCTGACAAGTAGACGATTATTAAAGTCTAGCGGGACCATGTCAGCTACGGTACCAATCGCGACCAAATCAACACACGACATCAGGTTTGGTTCTTTGATACCACGATCTTGAAAGTGTCCGATAGCTCGTAACTGACGGCGTACTTCTATCATTAAGTAGAAAACCACTCCTACTCCAGCGGGTTCACTTGCAAAATTACAACCTGGCATTTTGGGATTAACAATAGCATGAGCTTGGGGAAGTGTAGTCGGTGGTATATGATGATCGGTTATGATCACATCGACTCCTGCCTTTCGGGCCGTATGCACCCCATCAACAGAACTAATGCCGTTATCGACAGTAACAATTACCTGTGGTTTATGCTGGAGTAATTGGTTCACAAAGTTTTTACTCAGTCCATAACCGAACTCAAACCGATTAGGAACAGCAAAACTTACTTTTTGTGCACCGAAACGTTTCAGGCAATCAACAGAAAGAACTGCTGCTGTTGCACCGTCAGCATCGAAATCTCCCGCGATCAAAATGTGTTCGTCATGCAGTATGGCATGAACTAAACGTGCAGCCGCACGTTTAATGTCCGGTAACTGATCGGGCGGCAGCAACGAACTTTTGGGAGTAACTAAATCAGCCGACGACTTGACACCACGCGCCGCTAAAACTCTTGCAATGAGTGGTGGTACCTGCAACTCTTCTATCAACGTGGACCATTGTTCGGGTAAGGTTCTTGTGGTGAATTGGGAAAATTGCGACGTCAAACAGTTACCCTAAACGTTTCGAATGTACTTGTGAATACCGCACTCTCTGTGATGGGAAAATCTCAATGTAGAATTCCCAAGAACTCTTTCACGAATCTTCAGACTGTTGTAACACGCTCAATAGTTCCTCAGGACCAACCGCACCCGGAATTGTTTGACCGGAAGGTAACACTAACATTGGCGTTCCGCGCAAACCCATTTTTTGTGCTAGTATCATCTGCTCATCGATGGTGTTTTCACATTCCTTTGCGTCGATGGTACCTCCGTTTTTCAGAACAGTCATAGCTGCCTTTGGATCATCCGAACACCAAGCTGAAACCATTTGTTGGTATGCTTCCGAGCCCTTACCCGCGCGTGGATACGCTAGATATCTGATTTCGATACCGAGTTCGTTATACAAATCCATGTTGCGATGAAGTTGCCGACAATAGCCACAGGATATATCCGTGAATACGTGCACAACGTACTCAATATCTCCTTCTTCAGGCGCAAAATCAATAGTTTTAGCTAACGCTAGACTCTCTTTCCAAATTTCTTGTCGCCGTTCTTCTGTGAGATTGGCAAAACTGTCGGTCCGTTGCTCGTAGAGATCGCCTATAAGAAGGTACCGGCCGTCTGCTGAAATATACAGAAAGTCATCTCGCTGAGTTCTCACTAGGTACAGATCTTGAATAGGAGTCGATTCAAGAGAATGAATCAAGGTTCCTGTTCGATTTAGTGTTGCCACAATACTCGAACTAACACTTTCGTCAATGCCCTTCTCGATTTCGAATTCATAAGCCGGAATCTCAGTCGTGTCGCTTTCAGCGCTCTCTTCCTGAGCGCTGGTCAAGCTCGTAAAGACTGTGAGTAGTGTAGCAATACAAACAAATTGGTGTAATTTCGTCAACTTTTTCATGTTAACCTCGTGGGTGGTGTTGTGCATGTAGATCCTTCAATCTTTGGGCAGCAACATGTGTGTAAATTTGTGTGGTTGATAGTGAAGCGTGACCTAACATGACCTGAACAGTACGTAAATCAGCTCCATGATTCACTAAATGAGTGGCGAACGCATGTCGCAATGAATGGGCAGAAATCGGCTTCGTGATCCCAGCTCGTAAGGCATATCTTTTTATCGCGTGCCACAGTGTTTGCCGGCACATCGCTTGACCGCGGTTACTAGGAAACAATTCTTTACAACTCTTGGTTTTGATAATATTTTCTCTCACGTTTATAAGATACTTTTCTAACCAATGAAGAGCGTGTTCTCCAATCGGTACGATCCGCTCTCGATTACCTTTTCCTAACACACGAAGCATTCCTTGTTTTAAGTTGATGAACGTCAATGGTAATTCAACAACTTCGCTAACTCGTAACCCGGTCGCGTACATTAATTCTAGTATGACGCGATCTCGGAATTCGGTATCACTCTTTTTCGGATCTGGTGCCTGCAGTAGCTTTTCGACGTCAATTTCAGATAAAACCTGAGGCAAGTATCTCCCTAAACGGGGGTTACTTATATTTGCACATGGATCGACTTGCATCAATTCACGTTCGATCGCATACTTGAAATAACCGCGAAGCGTCGATAGCATTCTTGCAGTAGACCTAGTTGTTAGTCCTTCAGCTTGTTTGTAGGCTAGAAATCCTAAGACAGTCGACTCACGGGTGTTCTGAATATTGTCTTTAGTCCAACCTACAAACTGTAATAAATCTCGTCGATAAGCATCGCACGTATTTTGGGATAACCCTTTTTCTAGCCAAATATCGTTTATGTACTGATTGATTTCGCGCGGCACCTCGTTCAGTTCAGTTGTTGTACCGTTTGACAAGTGGTTGTTGCTCTATCTAAACCTTTTCTTTGATACGAGCAGACCGCCCAGAACGTTCACGTAAATAGTACAATTTCGCTTTCCGAACATCGCCGCGGCGAACGACTTTAATCGAATCGATCGTCGGACTATGTGTTTGAAAGGTTCGTTCGACTCCCACCCCATGCGAAATTTTTCGAACGGTAAACGAAGAATTCAAGCCACGATTACGTTTGCCAATTACAACACCTTCGAATGCTTGTAATCGATCGCGCGAACCTTCACGCACGACTACTTGAACAGTGACGGTATCTCCTGCGCGAAATTCAGGAACCGAATCCTTCATCTGAGCGTTTTCGATTCGTTCTATGATTTTATTATTTCGCATGAGGCGTTCTCCAATATGTTGCAAGATACATCTTGTACCTAATTTGTTTTAATAGACTTAAAGACTTCTCGTTGTGGAGACGTCCAATTCCGATTTAACAGTAATTCAGGACGTCGTTCCAACGTCCGTTCCATCGCGGTTCGAAGTCGCCATTGATCTACCGCTTGATGATCGCCAGACAGCAAAACTTCCGGAACTTCTAGTCCCTCGAACTCACGCGGTCGGGTGTACTGTGGATAATCCAATAGTCCGTTATTAAATGACTCGGTTGCGATCGACTCGGGATTGTTTAAAGTGCCTGTGAGCAGTCTGCCCACAGCATCAAGTATGACTAAAGCCGCATACTCGCCACCACTCAACACAAAATCGCCGATGGATACTTCACGATCGACATACTTGTCAACAAACCGTTGATCGACTCCTTCGTACCGCCCCGCTACAAGTAAAAGCGAATCGTAGGAAACAAATTCTTGCGCCATGTCGTGATTAAATTTCTCACCTTGTGGAGTCAAGTAAATCGTTTGTAAAGAATCGGTGTTTAAACTCGACGTGGCTTGCTTGACACACTGTGCTAACGGTTCAGCCATCATGACCATTCCGGGTCCACCCCCAAATGGTCTATCGTCGATGTGACCATAGGCATCGACCGCGTACTCTCTAGGATTGAACGTTTCGAGTTCGATCTCACCTCGTTCACGTGCCCGCGCAACTACACCATCCTGAGAAGCATTCCAGATTAAATCCGGAAAAATTGACACAATCCCAAACCACATGTTCAATTCACTCCCACTCTGTATCCCAATCGAGTATTAGTGACTCACCAGGCACCACTTTTGACACATACTCAGAAACAAACGGCACACAGGTTTCTTTATCGTCGCGCCGGATATGAAGGATTTCATGTGCTCCATTCGTTGAAACGTGATCGACAATACCGATTGAATTTCCACTAGTATCATAGACTCTTGTACCAATCATGTCTACCCAATAGTGTTCGTCGTCGGCTATCGCTGGAAGACAAGAACGCTGCGTACCAATCAATTGATTGACATATCGACTTGCATCTTCGCGATTATTAGAAGCATTAATACAAACGAGTAAGCCGCGGTTTGTTTTACGAAACTCTAATTCTTGGCAGATTTGCCAGGCACTAGTTTCTGATTTACCCGAATTTAGGGCGAGGGGTTTGTATGACGCTAAGTTGTCTTGTGGATCAGTGAAGCTCGTTAAGTGATTCCAACCACGTACCCCGTATGGTCTTGAGATTCGACCCACTACAACAAATGTATCGGAATGGTTGGATTGCATGATTCAACAACACGATGGAATAAACGTTTAAAAATTCGCTAAGTCAGAGAATTATTCTTCAGTCTCATCTGGATTTTCATCTACAACGTTATCGTCTTTACAATCTTCTGATGTTGATGAGGGTCCCTGCTCATCTATAGTTTCGTCGCTGGCTTCATCGACTGCATCGGTCGCCGCCTCAGCCACAGTATCTGAAGCAATTTCTGTTTGGCTTGCTTCGATGTCGGGTGTCGCAGCATTTTCGTCCGGTGTACTGCTTGCAACTTGCCCTTCATTACTTTCGCTAGTCTCTTCCAACTTACGTGCTTTCTTAACGATACTTGCGACTTTAGGAGATATTTGTGCCCCAACGCTAGACCAATAATCGATTCTTTCGAGATCCACTCGAAAAAGTTCTGCTTTACCGCGTGCTATTGGGTTGTAAAACCCTACTCGTTCAATAAATCTACCATCTCGAGGACTTCTTTTGTCCATCACAGAGAGATGATAAAAAGGCTTCTTTTTGGTACCAGCACGTGCTAGTCGAATCACAACCATAAGGGGTTAACAAGGTGAATTTGAAGTAAGAAATTTTACAGATTGTACTTCTAGGAAAACATATATCACAAATCATTCACTAGACTTTGGGTCCGGAGTCCATGATCGTAGCAAAGTTTTTAAGAGCTCTTGCCTTTCTACCAGTTTGTTTCATCTGTTTTTCCATCTTCTTGTATTGCCGTATCGTAATACTAACATCTTGCACTGAAGTACCACTACCTTTGGCGATTCGCACCTTGCGAGATTGATTAATTTTGTCTGGAAAATGCCGCTCTTGATGGGTCATGGAGTCAATGATCACACATTGTTTCCGACAGAAATCTTCGTCAACATCTTTTAACTTCGCCGATTGAAGTTCTGCAGTAGGTAGCATACTTTGAAATCCTGAGACTCCCCCTACATTAATGAACTGTTGGAGTTGATCTCGTCTATCTTCCATCGTAAATTTTTTGTTACCAAAAAACTTCTTTGATAATCTTTCGGCTTTCTTCTTATCAATTTTACGTTCGGCTTCTTCAATGAATGAGAGGACATCTCCCATTCCCAAAATCCTAGACGCAATGCGTTCCGGATGAAAGGCTTCGAGGGCATCAAGATCTTCGCCAACACCTAAGAACTTTATTGGTTTACCAGTAATGGCGCGTATTGAGAGCGCCGCTCCGCCCCGTGCATCCCCTTCGGTCTTTGACAGAATCACACCGGTTAAAGGGAGGGCACGATGGAACGCACTCGCCGTCAAGGCTGCATCTTGACCAGTCATAGCATCCACCACAAATAAAGTCTCTTTGGGATTTAATTGCTTATGTAGCATTTGTAGTTCAGTCATCATCTCATCGTCTATCGCTAAACGACCTGCCGTATCAACTATGAGAACATCGTCGACCGCTTTCTTCGCGTCGGCAACGGCACGCGTAACAATGGAGCTTGGACTATCCTTTTCATCACTTGGAATGAATCGAACCTTCGCATCACTAGCCAAAACGCGAAGTTGTTCGATTGCTGCAGGACGATAAACATCGGCTGATACAATCGAGACGACTTTCTTCTCCCGCTCCTTCAAAAACTTGGCAAGTTTGGCCACCGAAGTAGTCTTACCCACGCCTTGTAGTCCAGCGACGAGTATCACACTGGGGTACGAACCACCACTAAGCTCCAGTCGGGAATTAGCTTCTCCCATCGTATCGACAAGTGTTTCATGAACCATTTTGACAAAAGCATCGCCTGCTTGTACTTGTCGTGTTACCCGAGTTCCGATCGCTTTTGACTTTACGTCGTCAATAAATTGTGCAACGACTGAAATGGCTACATCGGCCTCAATTAAAGCTGAACGGACTGAGCTAATCGCGTCTTGAATATTTGTTTCAGTCAATTGTCTTGTACGCAATGGATTCAAGACAGTTGAAAGTTTTGAAGATAGAGTGTCAAACATTTACTGTTAAACCAATCTGTAGGTGTGAAAACATGTTCATCATTTAGAAAATTATTTTAGAAACTACCAACAACTTGAAATATCTAGGTTAGAATACTTGCAAATGAGGAGTTTCATTCAGTGGAGGTGAAACCCATAGACAGCACGTGTTGTTCCATCCCAATTAGACATACCATTATCGTTCATTGAACGACGGCGTTATCAAAGCACACTAGATCATGCAAATTCCACTGTATCTGCAATTTCTCGCGATCTTCTTCTTGATCCTCTGTAGTGCGTACTTTTCGAGTTCCGAAACGGCACTCATGAAGTTAAATCCGTACCGACTGAGACATTTAGTCTCGAAGGGGCACAGGGGGGCGCGCCGAGCCAATCGTCTTCTGCGAAAGCAAGATCGGTTACTCAGTGTTATTCTCATTGGCAATAACTTAGTCAACATCGGTGCCACGGTTCTCGCAACAATCGTTTGTGTTAGATTGTGGGGCGAATTTGGTCCCATAATAGTAACGGTTGTTCTTACGTTGATCATTTTGATTTTCGCGGAAGTCGCACCGAAAACCATAGCCGCTGAACGTCCCGAGCGAATTGCATTTCCATCGTCATTTATTCTCGGGCCTTTACAAAGATTGTTCCGACCTGTCGTTTTTATTGTTAACTCAACGTCGCGATTGGTCGTCGACCGCTTTGTTAAGCGGGTCAAAGGAGAGTCGAATGTTCTGTCAATCGAAGAACTACGTACCGTCGTTAATCAAGGTAGCGATCTAGACCTTAGAAGTCAAGCAATGATGGTTGGAATCTTGGACTTAGGTAAAGCAATGGTCAATGATATTTTGATCCCACATAGTGAAGTCGACGGGATCGATATATCGTTGCCGGAGAGTGACTTGATAGACAACATACTAAATGCTAAACACACCAGATTACCGGTGTTTGAGGAAGAACTCAATCACGTAATAGGCATTTTCCACCTGAAAGATTCAGGTACGTTACTCCACGACGGAAAATTTGACATGCAAGTCTTTAAGAGTCAACTAGAACCTCCCTACTTCGTACCTAGTGGCACACCACTCTCGGCTCAATTACTCAATTTCCAAAGTATCAAAAAACGAACTGCTCTTGTGGTGGACGAGTATGGAATCGTGATTGGGATTGTGACGCTGGATGACATATTGGAGGAGATTGTCGGTGAATTCACAACTGATCTTTCTCCAACTAGTAGCTTAGATGTGCACAAGAAAGACGAAAATTCATACGTGGTGAACGGACGGACGCTGCTAAAAGAACTCAATTCGAGTTTGCAGTGGGATTTGCCGACCGACGGTCCTCGTACTTTAAACGGATTAGTCTTAGAAACCTTGGAAAAAATACCAGAGGGTCACACAAGCTTGAAAATTCACACTTCAGAATCATGTTTTGTGATCGAGACCTTGTTATTACGCGAGAATCACATTCGAAGTCTGCTAGTAACACAACTCCCTCGTGAGAAGATTTTTGCTTCATTGGATGATTTGGATGACGAAGACGCTGATCAGGAGTGACTCTTCAAAATTGTGCGCGAAATATCTGTTATTCACAAATTAAAAAAATGCAAATACACCACACCAATCCACTATCTATAGTTGGAAATCAACGATGAACGAATCTTCGAAAGAAGCTCATAAATCCAAAAACTTCCTACTTAAGTACTCTATCGTAGACGATAAAAATAAAGTTGTCGAAATCACCTTTGGTGATGAAACTATTCGCTTCCAACTTCGAGTAAAGAGAGGGTTTGAAGTATTGGTAGCGCTATTACGAGCGTATCCGAACTACATGAACATCCACGATTTAGACTCGATATTCAACGACCCAAATCGTGCTTTGTCGTCTTTACGACTCGAAGACGGCTTTGAACCTTTCATTGAAACAAAGTCCGTACGAAATGTCACCCATGCAAAAATAAACTTGTATCGTTTATTCAATCTCATCAACAAAGAGTCTGACGTGATTACTTTAGCCCCGTCCGATAACCGAACCACTATATCTGACGAAATGCAGAAGACTCTATTTGAAAAGTTCAAAGGTAAGTGCAATATTACTGGATTCAAACTTTCAATAGAAGTTAAGCAGAAACATACATTTTTGAAAAACCACTTGATCGCGACCTACGACCACCGACAACCACTCTCCAAAGGAGGAGATAATCAAGAGCACAACTTTCAGTTGATTAGCCGGGCTGCAAACCAAGAGAAAAACAGGATTTGCAGTATTTGTATTGAACCAAAATGTTCAATCTGCGCGTTAGCTCACCCTGAAAAAGTAGCAAGAATTCTCCCAACGGGACAGGATATAAGTTCTTTACGCTAGTAAACTTAGGCGGCTAGATTGTACGATTTCTACTGCATTACGAACAAAGTCTTGACAAATGTCACAACCGATAAATCTCCTACCGTGTTTGAGAGACAATTGCAACATCGTACCAGATCCAATGAAAGGTTCAAAGACTAGATCGTTTTCATCTGTAACGGTCAAGAGCAACTTTTCAACAATTCGTGTAGGGAATGTCGCAGAATGCCCAATTTTTGGTTCTGGTGGCGCAGTCATCACCTGATTCGGGAGACGAAGATTTCCATTTATCCCTTTTACCATGAGAGCAGACTTATTGAATTTGTACTTCGACGCGTTAGTAAAGTGTAAGATGTATTCAACACTCTGCCATGTTCTATCTTGCACGTTTTCTGGCATAGGATTAGGTTTTTGCCAGATAATCTGCTGTCGCCAAATATACCCTCGATCCACAAGAGCAAGGGCAATTCTGTATGGTATACCACACAATGACTTATTCTTGATTGTTCGGTGGCCTGCAGTAACCGAACTAGTATTGCCTTGCTTCTTCGAATCGATACCATTCCGTTTATATGCATCGCCACTAATCCAATGATTGTGATGAGAACGAGATACACCACTACCCATAAAACTATCTTGAATCACAATAAAAATCGACCCACCGGTATGCATCCTATCAAGCAAAGACGAATATAAATGTACATTTCGCTCTATGTAGTCTTCAAGTGATTCGCAACCGAATTCGCTATCGTCGTCTGTAAACTGACGCTTACCCCAATACGTTGGGCTAGTAATTACAGCTTGTATTTCCTGTTCGGGTATCTCGTGAAGGATCCGTAATACATCGCAGTGATATAGACTGACACTTTCGTCTTTATAGACTGGTTTAGTATTGTTGCTCATTGGGCCTTTTATTCCTTGTAGGCTATTCGAATTTCTTTATGTTCACCTGTTATGTGACTCTATTTTACATGTATTGAGCATTCTAACAAGTCCCCCTGATTAGCAAAACGAAAATTTGGGTCAAATCCTAGGCATTTCCTAGATCTATGTGAGTGTGTCGGTTTTCGTTTGCACATTTCGTCGTCATAGCACTCTACCGCTTAATTTCACCAGAAAAACCACAATAATTTCCGAAGATCAACGAAAAAAATCCAAAATGGGGCGATTTGGTGTGGAAAACAGAGCGAATAGTGCATGTGTCAATCGAGTAGGCGGTTACCAGTTTACAACTTAGGAGTTTTCCGACACCCTCTATGTCATACAATTATTCCAACAGAATACAGTTCTTAACAAATTGAGAACTGGTTTTGAGTTAAGAGGTGAAACGTGACAAACGGAGATAAAATTGTGTCGCAACTAGAGAGAAGTGTCTGCGTCGGTTTTTGGGGACATTCATTAAGTTAATCGACAGAAGGAATTTCGATGAGTGATTCGAAACCAAGGTGAACTCGGAAGCACTATAGTGAAGAGTTCAAACGCGAAGCGGTAGCCCTGTTTCAGACGGTGGGTATCACGGCGGCGCAAGTGAGTGCTGAATTAGGTATATCCCCGTCGGTGTTATACCGTTGGCAGCGTGAGTTAGCGGTGGTTCAGGAGAAGATGGGACGACCGTCTTACGAGGACCTTGAGAAGGAATTGCGGCGGTTGCGTGTGGAAAATGACTTTTTAAAAAAGCTTCCAGTTACTTCGCCTCACAACCACCGTTCGGTACCAGTTGATCGCGCGTTGGCAGGGTCATTTTAAGGTGTCGTGGAGGTGTCAATGGTTGGCGGTCACACGCAGCAAGTACTATGCTTGGCGGCAACGTGATGGGGCGTCCAAACGCGCCCCTGCTGATCGGCGTCTCGCGACCTTGATTGGTAGTGTGCACCGGCAATGGGACGGGATCTTAGGCTACCGGCGGATGCTCATGTGGTGGTGCAACCGAACCGGGTCTGGGTTACCGACCTCACGGAGCTCAAGACAGGCGAAGGAAAGTTGTTTCTGTGTGTGCTTAAAGATCTCTACGATGGTACCTTAGTGGGGTGGAAAACCAAGGCCCGACCAACCGCGGAGTTAGTCGTTGCGACCGTTGAGTGGGCCTTAGCTAAGTCGGGCTGGCAGTTCAGCACTCGAACGATCATTCATTCAGATCATGGTAATCAATACACGAGTACTGCTTATCGCCAGTGTCTCCAAACGGTATGGCTTAAGTTGTAGTAATGGGACGCGTTCGCACCTGTGCTGATAACGCGTCGGCGGAGTGTGTGTTTGCCCAGTTGAAACGAGAGTTAGTGCATCTTTGTCAGTTACGTACTCGGAACGAAGCGACGGCACGTATCAATCACTATTTCATGACGATATACATTCCCTGGCGACAAGAGTCGAGGAAACTAAAACTCGGAAACTGACATACGAACTCCACTAACAACAAACAAGTTTCACTTTTTGATCAAAAAGTGACTAACAATGTGTCCCCCAAAACCGACGCAGACCCGAATCACACTCTACATCAAGCTTGGAGGTCTCTTGTTGAACGGCCTCGTGATTGGAAGTGTCTTTGTCTGGTCTGTCGTTTTCCTTCCTGTCCCCATTCCATTTACCGTCCCATGGGCTGATTTTGATGAAGAAAAAAACCAAGAACTTTTAGATAGTTGGTTAGAAAAGGCGGTAGAAAGACTCGCAGACTGGGAGGGCATCTATTCAGGAGCAACGTTGTCAACCGAAATAGAAGTAGAATGGAAAATCAATAAAACTCTTAATGACCCCGAAACAGAACATGGGAGGTTAGCGCAGATAGACTTCAGCAAAGAGCCTTGGGAAATTGAAGTGTTTCTTGAAAACATTTATACTAAGGCAAATGCACATAAAATCCCACCTGAGCACTTAATTATCTACGCGCAAATGGAAGAAATCATTCATGCCAAGCAAGGGGCAGCCCTAGACACACATGAAGACGGCAAAGGCTACGATGGAAGGGTTGATCTCATAGCTATGGAAATAGAAGCAAAATTAGAAATAGAAAACGAAATGTGGCCAATTTTGTATGGTATGCTACCGCCGATGTTAATGGTTATTCCTGAGCCAGGTGTAGACG
>VXYV01000095.1:1698-7049 GCA_009845835.1 Gammaproteobacteria bacterium | reverse complement strand
TGCCCAATCATATCCCAGGCGACAAAAAGTGGATCGAAACGCCCCAAAATTAAATATGGATTCCCCGACCAGCCCGGTCGCTAATGCCCCAGGTAAATTAGATTACTGGTAAAATTAAGGCTGCCTGATCGAGCATCAAAACCACAACATCTTGACGCCCCATATCCTTTTCTTTATGGCAAATACCTGAAGCCGCTTCCGTGACACCTCACATCATCTCCAGTCCGTCTGCCAGTGTAATACTTTCTGATTTCTTCATCTGCCAGACGGCCTACAAATCCAAATCTGTTTGACTCTATTTCATTTGTGAATTCAGGAAAGTGTTCTTTAGTGGCAGGCAACCACTCATCAACAAAGAAGACCTCAATGATGCTTCGATGATAGCTCACCAGCACGATTTCTACTTTCTCGGCTCTACGCAGATTAACCGGCCAAGCGAAACGTGCCGCGTCATAGGGCGTCTCTTTACCAGGCTTGTACAGTTCATTATTGACAACCACCATAAGGGCACAGTGTTTCATGTCTGCTTTATTCAATAACATATCATTCGTCCTCTCTTGTTTATGCTGATACCGCGATTTAAAAAAATGGGGTCAAGTCCAAAAAGTTCTGTAAAAAGGTAGCTCCGTTCTGTAAAGCTCGATCATTGCTCAATTCTCCAATTCCATTTTCCTGATCTTCTGGCGCGTCAGATGTTGATTGAGAACGGCCTGGTCTGTCCTGGCGTTTATCAATCCCCTTTGTGCTTTGATGTTCTCGGTGCGTTCCTCAATCTCAATCATTTTTGCCCGCAAAGGTAACAGGCGGATCCGCGCCGAAAGTTCGTCTTTTGGTTCCCCATCCCGATATAGTTCCTCTGCTCGCAAAGCTGTATCGCCAAAATCCCCCGCCGCCTTTGATGCAAAACGACCTGCGCGTTCCCTCATCAAAATATCAGATGTTTCACGCAGCTTCCTTTTCAATGCATCGCAATTCGCGCAGGCGGTTTCTGTTTTCAAAGTGTGGCCTCCTTCTCGCTCACTCAATTCAAACTCTACAAATACGCCTTTATCTGGATGCGAAAATTTGGTATGTGTGGCCCGGATACAGTCCGTCTATGAGCTTGTTCGCGGCCCACCTCGATATACCCGCCTTTTTCTGATTGACCCCCAGGAGCAGCCGGATTTGCGCCTCATCGTAATCTGTCCAGTTGTCCAGCCTTTCAAGGATATGTTCAATCTTCACCATGTCAATGCCCAATTTAAAAAAAGCCGGTAAGTCTCACCTCTTACCGGCCAGTTGTAACAAACAAGCATCAAAAAGATATAATGCGCTACCTCGAAAAGTCAAGGGTTCAAATCGCCTTGAGTACGACAATTCCCAACATCGTCAAACTGTGGGTTAATAACAATCTTCCCTGCCTTGTCGATATGCCCTATCTTGTCACCGACTTTCACATAAGCCAACCCCTCTGATTTCACCGAATCAGAGCATGAAAAATGTATAACATTTTGCACGTTGTAATACCCATCTTTTTTGTAATAGAGACAGTCCCGACCGCTCAATGGTCTTTTTACATAATCCCCAAAGACTTGAGTATTTCTATGACGATATTCGCAAATAAGCCGAAAGCCGCAATTACCAAACCGATTTGTGTGAACAGATGACTGCGTTTTAATTGACGGTGGTCGTTGAGAATCCGAAATCGTTCATCAGCTGCTGAAAATAACATGCTTGGCTGATATTCGATAAAGAAACAGTCGTTCTTCCGGCCTTCCAACAAAACTTCTTGGAGTTTGCCTTTAAGTGTTGGGTCAACTCCTGTGTCCCAAACGCCCTTATGACATTTGGCACTATAGTGCTTTTTGATTTTGAAATTTTTCCGTTCTTCTTCATCCCATGAGAAAGAAAGCATTTGTCCATTAGCAGCAACATAATCCTTAGCCAGAAAGTGACAGTTTTGACAGCAAGGTTTCATTATTTTTTCTTTTCTACGAAAGGATGCCACTGGATGTTAAAAAGAATTGTTGGTTGCCTATTGCTTATTATGGCAACAGCCAATATTGCAGAAGCTATTGACGGCGATCTTGATTTAGATGGAGACGTGGATTTTCAAGACTTCTTAATTTTAGTACAAAACTTTGGCAAGCAAGGCCCACCTGCACCAGCGCGTACTGATACCATTTATGTAACGAAAACAGACACCATATATGCCCCGTCTGATACCATTTATGTAGCAAAAATAGATACCGTTTTTACTACCATCCGGGACACCATATACGTCTCAAAAGTAGATACGTTTTATATCGAGATTGGTGCGCCTGTCATTCCTTATGACCGCGACCTTTACAAGCATTGGGTTGATGCTGATGGTGATTGCCAGGACACACGACAGGAAGTTCTAATATCCGAAAGTTTGCAACCCGTCGTTCTCGACGATAGAGGATGTCGGGTCGTATCAGGCGAATGGCTGGATCTGTACACAGGACAGATTTTTACCGATCCGAGTCGATTGGACATAGACCACTTCATTCCGCTGTCTGAAGCCCATCGAAGTGGCGCAGATACCTGGACTCCAGAACAAAGAGAAGCATTTGCGAATGACTTGACGAATGAACATTCATTGATCGCTGTTTCTGCATCTGCCAATCGGTCTAAAGGAGATAGAGACCCCGCAAACTGGTTGCCACCGAATGAATCCTTTCAGTGCGAGTATATAAAACGGTGGGTGGCCGTGAAAGAGTATTTCAACTTGCGTATGGACGCGACAGAAAGGAACTTCTTGCAAAATCATCCATGCTTGCAGGATAATTAAATCACCCTAAATCCATCAGGGCCAGATACCCCATCCGGATAACAAAAGGCACCAACAAAGCACTGTTGCACGCGAGCAGTTGATGCATTGGACGATGCGATACCCGTTCCAACAGGAAGCCGCCGACCAATAAAATGCCAAACCATTTGCTCTGCTTCAAAGCTATCGTACAGTTCACTGTTTTGGGCAGATGGATTATCCGCTATACAGCCATTATTTACAAGATATAACCTCATGCTTGATCTTTTTGGATAAATTGGTGCAGACTGCTGACCATTGTTTCAAGGTCTGGATTCCTCAGCCATTCAAGCACAGCCTTTTTGAAGACGGTGGTTGGGGTTGTCCCGGCCATCTGGGAAGCCCCCAGGAAGGTATATTTCTGCCACAATTAAAGCAATCTCGCTACAAAAATTTCATTAAATATCCTCTCGACATCCCTTTCCAAGTTCCCTATATCAATATCTGTAAACGGTATACCAAGGTTTTCCAGTACGGTCTTAAATCTTTGAAAGCCTTGTACATCTCTTAATTCGACCCACTCTATTTTCTCACTATCCAATTGCATCTTGTTTGTTTCAGAGAGCGTGTCAGCAATAAAGACCTTGCTCTTCCTTGCGAAAGCCGAATCTGCACTCTCAGGGTTGCCTTTTCCCATCAGTTTTACTTCACATTTATAATTTTCGCCATCTTTAATTAGGTAAAAATCTATCTCACGAGTAAAGCCTTCTTGACCATCTATCTCCTGCAAATCAGACGTATAATTTTCTTCAGGCACTCTGTATAACTTGCATAATGTTTGCATGAGAGGCTTTTCAACTCTTTTTCCGGCAGTGCTCCACAACCCACCTCTTAAAGCAGCCCTTTTAACGGCAAGAGTGTTAATGACAATCAATGTCTCACTAACATTCAAATCCACGCTCACATCTCGGAATTTTAGCGTCAATGTCAATTCGAGTTCTTCACCCGAATCGACAAGACTCTTAATGGACTTATACAAAGTATCATAATGATTATTTGACGCATCTATCACTACCTGTCTCGCAACCGAATTATACATATTATCAATGGTTTTCATGTTTAATCCAGAGTTTATGGCTATATCTTTTGTGGGAAGTTCATGATCGAGAAATTTTCTTTTATACCAATCAGCCGTTACTGTTTGATCATTGAATTTTGCAAAAACCACTTCCTTAAAAAATTCTATCGCAAATTGCAAAAACTCAGCGTTTATAAGGGTCACAATCTCTATTCTATAATCCTCACCCTTGAGAAGTTTTCTGATGATGTTTTTTGCTACTTGTTCTGTCAGTGTCATTTTTCCCTCTCTCTAAATTGGTCAAGCGTCAAAAAATTAGGAGCAATTTTTGTGTCTTCAAACACATCAGCTTCCGCGAAATTTATTTTCATATAGTCAAAATACTCTAGTTCTTGCTCTGTAAGAAAGAAAAATCTGTTCAAACTCTCTGCTACTTTGCCAAAGGTCCCACTCCCAGCAAATGGATCAAATACCAAATCACCTTTGAATGAATAGTATTTAACAACCCTCCTGCACAACTCAACAGGAAAAACTGCCGAATGAACCTTGTCATGCTTTGGGGCTATTTCCCAAACATTTGATGTCTCATAACCATCTTCCACTTTGCTCTCTTCTACGGTTTCTTTATCATACTGGCGCATATTCCAATCTATGAGCCTATCTGTTTCTTTCCTATAAACCATCAAATATTCGGTTACAGCATTGGGCTTATATGCCAATGGCTTGCGATGTTGCAAAAATCCCGCATTCCTGTTCTTCACACTCGTTTCCGGTTTTTTCCATACAATATCGTCAATAAATTCCCACCCCATATTGACCAGAAAGTTGTGAACATCAAAGGGTATTGGGTATCTCTTGCTGGAATGTTGACGGCTAACTCTGGGAATGATAATCGGCGATGTATTAACAATGAGGAAACGTCCTTCCTTGGTCTTTTGGTGTGTAAGTTCAAAAACCTCCTTCAAAAGATCCAAATATTCTTGATAGCTCTTGTAAATTGAATAATCTCTTGCGTTGTAATAAGGTGGAGAAGTGAACGTAAGATGGAAACTTTCATCCGGCACAGCCTCTAATACCTTCCGCACATCGCCTAAAACAATTACATTTTTCAAGAAATCATAAGAGACTTTATGTGCTTGCTTTGGAAGCGTATTACTTGCAGACGAATAATATTCCTTCTTTATGACCTTTTGAATCATTTCATTTGGGTGGTTGCGAAAAGATTTAAGCTGCTTACTTACACTCGCATCATCCTTGAAGGTCAGAAGTCCCCGAATCGCTTGTAAAACAATTTTAGGGTCATCATCAGTTAAAATCTCAGACAATACAGAAACGATTGCAGGAGACCGCAGTCTTCCGATTGAAGAAACAGCCTCTCGTCTAACTTCTGTTGCTTCATCTTTTAACGCGACGTTCTTTAGGAGAGGTATATGTTCTTCTCTTTTCGTCTTTCCCAAAGTTTTTACACACCAGAATCGAACCTTTTGGCTGCGGTTTGAAAGCAGGGGTGCTACCCAGCTA
>VXYV01000095.1:0-1688 GCA_009845835.1 Gammaproteobacteria bacterium | reverse complement strand
TTTGGGCAGATAACCGAGATTCTGCAAAACAAACAAAAGACTTTTACTATCTGAATTATTCTTGACAAGGCTTTCTAATTCTCCATTGTCTTGTTTCTTTAAGGAATTTATTTGTTCTTTTGTTATCATATCTTTTTCCTATCTATTCAACAACTGTAAATAGCCGCCTTCTGCGTGCTCACCTCCTGGCACAGTCGCGCCCTCATAACTGGCGACTATCTCTTTATAATCTCCTGTTTTCGTCAAACGTCTGGATGAGGCCGCACGTCAAACGCTCGGCCTCTATTCTCCGAATGTGCCCCTACCACTGTATTATTATCTCTCTCGCAGGCAATGGCAAGACAATTCTCGACAATCTCCTATTCGTGTATGCCGAAAGAAAATACGATAAGATTGAAAAAAGGGCAATTTGCATTAGGTGATAGACGATTGATGCTGTTATCCACCAAAATGGAGCAAGTCCAGCTAATCATCCTTGTATGGACTTAAGAGCGAACCTTTTCCACATTCGGACGTTAGAGGATGTCAAAAAGAGGGAGGAATAACAACATTCAAACAGGAGAAAACACCATGTTTTTGTCACACCTGCAAGCTGTTATTCTCGGCATCGCTCTTATTGCGTGTGGAAGCAATAACCCAGTTGGATCGGGAGAGGAAGGAGAGTCGGGTACTCAGTATAGGCTTTCAGACACAGCGACTGAGACTCGGAGTGGAATAACGCTTGTTATGAGCTATGACAATCAGAAAGAGGCATTTACAGGAACCCTGACCAATACATCCAGCGAGACTGTCCAGCAGGTTAGGGTTGAAATCCATCTATCCAATGGGCGGGAACTCGGACCGACTTCAAGGATAAACATGTCACCAGGACAGGAGACTAATGTCACACTTGACGGACGAGGGCAGAGGTTTGATCGGTGGAGTGTCCATATTGAAATCGGATCATCCGAACATTGATTTCTAACCGATCAGTTATACAGGAGATTGGGGTGCTGACTTACCATAAGCTCGGTGCCCCATATTTGATTGAAAGGAGAGTGGAGTTACCCCGCTTTAGATGCTGTTGCCTAATTCTAAATCTGTCTCGATGCAACTAAACTAGAGGGCTTACAGAGCCTGAATTCAGGCCCCAAACAGCCGTTTTTCCAACCTCAGCCATCTCCAGTTGTTGATATTAACATAAATTTTCTGAGAGAGAAAGACAATGAGAAGATGCTATATCTTAGGATCGGGTTTCTCAAAAGCGGTTTCAAATTTGCCAGTAATGAAAGATTTGGCTAAAACGTTTTGGGATATTCGGAATCAAGAAATCCAGCTTGGACATAATAATCGGGTGGCTTGGGGAGACAGAATTCGTGATTATATGCAATATTTGGAGACAGAATTCTTCGTAAAGCCCTGTATCGATACCGAGAATGGAGAGACATATAAAGAATGTAATTTTCAAGAGAATTTGGAAGCCCTTATCTCTTTCATAGACCTAAATACTTCTGGAGAAATTAGAGCAAGATTGATTGATAAGAACGGAAATACGTCGAGCTACTCTAAGCGTTCTCTTTTCTGGAATTTCACTGATCTCGATGAATTACGCCTGTGTATTCAAACCTACATTTATCTCGCGCTAATTAAGCCTGAAACTCAGAATGATGTTTTGGAACCTTTTCTTAAAAAAATAGAAAGTGATGACC
>VXYV01000118.1 GCA_009845835.1 Gammaproteobacteria bacterium | reverse complement strand
GCAACCATTGTTACCTAGCAATCGTCAAAAAAGTCGAGAAATGTAGAATTGCTGACGAACATTGAGTAAAAACTCGCAGAAATTTACCGATTTTGGTTACCCTAACACCTTGGCTACTGCTACTGACTTACTTCGGAAAGGAGGTCTTTGGTTTAATTTACCGCAAGCAAGTACGAACTTACCGCTAGAGTTCCAGTAAATCACGAACAAGGAACAGGCAGCTAAAGATCCTAACATTTGGAGGTGTCGGAATTTGCCTGGTCGGTCAAAAGTTGGGCACTAGGATTTACAAATCACGGTCACAAAATGTAAGTACCGTGTTCAAACCATTAAAGATCAAACGAGAATCAAATATGAGTACAACTTTAGGACTTGGCTAGCAGAATTTGTGTGACATTTTTGTGATGTTGAGATTACTGGCAGAACGTTTAATCAATTCGGTCTGCTAGCGCACCTACTTAGTACGATTCAGAGTTTAACGCTGACTTAGGTGAAACAAAGGAAAATACAACGATCCCTTATGTGATTGTTCAATCACAGGTTGGAGAGACTTCTACACCTTCATTGTCGTCTAATTGGTATACATCCGCAGTTAGTTCTTATTACCTTAATAGGGTAGATTTTTCGAACCTAAGTGGTGGAATAGATGCTATATGGTAGTACCGTTAACAATCAAGTTATATCAGTCAAAGCTAGCACTCGAAAAGTCTGAGAAGTAGGCTGGTTTTCCGATTCCTCCTTGTGATCAAATACTCATTCGTTTCAACATCACTCTCCAATCAGTTAATTTTAGAACTGTATCCTTAGGTCTTGATGTTGAAAGAGTTTTACTATCTTCTTACAATTTGTAATTTATTCACTCCATCAAACGAAATCTCGAACTATCATTTGCACCAAGTTCTACACTTGCCGCGATCGCGTATACAACTGAAATGGGAAACTTGTTTATATTTTCCGCGCCTTCAGGTTGTGGAAAATCCACTCTTGTACGATTACTCTGCGAAAAAGATTCTCAATTGATTCTCTCGATATCGACAACGACACGTGCGCGCCGACCACATGAACGTCATACCAAAGATTACTTCTTCGTTTCGGAAAATAAATTTTCGAAGATGTCAAATCAGAACAAGTTCTTGGAATCCGCAACCGTGTTTGGACACCTTTACGGGACTAACCGAGATTTTGTGGAATCTGTACTACGAGATGGCAATGATGTGATATTTGATATCGATTGGCAAGGCGCGCGTCAAGTGAAATCGCAATATGAAGGTGCCTACAGTTTTTTTTTGATACCTCCGTCAATGGAAGCACTTCGTAAACGCTTGGTCAGACGTGAACAAGATGACCTTCAAACAATTGAATATCGTATGGCAAAAGCTCGTTCCGAAATCACACACTTCGACGAATTTGACTTCGTTGTGGTTAACGATTCGATATCAACATTGCATGAGCTAGTAGCATCGAGCATTGATGCAATCCGCCACAACAAACCTGTGCAACTTCCCGATCCGCAACCCGTGATCAACTCTTTACTTACCGAGTCTGTATGAACAATTCACTTCCTGACGGCGATCCCAGCGAGCTAGGGTTAGACCCAAAACGTTTAGCGCAAATCAAGCCAGCGATGACTCGATTTGTCAATGCGAAAATGTTACCCCACGTCACAACTTTGGTTGCTAAATCCGGCAAAATTGTTCATCTTGACACTTGCGGAACGACGGCTGGAATTAAGGGTTCGTCGTCGGTGAATGCGCTCCATCGACTGTATTCGAATAGTAAACCAATTGCTGGAATTGCAACTTTGGTTATGTGTGAACGAGGCCAGCTAGCGTTGGATGATCCGGTAGCTAAATTTCTTCCCGAATGGCAAGATTTGTTAGTCGTCAACTTCGACGAACCAATATTCCCAAGACGCTCAAAGCGAGACCTTACTATACGAGATTTACTCGCTAACACGACAGGTCTCTTGACACCCCAAATGATTCCCGAATTTGTCCGAAGTGAATATGAAACAAGCCTTAAACAAGTGGGGCTGATCAAGTCAAACATTAAAGCCACAGAACAACTCACTTTACGCGAACGAGTTCTTGCATACGCAAAACTACCACTACTTTCACATCCTGGAGATAGTTTTGCATACCACGTCGGGTACCCCATCCTCGAAGTGATACTCACGAAATTGGCTGACGATAATCTCGAACAATTCTTAACCGAAACAATATTCAAACCACTCAGAATGAACGACACTTCAATCTGTATCAGAAAGAGTAAGTTGTCTAGGTTAGCGGATCTTTTTGCCGTTAGACGAACCGAAGCTGAACCAGTAATCACAGTAATCGAGGATGAGAAACATTGCAAACGATATCTGCAACCGCGAACCGATTTTGATCTGGGTGGTGCCGGAGGTGGGTTAATCTCTACTATTGGAGACTACACGAGATTTGCCCAAATGCTAAGTAATGGGGGAGAACTAGATGGTGCCCGGATATTGGGACGAAAGACTTTAGAATTGATGCAGTCAAATCACACTAATCACCTGTCCATCCCATTGACTGGACCGGGATTCCACTGGGGACTTGGAGTAGCCGTCTACCACGGTCAAGGATGCTTACCGAGGCTTCGTTCGGTCGGGACTTACGGTTGGGGAGGGGCTGCTGGTACCCACTGTTTCATCGATCCCAAAGAACAATTGATTGGTGTGTTATTTACCCAACTGTTGAACCACGACCAAATACTCGATAACAACTTTCGCGATGTTTTTGAGAGGTTAACCTATCAGGCACTAGTGTAGAGGGAACCTATACCATGTCGACCAAGATTAATTCAATGAAACCCCATCTACAAGTGAAATCCCCATTGAACTCAATAACGACGAGGATTTTGCTTCAGAAAGAACTTGTTTAGCAACTGCAGTACTGGCTTTTTGACTAAAACCAGTCATTTCAGTTGACGGCTTTTGAGGAATGTGAATGTCAAACACGTTTCGTTCATCATTAGCTAACAGTTTCAAACCAGATCTCTTCAATTCAACTGCGTCCTTTGCGTCTTTGATATCTTCCGGTGAGACCATGTCTGGTGCTCCATAAATGATCCCAACATTTGCTACTATAAATAGTGTAGCGGTATCCCAAAATCGCTCGCCTTCCCCCATCTTGTTGAGTAGACGAATATTCGAAAGTCCCCCCTTGAACGATGACTTGATTGAAAGGTGTTTGTGATTTGGAAGTAGTATGTCGCCGCTTTTCTCAATATCACCGTACAGCTGACAAGCAACGCCAACAGATCGTAACAATGCATAGGTAAAGACTTCAACTGCACCACCTACAATAAATCTATTCTCATAAAGTGTGGTGTTATATCGCTCGATAAGTATTCGTAGTGCTTCTTCGAATTCTGCCTTTGCTCTGCCAGAGCAATCGTTTTTCAATCGATTGAATGCTCTACGTTCTGAGTTAAAACTCATGACGCGACAATCTTCTTGAACTCTGCGATTAAGTTGTGCTTTCGGTCGAGTGGTGGATTGGAAATTCGATGTTGCGCTAATTCAAGATACTTTTTCTCAATGTCGTAGCCTACACATTTCCGACCATGTTTTAGTACTACCAATGCTGTTTGACCACTACCAAGAAAAGGATCCAAAACTTCATCCTCTTCCTGTGAGTATAGCAAAGTTAAACGTCTAACTAGTTCTGCTGGATAGGGGCACGGATGATCAATAGATTTTGGTGGTACCGGTGCAATGTGCCAAATATTGTTTGCAATATCTCGCGTAAATAGTTCATCAATAGGTAGTGCTTGTTTTATTCCACGTCTAGGAGCGCCGGCTTTGCGAAATACTAGAATGTATTCCGTCATGATGTTGGGATAAAAATAGCCTGGATTAGGCTTTTGTATGAAGCAACCGGCGCGTCGAACTCCTCCAGTGACTTTGTTCCAAACGATGTCCTGGTGAAATTCCCAACCGATCGCTAGCATTCTTTCAGTAATCAACATTGGAATGGGATAGTGCTTACCTTTTTGAAGTATCGTCGCGACTACGATGGCGCAAAATCCTCCGTTGATGGTTACTCGAAGGACTTCACTAAAGACATTTTCGATATTTTTCAAATAATCATCTAAAGTTTTACCAAAAGCTGTGTACTCACGCGTTCTATGCCATTCCTCATTACCGTTTTGCGAATGAATATCGTAATCGATTGCATTCCAATAAGGCGGGGAAGTGACTGTTAACGCAATCGACTCATCAGTACACTGATACATTTTCATTGCCGACTGATGGTAGAATCGATACCCTTTGCCTTCGTAAGTACCGTTTTGTTTTTGCTTCGGGTTAGCAATCGAGCAACCCAATTCTTCAAAACTTGCGTCAATCTGTGTCATGCAATCGGTTTCTTAATTCGCATTCACGGTTGATTAGCTCAGTCAAACTAAGCTGATACAAATATTGTAATAGGATGGGTTAGAAATTCGCCGGAATTTGGGAAACTTTGAACATATTACCCGTATGAAGTAAAAGAACCTAAACAAGGTCTAGCTGGCGCAACCGCTGCCACTCCAATTTCAACCAAGGGGTGAATTCGTCCGGTACCCGTACAAATTCATTTTCTAGTTCGTCGACCGAGATCCAACGCCAATCGATTATCTCCTCAAGATCGACTACCGGGTCAGAACAGACATTACCAGTGTACACTGAAACGAGTTCGTGTTCAGCGAGTTCCTCAGTAAATGCTGCTTGATACTCCAGTTTAAATCGGAAAGTGAGTTCAGCAGTTAAGCCTAGTTCCTCATGTACTCTTCTCGCCGCAGAGTCCTTCGTAAATTCGTTTGGAAAAGGATGGGTACAGCAACTATTCGACCAATATCCGCCCCATAGTGGTTTTTCTGGATGTCGCTGTTGGAGTAGTGTTCGTCCCTGAATGTCAAACAAGAAGACTGAAATCGCTCGATGTAAAACTCCAGCTTGGGAATGAGCTGTTTCCCGAAGCATTGTTCCAATTTCTCGGTCGTCAGGATCAACTAAGATTACGTGTGTCTTCAGTTCCATGGTGTTTAGTCGCTCAGTTCTATCAAATTAATCAAGTTATACGGTAGCTCAGAAAATCACTCTGTATTCGTACTCGTATTTATCCCCTCTAGCAGATACTGCAAAAACTGCACTTGTACGGCAAAGGAATGATCTTGATTTGGTTTCTTACGAAGTCCATGGCCTTCGTCCTTATACAATACATACCAAACTGGAATGTCATTTTCCTCTAGCGCATCTACAATTTGGCGACTTTCAGACGCAGGAACGCGCGGGTCGTTGAGGCCTTGAACCACCAATAATGGTTTATTGATGCGATGAACATGATTCAACGGTGCAATCGACTCCAAAAACTCACGTATCTCGGGAATGCGCTCGTCGCCGTATTCAACTCGTCTGAGATCTCGTCGATACCCCTGAGTATTTTCTAAAAACGTCACAAAATTGCTAATGCCGACACGTTCGGAACCACCGAGCAAACGGTCGCCGTAGTGTACCATGCAGGCTAACACCATGTATCCACCGTAAGAGCCACCATCAACAATTACTGCATCGGCGTCTAGATCAGATTGAGTACCAATCCAATCTAACAATGCGCCGATATCGCGCACGGAATCTTCTCGTAGTTCCCAATCATCTAAACTCACATATTTGTTCCCGTAACCTCTAGACCCACGAACATTAGGGGCGACTACGGCTAATCCCAACTCGTTAACGTAGTACTGAAACCTAGTTGAAAATCCTGGTCGATGTTGAGATGCTGGGCCACCATGAATATAGACTAGTACTGGATGCGGTGCGTCGGTTGTTGGTTTGTAAATGAAGGCTGGAATTTCAAGACCGTCAAAACTTTCGTAACGAAACAAAGACGACGATACTAAAGTCGTCGGATCAAGCTCACCATATTCCGATTGCGTCCAACGAGTCACGTCTTGAGTGCTTAGATCAATGGTATAGACATCGGTCTGTTGTTGTGCTGAAGAATAATTGAAAGCCACTTTGGTTTGGTCGAAGTTAAAGCGAATCCCTGATGGTTGTCCCTCAGAGAACTCCGCCAAGAAACGGGTCGATTTCTTGCTAGCAATATCGTACCAATACAAATGGGTGTAGCCATCGGCGTTAACTGAATAGATTAACTGTTCCCGATTAGGTGAAAGTGCAAAGGAATTAACGTCCCACGATGCACTAATTAAAACTCGTAGTTCTTGATTTTCGACGCTGAATTGAAAAATCTTTCGAAAGTTCGAGTTTAAGTCGCTCACGACTAAGATTGATCCATCGTTTAAATAGTCGGCTGTTCCTATGGCAAGATCGCCATGATCCGCTAGTAATCTTGTCTTCTCTTTGGTTGCAAGATCGAGTTCATACAACTCGGCTTTGACGACGGAAATATATTTTCGAATGAGTAGACGGTCTTCGCTTGGATGCCAAGCAATGATTGACCAGCCTACTTCATCAATTTGTAGTACCAACTCTTCTTGGTATTCTGACACATCCATGATGTACAAGTCAGAATATTGCTCGGTCCGTTTAGTCGAGGTATAACTAACGAAGTTTCCGGAAGGACTGTATGCTAAACCTGTATACCGTCCCATACCATCCGAAATTCTGGTTTCCCATTTCGTTTCGAGATTGAAACCGAATAATTGATAAGATTCGGTACCACCTTCGTCTTTGAGATAAGTGATGGTATTGAACTCTTGCTTTCGTGGTAGTGCAATGCCGCCAATGGGTTCATCGGCAAAGGACAGTTGTTCCCGCATACCTAATGGCTTATGTACACGGTGAATTTGCGAGGTATCACCAAATCGCGTTCTTACCAACAGTTGATCGTCAACCCAGCCAATGACGGAAGCACTACGAACGTTTTTATAGCGCGCGATCGAATCAAGTACATCTTGGTCAATGAGAGGTACATTCTTGGTGACGATATTGTCAGCTGCAAAAAGGCTAAGACATGAAACCGAGACGATAACTAAGAAAACGAACTTCTTCAGCATTGGAGTAATTTGAGCCTAAACAAGTCGTACATTTTAAAGTTTGGGGGGAAGCCGCTTCATGCTTTGGTAATTGTTAAACAAAAGAGCTATTAGATTGGTCAAATTTCACCTGAACAAGAACATGGAATTCGACAAAATTAGCTAGCTGAAATCAATTTGTTATTCAT
>VXYV01000120.1 GCA_009845835.1 Gammaproteobacteria bacterium | reverse complement strand
ATCGACTCGTAAATTCGAGATTGTCGCACTCTAACATAGTTTAGTTCCATAGAAGCTTTAAGTGTCTACGCAATGCAAGATGTAAAGTTAATCTGTCCCTAAAATTTTCTCCGTTCAAGAAGATGAAATCCATTGAGCAATTCATTAATGAAAAAAAAGAACAATATTCAAATTCACATTTCTGACAATGCACTTTTACACTTGTTGATGTCTGGACTTGAGTGCTTTAACTTGAGGTTTTGGCGAGGAAAGATAACTCAGAAACGAGGTCCAACTGAAACTGCTGGAACTTTGTGGGGTTATTTCATTGGGGGAGATGGAACAGAAGATGATCATGTTCGGGTTGAATTTGTCTCTCAGGATGTACTAGCAGATAGACACAAAAGTTGGGTTGTACTTCAAAAGGATACCACGTGGGTCAAATCACAGCTTGTGCAAGCTCGCTGGCCTCATCTATCTCTAATTGGTGACTTTCATACGCATCCATACGAAACCTATTCAGAATGTAATGAAGCGTGCGGCTGGAAATTCTCGGACGGTGATTGTGATTATTTCCAACACACTTGGAATAACCAAAAGGAATTAGAGTTGTGGAAACGGTGTAAAGTGAGTTTGCTCCTAACTATCGCGCATCTCGACCGAGTGCATGACGAAAAACGATGGGATCCTGATGTGGTAGAAAACCATATCGTCAGATTTCAGATCGATAGATTTAGATTCTGGATTACAGCATATGCTATAGATTTAACTGACCAGTCTTCCTTTGTTGTTTCACCTGGGAACAGGCAGTGCCGCAAACAAGTATATATCGACATTCCTACAATCAATGGGACTACGAATTGGTTTGTATACAACGACCTGGTGCGTATTTCCCGAGCGGATTGGAATTGAGTGACTAATAGCCAATGTCAGCGTAAAGGGCTGACTGAAGAAAAGGGGCGGTTTTGTTAACCACTTTTTGAACAGTGGTATAGGCATGTTTTAATCTCCTGTAAGATGTTCATACGAAGCAAGAATCCGAGGACCGATTTGTCCGCGTTTCCATTGAAAGAAGGTGAAATTCCACTCTACTCCGATATTATGAAACCAATCCCTTTAGTGTTCCTCATCATCTATTTCTTATCGCGCTGTTTTATTTGATCCTTCTTGACTTCCGGGAGGGACTCATACATTTCTTCTACCATCTTTTGTTGGGAAATCATTGCTTGAGCTACGACGTTTACCAGATCGAAGAGCTTCCCTGCAATCTCTGGGTTGTCGTTTAAATCTATTTGGCCAGGATGAACGGCGTCATTTCCAGTGACCCGCACATAATCCATCGCTTTTTGCACTTTCTGATCAAGTCCTTTTTTAACAAATTCTCCAATATTTTCGTTAAGAGTCTCGCCCGATAGACCAAGTTCTCCGCACAGTTTCTGCATTGCTAAACGAAGTAATGCAGCCGCACCTCGCGGAGACCTCAAACAGATTGAGGCGGCCTCTTCATAGTCCTGGCGGATATCCGCACTTAGATCTTCATTGGGTTGGGGAGCTGTCCCAAGAGCTGGGTATATCATCACATCCTTGATCCATACGGTGAGTTGCTTACAATGGTGACACCTCCCAATGAACAAATCTTGAGCCTCAATGCGCGTGTTTGTATCCCATTCTTGCAAAACTAGTCTCGGTAGTGTTTCCTTTTCTTTTGGTATCTCCAACCACTGACCTGGTGCATCATTCGAAATGCCCTTAACCCATACTTGAAACCAATAGTGCTGTGCGTAAACTTTGCAGTGTGGGCAATTGAAAGCGTGTAAACTGGTGGAAGGGGGGTAGTATTTGCTCATTTAGTCACGATCCAAATCCAGTCTGCTTGAGAAATTCTACTGAAGTCTAACAGTTCAGATAGTGATCTTCTTTCATTTTGTAGTATGAGTCTCGTGAAGTTAAACTAATCGAAAAAGGAAAACACAAATTACAGACAAACAGAAATTAGTAACCAAGATCTGTGTGCTTGGTAATAGCATCAGCTGGCTGAATCAAATGACGTCTAAGTGTGACTTACCCGAAGATACCAGCAGAAGGGTAATACTAGGTCTCTGCCTCTTACAACGAACGCATCTAATAGCTCACTCAACTCTCATTCTTCTTGAAAAAGATGTTCCCACTGCAGTGTGGTCTCTTGCGCGACCATTGTTAGAAGGTTTTGTTAGAGCAATTTGGATATTGGAATGTGCGAAAGAACAAGCAGTTGACGAAGTCTACGAAGAAGAGAGAAAGTTTCCTAAACTTTCAGATGCGATTAAATCAATTAGTCAGTCTGGATCTGATCATGCTCGATGGCTTGACCTGGCAAACGAGAAACTTCCGGTTCTGAACGACTTTGTTCATGGTGGGATTCAGACCTGTATCCGCCAATTCGACGGTACAAATATTCGACCCGATTATCCGGTGTGTCATCAATTGGATTTTTTGGATTCTTTTGTGAAACCAATACTACTGAATAGTGGGCTCGAACTTCTCGACAGACTTGGTTTTGGTGAATCGAAGAATATGTTGATGTCTTTCGTTGCAGTACTTGATCAAGATGTAGACTTTCCTCGGTAAAACCAGAGATTCTGCATAATTATTTTAGGGGTAGTAGTTAGTGTTGAATTCGGGGTATTGTTGTCTGAAATTGACAGTTTTGTAGTTTTTTTGCGTGTTTGATGTTGATTTTGGTCTAAAGTTTGTTAGGCTTTGTGTTATCCTACCTAACAAGCGGCAAGGAAGCCAAAATTGGAGATAACGCGGCGGCGCTGGATGATTGAGAATGGTGTCTTTAAGGCGATGAAGGATTCGACTGGGGGTAATTTCGAGCCCAATTTTGGCCATGGGAAAGAATATTTGTGCGACAACTTTGGACAGTTAATGGTCGCCGCTTGGTTGATGGATCAGTTGTGCTTACTGACGTGTAAGTATTTCCATGCGATACAACATTTTTCAACCGCTTGGGTGGTGCGATGGGAACTGCAACGAACCTACTTATTTGACTGTGAAATGAGTACCTGGGTGGCGTTCTATCGCTTTATCTTAAAGGGTATTGATCCACCTGAACTTCGCTAACTATTCAGCACCTTTAAGGTGCATTGGTTCCAATCATCGATAGGGGAACAGGTATCCTATAGTCCGAACTGAATGATGGTGAAAATTACGCGGAATTCGACCTTCACTCGCGCTCAGAATGCAGTGAAATACCCCTAATAAGAGTTCTCAATCAGCGCAAAAAAAGTTGAAAAAACAACGATTGATGATAAATTTAACGAGAAATGCAGAATATCTGGACACATTAAGGAAGCTCACGTTTGTGTATACAATATGTGTATAATATGTGAAATATGATTGATTTCACACTGTATGCATATGTGTGAAGGAGAACTGGATTGAGTCTCGAATAAGTTGGTCAACGAGGATTCTAAAGTGATAAGCTCATTGGACGTTTCTACGAAATTCTTCCTAGAACAGGACCATTGAACGAAATTGTGGTAATTCTGCAACTATGATTTTGCAATTTACTTTTAACTGATACTAATGAACAAAAAACGTAAAACATTCCGCATCGTCGTAGACCGAGATTCCGATAGGTGGTGCGTGCGCGAATCCGACATTACCGGTCTCTTCCTAGAGACTGCAACTTGGGAAGAAATGCTAGACGAAATTCGCACGATTGCTCCACTGCTGATTCGCAAAAATTTAAGCATGAACGAGAGCGATATGGCAGATGTGGAAATACATGTGTCCGTAAAGAGACCAACCTTAAGACGCAAAGTCACACCTCCGCGAATTTTCGTTGAGCAGGAACAACTAGCAGCTATGTAAGAATCATGGCTAGTTTCTATCGGTCAGTCTCTAAGCGATTAAAAGAAGACGGTTGGTCGATAGTGAGACAACCATCAGGCAGTCATGAAATATGAGCTAAGGATGACGATCCTAGTAGAGTAGTTAGTGTACCATCGAACTTGAAGAGCAAACACACTGCAAACAGCATCTTGAAATTTGCTAACTTGCCAAAGCTTCCCTGAGTAAAGTAGCTACTTACCCAGAAACCATTTGTAAATTACTCAGATTCAGAACGCAGGCATCTTGATCAAGTCGAGATTGCTTGGAGAAAATTTTTGATTAACAATGAATCGATCCCTTCAATGTATCCTATACACGTGGTGTTTTCAGAATGGGCGGAAGTTTCGGTAAATCACAGACCGGTTGACTGTAATGTATACGTAACGTAGAGGAATCCATGCGTCTCTCGATACAACAAAGCCACAGCAATATGTATGTGTGAAAATCCCGTGTTTTTTCATAATCGGAATTATCAGAGATGATGAACCGCATTCGTGGATTGGTACCGAAATACAGAGTGAAGGAGGATATTTCTCACTTTATCAACGAATGCCTACCTATATGAAACAGGAAATATGGACTCAGTTGAATGAATTTGAGGACTCAAAACAATCTCTGAGCGAAAAACAAAGACAAGTCACCCGCACTACAGTTGCAGCCAACCCCACAAGGGCTGAGAATTCAGATATCTGTCGAGCGAGGGAATTTGACAAGCTTGCGAGAGTTAAATCATCTTTGTAGTCTCGACCGTCACAACTTCCTTGAATTAGGTGTTTAGATATTCGTTCTCGTAAGAACAAATATCAAATCCGAAACTGTTATAAATTTTGGCTATTTCTCGCTATTACGAAACCCACTCCGACGACGGGTTAAGTCACCCCACGAAATGAATCGCCATTCAAGTTAATGTTAATCAAAAATAGGTACCGTCCATTTCTTACTTGCCTCACGTAACGACAAGTAAATCAGGTTCTTCGCCGAATCCTCGCTTGTGAATTGACTTACGGTCCGCACCAAATCCTCACTTATCTCGTTCTAAATGCGCAATCGCGTAGTATTCCTGTAACGACGACGATTGTCTTGTCTGACACTCCCAGCATATCTAGCATAAAACCGTTTAAATTTGTTGTTTTACACTAAATTGTTATTGTCTTGCCATCGTCAAATATCCTCGATATAGCAATGTAAGTAATCGCTGATTTATGAAATCGCATCAAAACGGCCTGACACACTCCACACCTACATAGGAGGACTCTGTAATGTATTCACCATTTAGTAAACCCATACATGAACTTGATACGAAAGACTTAGCCATCTTGAAGGATTTGCCAGAAGGATGGTTCATTGAATACAAACGGGAGATGATCGAGCCTGAAAAAATAGCGAAATCTGTTGCTGCGTTTGCGAATACCGACGGTGGATGGTTGTTGTTTGGTATAGCAGATCCCGAACGAACTTCTGAAGATGAAATGTTTCCGGGGATACCAAAAACTGACGCTCCCATCAATAGACAACAGATTGTACAAGCAGTAAGTCAACACATCAACCCCATTCCATATTTCTACACTCGTGTATTAGACGGTCCGTGTTCAGATATCAACCTAAAGGAAGATTTCTCAATCATAGCAATTCAGGTACCTTACAGTCACCGGACTCCTCACATACAACACCCTGATGGCGTGATTTACCAACGTACATCGGATCACTCTGACCCAGTTCCACAAACCGATAGATTCAAATTGGACCTACTGTGGCAAAGAGGAGAGGAAGTTACTGAAAATATACGGCAATGGGTTGCGCATGATCCAGAGTTTACGGCTGATGAAAGAGATTCAACCTATTTTCGATTGTTGCTTATGGTAGATCCATGGATGCCAATCCCAGAAACTTGGATTAAAGCGGATCGAACCAAAGTAAAAGAGATACTGAACAGTTCTGCATTTGGTGATAAAAGCAACTTTTTCGATATTGTTCATACATACCTAGAAGGTTATTTGTGTCGAGATTTCTCTTGGGGGCAACCAACTCACTATGGGCTGACTTTTCAAGTATTTCGCAATTTAAGTTGTGAGTTGAATGTTCCTCTACCTATATTGCGACAGGATTATTTCGTAGGTTCCCTTAATTTCGAAGCAGGCTATGCACATCGAGAACAATACTACCATCTTTTAGAAAAACAGAATCATACCGCTTCAAAAATAGTGGATCTTAACGTTGTCTCGGCTTATATCGGAACGGTAGTTGACAAATACTTGAAACTTCTCAAGTTCGCGCAAGTTAGTCCTGCTTTTCGATTTAAGGCGAAATTGTTGAATGCATCGAGAGTCGTCCCTTTTATCGATAGTAAAGTTGTTATCGATTATTTTGAAACTTATGGGCTACCAATGATTATGCATCGTGACTTTGAATTTCCTAGTGGTTCTGGAATAAACTCGTTCTTTCAAATCGAAGAAATAGAGAATGACAAAATCGCCGATAAGCAGGGTACTAGAGTGTTTATTCAATTTCTACGTTCGCTAGGTATTGACATTACTGATCATTTTGAGGAATTGGTACCTGAATTTTTAATGTGCCTCCTAAGAGCTACAGGTGAATATAACCGACTGAAGTCTTTTCGAGAAGATCGCGAAGACGAAAACGAAGACGGAACACCAACACGGCTATGAGTATAGGGAAATTGACATTTGCGGGTGAACTACTGCTGAATTAAAGGGAATTCTTTGGGATGGGGAGTCAATGTTTCAAAACTGCCTTAGGGGAGCTCAGAAGTTAGGATTAGCTCAAAACACCAATTTACAACCAACTTACAGTTGAGAGAAGGATCAAGTGGAGTCGATCAATGAATGGAGGTTTTTGCTGAATCCATTAGGGGAGAGTTAATTTGTCAGTTTGCGTACGAAGTAGTTAGTGGTGTAAGGGAGCTAGCTATTCCATGTGGTAACGCCGCAATGATGAAGCTTCAACTTTTTATCAATGTTTTTTTTCATCCATCTGACACAGAGCACAATCTTTACATCAGGATAACTATCGAGGTAACTTTAACCCATTCAAAGTTGGTGACGTCAATACTGATAAGGGAAGACAGAATAAAAAGATCAGAGGGAAAGAGTTCACCTAAGTTTTAAGGATTCGTACGTGCAAATATTTCTAGAGCCTGAGTTGTTAGATTGGAGTTATTGCGAACATTCTTGAGGCGCGGTTCACATTAGACTTAAAACGTTCGTACACAACGAGTATTGGTGCAAAAACTGGTTTTTGGTTGAGATTCGAAGGTCGCATCACAAGCAACTACAATGCGTGACACTTTGAAATATTTTGACACAAATTGACGTGGGGGCGGGGGGGGGGGGGGGGGGGGGGGGGGGGGGGGGGGGGGGGGGGGGG
>VXYV01000017.1 GCA_009845835.1 Gammaproteobacteria bacterium | reverse complement strand
TTACCCGTTGAGATTATTGGATAATCGGCGACAGTTATAGCGGTCAAAGAAATAAATAGCTTGTTCTAAGTTTAGTACAGTACAGGAATGGAAGGAGTCTTTATGACCCATTTGGGAAGAGAGAACTGTAACACCCGAATTCAATGCATTCTGGTCGCAACCTTTGTACTTCTCAGCGGAAGTCTGTTCGCACAGGCAACGCTGGAGGATATTTTTGATGTTGCGAAACAAATGAATGAAGATGCAATCGCGGCGCAAGCACAAGTTGATCATCTCGACGATGAAATCGGGAAAGCCGTTGCAAAATACGAAAGCGTACTCCACGCTGTCGATGGACAGAAGGTGTACAACAGAAGTAGGCAACTGCTGGTTAACAGACAAAACGATGAATTACAAACACTCAATGAGTCCATTGAAGAGGTCACGAGTATTCAACGCGATATCGTTCCCTTGATGTTCGAGATGGTTGAAGCACTAGATCAGTTAATTGAAAACGACTTACCGTTCCTTTACGAAGCACGGACCGATCGTGTGCTCAAGTTAAGAGATATGCTGACGGATCCAGGAGTATCTAATTCAGAAAAATTTTCCCAGATTTTGCGCGGTTTCCGCATCGAATCTGAGTACGGTAGAACTATGGATGCGACGCGGGCTGAGAACTTCGAAATCAATGGAAATAAATTTGATGTGGATATCTTGCGAGTAGGCAGAATCGCGTTAATGTATCAGACCACCGACGGGAAACATACCGGTTGGTGGAATCCAGCAGAAGGTGTGCGCGATTGGGAAGCACTTGACAATAGCTATACCGCGCATGTACGTAACGGATTAAAAATGGCCAATAAAACCATGACTGGTGGTCTTTTCCGTGTTCCAATACTAATTCCTGAGGAGTAAGAAATATGAATTCTGTTATGACACGCTGCTTTTTATTCCTTGCTGTATCGATGTTGACAGCATTTTATGTTTCAGCCCAGGAAAATGATGAATCAACCGAGTCTTCAAATGCCTTGATTGACTCGGGACTTACGATTAACCAAGCTGCTAGTTTAGACGAACTCTTAGAGAATATTAAAGAAGGTCGTATAACTGAAAACAATATGCACGAACAACGTGTTCTAGACTTTCAACGTCGAGCTAATGATCAACAAACATTGTTGAAACAAACTGAAGATGAACTCGTTCGACAACAAGGTATCGGAAAAGACCTCGAAGAGCAATTCGAAGACAACAAAATTGAAATTGCCAATAAGCAAGAAGAACTTGATACAAAATTAGGTACATTAAGAGAGTTATTTGGCGTCATTCAACAGGTAGCTGGCGATACCCGTGGAGTGTTTAATGCCTCTGTAGTCAGTGGGGAGTTACCCCCTGAACGTGGTGAGTTTTTGGGTGATCTAGCCGTGAAAATGGGGACTAGTTCCGATTTGGCAACCATTGATGAATTAACCATGGTCTTCTACTATCTACAACAGCACATCAATGAAACAGGCCGTGTCTCTCGATTCACTGGTGAAGTTACAACTCACAGTGGAAACCAAGTAAAGACTCCCTTGCTACGTGTTGGTGCGTTCAACATTGTCTCTCGAGATGGCTACGTCAATTTTGATACGACATTGCAAAAAATCGTCGAGTTACCACGACAACCATCTGCTGAGTTTGCTAGTACCGCAAAACGTATGAGTCGTGCTAGACCAGGTGAGGTCGTCGCGTTTGCGATTGATCCAACTCGAGGTGGTTTACTTAGCTTGGAAACTGAGCGTGCGACCTTGGGAGAAATGGTGGGGTCTCCGTTTGGTGGAATTATGAATGGTAGTTGTTTTTTGCCGTTTTGTGATGGGCAGGGAGGGACCGTCGGATCGATCATTATTCTCGTCGGAATTATTGGGGTCATACTGGCTGTGACTCGAATGATTATTTTGTTCTTCATTGGTCGTAAAGTTACTGCGCAACGTCAAGATCTCGAGAATCCTCGAGACGACAATCCGTTGGGTAGGTTATTGACAATCTATCACAGTAATCGGGATGTAGATAATGAGACGTTACAGTTAAAAATGGGAGAAGCTATTCTCTCGGAAATGCCAGTACTGACGAGACACATTTCGATTGTGCAGGTGATCTCCGTAGTCGCACCTCTAATGGGGTTACTTGGTACAGTAATTGGTATGATTCAGACTTTCCAAGCCATTACGTTGTTTGGAACCGGAGATCCTAAGATTATGGCGGGTGGTATTTCTACAGCACTAATGACCACTGTGCTAGGTCTTTGTGTTGCGATTCCAACTGTTTTGCTACATGCATTAACATCCCAATTCAGTCGTTCGGTTATTCATGTTTTAGACGAACAATCGGAAGGGATCATTGCACAGCATGCTGAAGACCGAGGTACACCGATTCGCGAAACTTCCTAAAATCGGTTAATATTCGTTTAGAGGCGAAGCAATGGAACTGTATTTAGACATTACAAGGTTCTTTGACCAAGGCGGCGATGTGATTCTGCTCATTGCCGCTACGACGTTCGTTATGTGGATGTTGATTCTAGAACGATTCTGGTATTTTTTTCGTGAACACAAGGCGATGTCCAATGGTGTTCTCACCAATTGGGAGAATCGTGACGAACGGACGTCGTGGTCTGCGCACGTTATACGTACAGCATTGTTATCGGACGCTAAGTCAAAAATTCGCGGTAGTATGCCCATTATCTTGACCTGTATCACACTGTGTCCGTTACTTGGACTTTTAGGGACCGTGACGGGTATGATTCAAGTCTTTGATGCCATGGCGACGCAAGGTGGAAATGCCCGATCAATGGCGGCTGGTGTATCGGCGGCGACGATTCCGACAATGTCTGGCATGATTGCTTCGCTTTCGGGTATTATGGGATCGACTTTCCTTCGACGTAAGATTAACACAGAAACGGAATTATTAGATCAGGCGTTAACACTAGATCACTAGAGAAACTAAGTTATGACACTAGGAAAACAAAGATCGTCGGCTGACGACGAAAGCGACATCAACTTGACACCGATGCTTGATGTAGTCTTTATTATGTTGATCTTTTTCATCGTAACGGCAACTTTTATTAAACAAACTGGCGCTGATCCGAGACTGGCTGAAGCAGTGACTTCAAGGCCCAAACCTACGGTCAGTGTATTAGTGGGTATTACTGCTAATGGCGACATCATGATCGATAAGAAACGGGTTGATCCAGATCATGTGCGTGCGCAAATCGAAAGACTTCACGCGGAAAATCCCAAGGGTGACCTTGTGATAAAGCCAGATGTGAATGCCGACTTCGAAAAAATAAGGGTCGTATTGAATGCTGCAAGAGGTGCGAAAATACCCAACGTATCTTTAGCGACCGAACCTAATTGATTGTGAATCACTAAGTGAGGACCGAACTATGCAAAAAATGATTGAACGATACAGTGTCGGACTTTGTGCTGGCGCGATTGTTACGATTGGTTTACTTTGGGTCATGCAAGCTGTGATCTCAACGGACAAGAATCCTTTGAACGAGGATGTCACATACCGTAATTTGGAATTTGTTAAGCTCTTGGACGACGTTGCACCAGTGCGTGAGGATCTGAGATTGGAAAAACCACCAGATATCGAGGAAATGCCTCCCGATTTACCGGATCCGGAAATATCACTCGAAGATGGTGGCTCGATTGGGACGCCAATCGATGTTCAGGTTGATGTGGGCCCGGTAGAAGCGGACCCCGGTGGATATACTTCTGATGGTGACTATCAACCAATTTTCGTAGTTGCCCCGATTTATCCACGGCGAGCTTTGCAACTTGAGCTTGAAGGGTGGGTCCACGTCAAGTTCGACGTAACTGAGACTGGTACTGTTGAAAACGTTGTCGTCACCGATGCAGAACCAAAAGGTGTTTTTGACAGTGCCGCCAAAAAAGCCGCAGAGAAGTTTCGTTTTAAGCCCCGAGTGGTGAACGAAAAAAATATTCGTGTTACTGGGGTACCATATAAGATTACCTTTGAGTTGGACGACAACTAAACGCATTAGTACGTTGTTGAAACACAACCTTTGTCTGTCGTAGATGCTAAGCCGAAACGACTGTTCGACGACGAAGCCATAAGAGCGGCCCAAGAGATGCGTTTCAAACCTAAGGTCGTGAACGGACACCCGGTACGTGTGAACGGAGTCCAATATCGGATCATCTTTCAATTAGAAATTGAAAGGTCGAACACTAACGATTGAGAGCTGTTGAGATTATTAAGTTAAATTAAAAGGAATTCAGGGAGTTTGAGAATGACTAGAGCACGAGTAGTTTATTGGTTACTCGCAATTACGTTTGGATTACTGTTTGCCTACGACGGTGTGCTCAATCCTGCGTCCATGTTAATGGCTCAGTCATCCAGGGACGAAGATCCACGTCCCGAACGGGATGTGCAACCGATGTCTCTTGAAACATACGAAAAGCTATCCCGTGTCGCTGAGTTGATGGATGAAGGAGAACTCGATAAAGCCAAAGAACTCTTAGACCGGATGATCAGTCGGCCGCGAGGATTAAACGGTAATGAAATCGCCAATATCTATAGAAATTTGGTTTGGTGGGCAAACGAGACTAGTCGAGAAGACTTAGCTGTGGAATATTTAATGCAAGCTCTCGAACATCGTGAAGAAATACCTTATCACGTAGAAGAGGGTTTGCTTTATCAAATCGCGCAGTATGCCTTTCAGCGGGGAGATTATGAAGAGACTTTAGAATATCTGATGCAATGGATGGATTTGGCGTTAAATCATAGCTCAAAGCATGTTTTCTTTTTCGCGAACGTTCATTGGGCACTGTCGTATCAGATTGAGGAACAAGCTTATGAAGAATTCGATCGTCGCACTATTGGTTTAGAAGCAGTTGAGAAAAAAGAACTGCGAGATGAGATCTTCGACTCGTATAGACCCAAAATGCAACCTCATCTTGAGCAAGTTACTCATTGGGTGAACGTCGCCATCGAAAAAGCACAAGAAGAAGCCTTAGCTGAACTTCAAATACAATATGGTGAAGAACCGGTTCCAGAGGCTGAAATCCCAGGAATAGAAGTTATTCGTGAAAGTTGGTGGAGAATGTTGGTAGCAGCGCATGATCGGCTTGAGCAGTTCGAGGAATCCCTTGAAATTTGGCAATTCCTCGCAACTAATCATCCCAAGAAGGAATATTTTCTTGGAATGCACCAATCCCTTGCGGCACTAGAGCGATTGGATGAGTCCGTTTACGCATTGGAAGCTGCTTATTGGGCTGGTTATCTCGATACTTCCGATCTCATCATCAGTTTTGCACAAAAGCTTGGCGGGACGTTTTCAGCGATTCGTGCCCTATGGATACTAGAGGTAGAAATTGATGCTGAGAGCGTAGAAGTAGATTCTAAAGTTCACAAGACCCTGGGACAATATGCTAGTTTGAGTCGAGAAGAAGACCGCGCCATTGAGTACCTTGAAAATTTCCTCGAAGTAGAGAAAGATGCTAAAGTCTATCATCAAATTGCCATGCGATACTTGAGGAGTAAAAGACCTGCCGACTGCGTTGACGCGGCCGCCAAAGCAATTGAGCTGAACAAAGAGCAAAAAGTTCTTCGAAATGTTCCGGCGGTAAGAATTCTACAATCAATTTGTATGATTGAAACAGGTGATTTGAAAGGTGCAACAAAGTCTCTTACAAATATTCGTAAAGAAGCAATACGTGAAGAAGACGAGGAAACCGAGAAGAAAGCCAAGAGTTACCTGAATTACATTAAGTCTTTAGAAAAGCGAATAGAATATCGAGAGGAAGTCGAACAACAAGAACGAGATTACCTCGAAGAAAAACGCAAACGTCAACAATCGTCGACTTAGATTGCTCGCATCTCACTGCGATCGGTAAACACGTGAGGCTACTTGCCTGAATAAGTCAAAGCATTTGGCAACTTTGTTGGTAGCGAAAGTGTACTTTGCCAATTGCTGTTTCAAACCGTTTCTCGTAGCTGTATTTTGAACTCAACCGTCTATGTACAGCCCTGAATGTTCTCTGGAATCGTACATGCTTTTTGTCAAGTTCATTCGCTGACCACTGAGAACAATCCGGTACGTTTAGTTATCGAACTAGGGGAGCTTGTAACTCACTTAGAAGCGGGCCAGTCCGTGGCTATCAATGGTGTCTGCCTGACCGCCGTAGCAATTGAAAATTCGACAGTTTCATTCGAAGTCGTCGATCAAACTCTGCGGACAACTAATCTAGGTGAGTTAACGACTGCGGATTGGATCAATGTCGAACGTTCATTAAAACTAGGCGACGAAATCGGCGGACATCTCTTGTCAGGACACATCGCTGGGTTAGCGCTAGTTAATTCTGTAACTAGTCAAAATGAACAAACTAGATTGGAGGTACAAATTCCAATCAATTGGCGACGTTTCTTATTCCCGAAAGGATTTATTGCACTTAATGGAGTGAGTTTGACCCTGGCTGAGTATTCCCGACAGACTGGATTAGGTTTAGTGTATTTGATACCAGAAACACTACGCCGAACTAATTTAGGATTAGCGCGTGTTGGTACCTCATTGAATCTTGAGATCGACTCACAAACTCAGACAATAATATCGACTGTTGAAAATTACCTACAAAATTCTGGTGTAAGCAACTTGCCAATCAATAACGAGGTGGATTCATAGTTTCGTTTCACCAAACCATAACTAGTCAGTGTTGGACTAGTAACTCCTTTCTATGTGTTGGAATTGATCCAACACCGGCGCTTGTTGAACAGCTGTACCCGCAAACTGCAGACAGGTTCTTAGATTTTTGTAAAAGTATTGTCGAAAGAGTAGCACCTTACTGCTGTGCTTTAAAGACAAATCACGCATTTTTTGGTGCAGTTGGCCAAGAGCAACAATTGGCTACATTCATTCGTTGGGTGCATGCCGAATACCCAGGATTACCGGTAATTCTTGATGCTAAACGAAACGATATCGGGTCGTCCTCGGCACGGTATGCAAGTGAAGCTTTTCATCGTTTTGAAGCTGATGCCGTGACTGTTAATGCGTTTATGGGTTGGGATACTGTTGAACCATTTTTGTCATACGAAGAAAAGGGTGTGTTCATCCTGTGTAGAACCAGTAATCCTGGTTCGAATTGGATACAGACGATTGGTGAACCAGAACCTGTCTATTTGCGGATCGCCGAGCACGTGCAACGACTTGCACGAGAAAACACCATGCTAGTAGTGGGTGCAACTCACTTGGACGCATTGGAGCGAGTTCGACAAACCGCGCCCGATGTCTGGTTACTGATTCCGGGAGTGGGTGCACAGGGGGGCGACACAGCTGAAGTACGGCGTCTAGCGCGTCGACAAGACGGCTTAGGGATTGTTGTAAACTGTTCAAGAGGTATTACACAGCACGATGTGTCTGCAGAAATGTACCTACACGAAGTCGAACAGTCAGCAGTCTTCTGGAATCGAGCATTAGTCGTTAAACCTTAAATTCAGCGTAGGGTCGTCAACTTTGTCGAGTTGCTACGTCCTAAAACCTAGAATAATGGAATCTAGCGTTCAGCAGTTTCAAGAATTCGTAGTGTCATGAAAACCAAAAGCTTTCAATGGGCTGATCCCTTTTTGCTTAACGATCAACTCACTCAAGAAGAACGATTGATCGCGGAATCCACAGCTGAATTTGCGGCACAACACCTCATGCCTCGAGTGATCCAAGATACTCGCAATGAGTCTTTTGATCGTTCAATCATGTTGGATTTTGGTCGTATGGGACTCCTTGGAGCTACTCTACCTTTGGAGTATGGTGGGACGAACGTGAGTTACGTTAGCTATGGATTCATGACTCGAGAAATCGAACGAATCGATTCCGGCTATCGATCGGCGGTTAGTGCTCAGTCGTCGTTAGTCATGCATCCAATATTTACCTTTGGATCCCCAGAGCAAAAAGCGAAATATTTGCCTCGACTAGCCACGGGAGAGTTAATCGGTTGTTTTGGTTTAACAGAGCCAAATCATGGCTCGGATCCGGGGAATATGGAGACGATCGCGGTCGCGACCGAATCAGGCTTTTTATTGAACGGAACGAAGACATGGATTACCAACGCACCCATCGCAGATCTTGCATTGGTTTGGGCGAAACTTGATGGTGCAATTTGCGGGTTTTTGGTGGAACGCGACACACCAGGGTTTGCTACTTCCAAAATTGAAGGAAAAATGAGCATGCGAGCTTCTGCCACCGGGCAAATAGTGCTTAACGATGTGCATGTACCGTCGAATAGTATTCTGCCTAACGGGAAAGGAATCGGCTCGGCCTTTTCATGTCTCAACCTCGCTCGTTTCGGTATAACTTGGGGAGCTATGGGAGCTGCTGAGTTTTGTTGGCACGCGGCACGTCAATACACTTTAGACCGAACTCAATTTGGTCGACCGATTGCGTCAAACCAGCTCATTCAAAAGAAGTTAGTCGATATGCAGACGGACATTACTCTGGGACTCCAAGGATGTTTGCGTTTAGGTAGATTACTCGATGAAGAACAATTACCGGTAGAAAGTATTTCACTACTGAAGCGAAATAATTGTGGAAAGGCACTTGAAATCGCCCGTATGGCACGAGACATGCATGGTGCTAATGGTATTGTGGACGAATACCATGTCATTCGGCACGTAACGAATTTAGAAACTGTCAATACCTACGAAGGTACACACGATATACATGCACTGATCTTAGGGCGTGCGCAAACAGGGATTCAAGCATTTTGTTAGTTCCACAACAACAGTCCGTTCGAGTACGAACAAATTTGTCCGATGAGCAGACTGAGAAACAGGCTAGACTCGCAGCACTCTTACGCGCGTTACCTACACGGACCGGTGTTTATCGACTGGTGGACGACGAAAACCGTATTCTGTACATTGGCAAGGCACGTAATCTCAAAGCGCGCGTTTCATCGTACTTTAAGCCAACGTGCCTATCGACCAAAACGATCAATCTAGTATCAAAAACCGAAGACATCCAATATACCGTTGTCAACAGTGAAACTGAAGCATTACTACTCGAGCAATCACTCATAAAAAGTGAAAAACCGCCGTTCAACGTTATGCTCAGAGACGACAAAAGTTATCCGTACATTTACTTGTCCGATCATGTGTTTCCACAAATTCGCGTACATCGTGGGAAAACATCTCAGCATGGCACGTATTTTGGTCCGTTTCCCAGTGCTTCGGCAGTCCGGAATAGTATTTCGTTACTGCAACGAGTCTTTCGATTACGACCTTGTTCAGATTCGTACTTTAAAAATCGTTCTAGACCTTGTCTACAGTACCAAATTCATCGTTGTAGTGGTCCGTGTGTCGGCATGATTGATGAATCAGACTATGCCGAAGACATTAGTCGGGCAACTTTGTTTCTGGATGGTAAAAGTCAAACTCTGATGGACGAACTTAAGCAGCAAATGCACCAGGCTTCCACCGATTTAGAGTATGAATTGGCCGCTAGACTACGTGATCAAATTCAGTCATTACGAAAGGTGCAGGAAGATCAATCCATCTATACATCGTCAGGTTCGGTTGATTTGTTTGGGGTCGCAGCCCGAGAAAGCCACGTTTGTATTCAAGGTATGTTCATCAGAGACGGGCGTTTGCTCGGTCATCGAAACTGGTTTCCTTCGAATGAACTCGGTTTAGAACCGAATGTGTTTCTTGGGAAATTTCTTGCACAGTTTTATTTGGGTAGTGTCGAACGAGAAATTCCTAGAACAGTGATTACTCATATGGATTTTGACGATCGCCAGATATTGGCGGAAGCCTTGTCGACACACGTTGGTAGAACGATCGAGGTCGTCACTCAAGTTAGGAAAAAACGAGCAAAATGGTTGGAATTAGTGCGGGAGAACGTTGAACACTCGTTGTCAACTTACATACAAGCCCGCCAGCAGGAAGCTGATCGTTTTATCGAATTGCAGTTGCTATTAGGATTATCAGAACCACCGCAAAGGATCGAGTGTTTTGACATCAGTCATTCACAAGGAGAAGCAACGGTAGCTAGTTGTGTAGTATTCGATCACACGGGTCCGGTGAAGTCTGAATATCGCCGTTTTAAAATAGCTGGAGTGAACCGTGGCGATGACTATCACGCCCTAGAACAAGCAGTTTCTCGTCGATTCACTCGTGTGCAAGCCGAAGGTTTATCGCTACCTGATATACTTATCATAGATGGTGGAACAGGTCAGATTAACATTGTGTATGAAAGCATCTCGGTGATGCTCGATGAAGATATAGTGTTACTTGGAATAGCTAAAGATCCAACTCGCAAATCAGGCAAGGAAACAATTTGGCAGTTTGGTAAAGGTAAATTAGTAATCAACCCTACCAGTAGAGCTATGCATTTGCTCCAACAGATTCGCGATGAAGCCCATCGATTTGCAGTTACCGGACACAGAATAGCACGACAAAAAGCACGTCGAAGTAGCCAATTAGATGCGATTAGTGGTGTTGGACCAAAACGACGGCGAAATTTACTCGTACACTTTGGTTCAGTAGCTACAATTCGTCAAGCGAGTGCAGCAGAAATTGCCAAGGTACCTGGTATTAATCGAAAATTAGCCGAGCACATTTACGGACACTTCAATGCGGTTTAGATTACGTGCGCTAGTATCACCAAATATGCTTTCGGTTTACCGAATAGCTTTAGTACCAATTTTTGTCATTGTCTATCTCGTAACCGACGAACATCGTTGGTTAGCGGGTGTGGTTTTTGCAATTGCGTCATTGACCGATTGGCTCGATGGATTCCTTGCTCGCCGGTACGGAATCTCCACGAGCTTTGGTGCATTTCTTGATCCGGTCGCGGATAAGTTGGCTGTTATAGCAGCTTTAGTTGTGTTGATTGGTTCTTTCGGGAGTTTACTGCTAACTCTACCAGGACTTGTCATTGTCGGGCGCGAACTGTTGATTTCATCTTTGCGTGAATGGATGGCAGAAATGAATGTTCGTTCAAAGGTAGCTGTGAACAATTTAGCGAAGGTAAAGACTTTTCTGCAAATGTTGGCGATTTTCATCTTATTGTCCAATCCACCTAAATTGAGTTTACCCCTAGTGATTATCGGGATTGTGTTAATGTACTTTGCGACACTATTCACGCTTTGGTCGCTGGTTGTTCACATGCGTGCGGCATGGCCGACGATTCGGTCTGAGTTTTTCAGTAAGTAATTGCTATAACGGTAGGTAACTGAACGTTACAATGCACTGTTTATAGGAAGCGAGTAATTACGTAAATTCGGCTGGGTGGCAGAGTGGTCATGCTGCGGACTGCAACTCCGTTTACGCCGGTTCGATTCCGACCCCAGCCTCCATTTGTCGTTACTTGAAGAGTGTTGACACACTATAACCCGAATGAATAGCTTTGATCGCGTCCGCGAACAAATGGGCAACACTTACGACTTCAATCTTGTCACTTATGACTTTGGGATCGATAGGGATCGAGTCGGTTACGACTAAACGTTCGATTGGCGAATCGGTGATTCTTTCATTTGCGCGACCGGATAGAACGGGATGTACTGCAGCAGCTTCGATCTGTTGTGCCCCATGTTCACGCAAAAACCGCGCGGCTTCTAGCATGGTTCCACCGCTCGCAATTTCGTCGTCGACAAGTAGGGCATTTTTACCGTTGACATCTCCGATTAGTCCTACAGCTAAGGCGCGTTCAGCGTCGTCAACTCGACGTTTGTCAACGATGGCGATGGGTAGATCTAATCGGTTAGCGTATTCACGAACATCTTTGGCTTCACTCACATCACTCGCGACCAATACAGAATTTGACAAACTAGCTTTATCGCGTAAGGTATCACAGACCATTGGAGTGGCGTTCAATTGATCTACTGGAATGCGGAAGAATCCTGCTACTTGAGGAGAATGTAGGTTCATGGTCAAGACGCGATGAACACCTGCAGTTTCGAGTAGATCTGCCATGAGACGGGCTGTTACCGATATTCTTGGGCGATCTTTTTTGTCTGATCGCGCATAGAAAAAGTAAGGTAGTACCGCGGTTATACGCCGAGCTGAGGCATGTTTTAGTGCGTCGATAATGATTAAGAGTTCTACAATATAGTCGGATAAAGGAGAGCAAGACGTCTGCACGACGAAAACGTCAGATTCACGAACGTTTTCTTTGCATTGAAACATGATGTTTTCGTTGCCAAAACGAATGATCTCGGTTTCGGTGAGGGGGATTCCAAGATGTTCGCCGATTTTGCGAGTGAACGCTTCGTGCGACGTTCCGGAAATGAGTTTGATGTCGTTAGGCATCGGTCTTTCTAATCGTTAACGTTGTGCGACCTATTTGGATTTAATAAGTTGATTGTTATATTTGTTAAGAGTTCACTTTCCGAATGGAATTAATTTTAGTAATCTAAGTTTAGACTAGCACACCAATCGCAACAGCATGATTGAATATAACGGGAATAAACAGGTAATTCGTTGGGGACACCTGGTATGAGAACTACTTTGGCGATCGATATTGGTGGAACTTTTACTGATGTGGTTTTACAAGATTCAGATGGGATTCATTCGACCAAGATTTTAACTTCTCATCAAGACCCAAGTGATGCTGTAATTGATGGAATCCAAAAAATATTCGAAAATAGTAGGTCTAGTTATGAGGAAGTTTCACTTGTCCTGCATGGTACTACGTTAGCTACAAATGCTTTGATTGAACGGCGCGGTGCAAAAACGGCTTTGTTAACTACGGCTGGTCATCGCGACATACTTGAAATGGCATTCGAAAATCGTTTCGAGCAGTACGATGTTAATATTGAACGACCTAGACCACTAGTGTCTCGTAAGCTCAGAATTCCGATCGAAGAACGAATGAATGCACAGGGTGAAATCTTTACCTCTTTGTCTATGGAGTCGGTCGATAGGGCATTAGATGCGGTTGTGCGAGAAAGAGTTGAAAGTGTTGCGATTGGATTTTTACACTCCTATGTAAACGACAAACACGAACGAATTGTCGCAGACGCGGTTCGAAGTCGTTTACCGAACATTGAGATTAGTTTATCGAGCGAGGTGTGTCCAGAAATAAGAGAATATGAACGCTTAAGCACGACTTGTGCTAACGCATATGTGCTGCCGTTGATGGCGCGATACCTGAAAAACCTTGCTGAGCGATTGGGAGAGCTTGGGTTTTCCTGTCCATATTTGATGATGACTTCGGGTGGGGGATTGACTAGTTTCGATACGGCGCGTCGATTTCCCATAAGGCTTGTCGAGTCTGGACCAGCTGGGGGTGCTATTCTCGCTGAACGGCTAGCCACAGAGCTCGCCTTAGATAAGGTGTTGTCGTTCGATATGGGCGGTACGACAGCTAAATTGTGTCTGGTAGACGATGGTCACACTCTGTTATCCCGTTCATTTGAAGTTGATCGAGTATACCGATTTAAGAAAGGTAGTGGCTTACCCATTCGTATCCCGGTAATCGAAATGGTTGAAATCGGTGCAGGGGGAGGTTCGATTGCGACAGTTGATCAACTTGATCGTGTGCAAATTGGACCGGAAAGTGCTGGTTCAAATCCTGGACCAGCTTGTTATGGTTTAGGGGGTGAATTCGCAACAGTTACTGATGCAGATTGCTTATTGGGACGGTTGGACGAAGATTTTTTCGCAGCTGGTTCCATTAAACTCGATCGTGAAGCAGCTGTAAACGCTGTATCGACTCATGTATCGAATCCTTTAGGTTTAACAAATGCTGAAGCTGCTCTTGGTATAGCAGAAATAGTTGATGAGAATATGGCCGCAGCCGCTCGGAGTCACGCCTCTGAATGGGGTAAATCGTTAAATGATCGCACGCTAATTGCGTTTGGCGGTGCAGCTCCTTTACATGCGGCGAGACTCATGGAAAAAATGAGTTTAGCACGAGTCGTGATCCCAACTCATGCCGGAGTAGGGTCGGCGATTGGATTTCTCAGCGCGCCAATCGCGTTCGAGGTAGTACGTAGCCGCCATATGTTGTTGTCACACTTTGACTCTAATCTCATCGGTGACGTGTTCGATGATATGCGTGAAGAGGCTCGTTCAGTTATTATTACTTCGACAGTTGGCAAAACCCTTGATGAAACCGCACATGCATACGTTCGTTATGTTGGACAAGGACACGAAGTATCGGTGTTGCTAGATTTAAATGCGCTAAATGCTGATAATTTACGTGAGAAATTTGAAGAAAACTATATATCTATGTATGGTCAAATCATTCCAAACGCCGATCTAGAGGTCATGTCATGGACGTTAAACGTTTCTGCTTTTACAGATCATATTACGAACTCTGCCACTTTAGCATCGTCGACAAATGGAATGGATATAGACGTTCGAGAGTTAACCTGCGTTGAACAATCTGGTTCCAAGAAAGCGAAAGTTATTTCACGTGAATCGCTTGAACCAAATTTTGTGATAGAAGGACCTGTACTCATAGTTGAACCGCATACCACAACAGTTGTACCAACAGGTTTTCACATTCAACGAATGGATACAGATCATTTACTTCTCGAAAGGGAAACATGAAGGGATCACAGGCGTTTAATCGACAGTTAGTTTGGGATCGTTTGTTGGCGATTGTCGAAGATCAAGCGCAGGCCTTGATGCGTACGGCGTTTTCACCGGTTGTTCGTGAAGCGGGCGATCTTTCCGCTGGAGTGTTTGATACTCATGGGAATATGTTAGCGCAAGCCGTTACGGGAACACCTGGTCATGTCAATGCCATGGCCCAGGCGGTACCGCATTTTCTGCAAGTAGTACCAATTAGCGCCATGAAACCCGGGGACGTTTTAATTACCAATGATCCATGGTTAGCGACAGGACATCTTAACGATTTCACCTTAGTAACACCTACATTTGTGAACGGGCAAGTGGTCGCCTTATTCGCCTCCACAAGTCACATTGCTGACGTAGGCGGTAGAGGGTTTGGTCCGGATGCAAACGATGTGTATGAAGAAGGGATTCGGATTCCGATCATGTACTTGTTTCGTGAAGGTGTAGTGAACGAATCACTCATCCAACTAGTCAAAGCCAATGTCCGCGATCCTGTAGTGGCCGAGGGTGATTTGTATTCACTCGCGGCCTGCAATGAGTTTGGGTCGCAGAAACTCATTCAAGCCTGTGAAGAGTTTGGTATCAAAAGATTCGATGAAATTGGAAATTCGATATTAAAAATTTCCAAGGAAGCGATGCAAGCGGAGATTAATAAATTAGCACCGGGAACTCATTGCTATTCGATGAATATTGATGGCTACGATCGACCTATACATCTGCAATGTTCATTGACTATCAAGCAAAATTGCATCGAAATTGACTTTGATGGGACTTCACCTATCTCTCAGTACGGTATTAATGTACCTTTACCTTATGCTGAGGCTTATGCTTGTTTTGGGGTTCGATGCCTTGTTGGAAACGATATTCCGAACAATGCGGGATCATTATCGACTATTAGTGTTCGAGCCTCCAAGGGATCGATACTCAATGCAGAACCACCTTGTGCAGTTTCTGCACGTCATGCGATCGGGCAAATGCTTCCCGACGTTGTGATCGGGTGCTTAAGTCAAGTACTAAAAGATCAAGTCCCTTGTGAGGGCGCTTCTTGTATATGGAACCCGGTATTGATGAATTCGCCCATAGCAAGTAGAAATTTCGATGCTCCACCATTTGTTGTAAATCCAATCTTTAATGGTGGCACCGGTGCGAGAAATGGTAAGGATGGGTTGTCGACAACGGCATTCCCTTCAGGGGTACGTACCACTTCAACAGAAGTGAATGAGGTTACTTCACCATTGATCTTTTTGAAACGAGAATTTTTACCTGATACTGGGGGACCGGGGCAGTTTCGAGGTGGGTTAGGGCAAGTGATCGAAATTCAACATAGGCATCGAGCACCCTTTGAGATTTCGAAAATGTTTGAAAGAGTAAAACATGCTGCCCTGGGAAGAAACGGTGCTAACGCCGGTAGTCTTGGTCGAGTTTACCTGAGAGACGGAGAAGAATATGCAGGTAAGGGTAAAGAATATATTCCTTCGGGGGCTACTTTGGTTATGGAAACTCCGGGTGGAGGCGGTCTAGGTAAACCAACTGATAGGGATCGTAAGTTAGTGGAGAATGATTTGATGGAAGAGTTAGTTTCCGCCGAGCAAGCAACATCCGTGTATCAATTTCATGGCTCGGTGGACAAGGAAAGCAGCTAATGGTGCCCGAGGCCGGAATCGAACCGGCACGGAGTTACCTCCGAGGGATTTTCTTACCACTACGACTTTCGCCGCCGACGTAATCCATCGTTTGTGGTCTGGACTTTCTCTTCACCTCATGAAGGTGAGGGGGAGCCGTCAAGTCTCTACACTTTCAACACGTTTAACAAAACGCGACGCTTAGCTCGGGATTGCCAGACTTATTGTCTAAGGTTTCCCCGAATTTGACTCCATTCACTGGAGGTGTTGCCACCTGAGTGCTCAAAATTTTTGCTTAAGTCCCTTGCGTCTACCTATTTCGCCACCCGGGCATCGAAACAATATTGTACGAAAACAAAGTTTAATGCTACCTTCCTGCTAAACACATCACGCTAGAATTTACTGTTGATTTCAGTAGTTTATTCACTCGTAAACACTCAATGGACTGGTACAAGACAAAGTGTTCCCAACTGAAACACATCCCGTTCTAGTTTTCTTTTACAATCAAAGTCCACGGTTCGGATTTACCGAACATAATGGGACGGTACATCTCTTCAACGTGAGTAGGAATTACCTTGAATTCACCTGGTGTAATCACTTGACCAATCCACTGCAAATGAAATTTACCACGATCAAGGCGTTTAGCGTAATAACGCACGTTTTGTAAGTCCAGTTCACGGTACTCAAAATCCCAACTGCCAGGCGATGCGTCTTTAAATTCCTCAGACCACTGACTTGACGACAAAATATCATGTCTCCCATGAGATAAATCAAACTCTGATGTTGTCCCCAATTCATAATTAACCGGTTCGATGCCACCCGCTACTGTGTCATCCACAACAACAAAATAACGATCAATTTTGTTGTTCAGGTATAAATTTACAACGACGATTTCACCCTTATGAACGTGATCCCCGGGTTGTAGGATATGCGACTCTTGGTTACGATAAACCACGTATTCTCGATGGATTTCCAAACCTGAGAAACGATTGAGTTTCTCGTCTGCAGAAGTTAAATACGATAGCTCGAAGTTATAGAACGCGGTACCGTTTCCCTGACGACTGATCTCTATCGCCCCACGTTCACCCACTATCTGGGGATTTAGAGTGTAACTTTGTTGCAGCCTTGTCGTTTTAAGGTTAAATTCCCAAGCGTCCGCCAGACGAGTGGTTGTCCTGGAACTGTGGCTTTTTAAGTCCACTGTCGCGAGAAATTCTCCGACTTTCGAACTCATAAAGTCAGAAAATTCTAGCATCGCTCGCGTACAGAAAACATTATCTTGGGTACTCATCCACCGTGGCAAATCATCACGAACATAACGAACCGAGTTCGCTAATTCCTTTAATTCGCTTACATCGATTCCATTCGAAGATAATTCCGAAAATTTCGTTAGCGATTCCAGAATCGAACATAGTGAGCGAGTACTGGAATGCAGTAGACGGTAGCGACTTGTCACCGGTACGTTTTCGAAAAACTCCACCGCACCATTGACTAGTGAACGGTGGTTCATAATTCGTGCAAATATCTCGTCATTTAGAGGTAGTTTCGGATCCACCTCCAGTGCCGCAAGCAAATACTGAGATAGTCCGAACAATCCATCTGTTCAAGGCGATCAGAATATTCAATGAGTTCACTCTCGGCAAGTTCATTTGAGATCGCTAGTGCTTGAAGAATCACTGCACTAACGGTTGCTTGGAAGTGCCCAAACCACTTCCTCTCTTCGCGTGGCACCCAAGCAATCCGGTTAGTTTCCCAAGTCATGTAAGTTCGTAAGAAATTGACCAACTTATCTCTTATCGACTGCGGTACGTCATATCCCGCGTCAGCTAACCATGCAAAAGCAATCAAGGTGTACGCCGATAAATACGGACTAACATTGGAGTCCCTAGGTTCAAAAAATACCATACCACCGTTTGGTGCTTGATAGCTGATCGCTTCATCCAAAACCAATTCGATGATTTCTTCGGCTTCTGACCATTGAATACCGTGTTGTTCCCCTTCGTCTTCGATTCGCAAATACTGCATAGCTAACAGGGCACGTGTAAGTCGTTGTTCCCAACAAGGATAACGGTAGTCACGAATGTAGCGAAAAACACCGTCTAGATTTACTCCCTCATCAGTGGTGAGCGAGAATGTCAACTCACCGTTCTGATCCTTCAGTTTCTCTGGTATCGTAAATGGAACGGAGGTCAAGTCGCCATCCAAAGCACCATAAACCACACTCGATACCGGGAAGTGACTAGTTCGTACCGGAATCCGCATCTCCAGGACATCTTTATCACGACGATCTCCAGCACTCGCGACGACGGTAATCTCTCCAGAACGTCGGTAACTTTGAAAATCTCGCGGTAAAAACCCAGCCTCGAATGGAAAAGTAACTAATTTTCGTTCTTGTGGAGCAAATTGCAATCTCTCACGATAGGAATTTTCTACCTCGGTAGACAGTAATCCTTTCGCTTGCAATTCCACCGTTAAGGTACGAGTTCGATTGGTCCGGTTGTAAATGGATGCCCCGAGGTGAAATTTGTCCCCTTCGGTCACAACATTGGGAACGACCGGGCGAATTTCGGTGTCTTTAATCGATCCAAAGGTTGTCGAAGCAAATCCAAATCGATCATCTGCCGAAACTGCCAGAACCATCACTTTCCAACTCGTCAAATTGTCCGGTAGTGAAAACTCTAGTTTTGTGCGTTCACCCGTCGCAAGAACCGAAGGCTCCCAATGAGCTAGAAACCTAACTACTCGGCGTGTCTCAGATTTCGCCCTCTTCTCATCTAACTCACTTAGCTGGGAAACATCTTCGAATGGCGTCATGTATGAGGGACGAATACCACCAGAGTCGCCGGAAGAATAATCGTTCATTCGAGAACGCGAACCTGATGTGGTTTTTTTTCGCGATATATTCATCAACCTTGTGACTAAGCCATAAATCATTACTCCATCAGTATCAATGTCCCATATCTTTTGGGTTGGGTCGTAATAGTCCTCACCAGCGTCACTTAAATCTAACAAAGCTTCGTCGATTACTGCAATTGCATATTCAATTGGTATCGACTTGCCGTAGTTTCTTTCACTAGTGATCGTCAATTTCACGGAGTCTCGAGGGCTGTAGGTCTGACGATCTGCAGCCACTTTAATCGAAAGTGGAATTAACCGAGGATTTTCGATCGTAAACCCTACCTTTGCTAGTTGATAAAAACTACCATGATAGACACTCCCTACATGACCAGCAGGCGTTTTGGGTGCCGTGGACAGAACCACCAATCTAAAGCGTGGCGCATAGGTTTCGAGTACTTCAAACTCAAAGACTGGGTCTACATTATCTAGTCTCACTAACCATTGATCAATAACTCCAGCTCGTTCAACGGTGACAAGAACTGGAGTTGAGTCAAAGTGATTCTGAACGCTACATTCAACTAAATCGCCAACGGCGACTTTTTTGTTATCACAGGTCAACTCCAACTCCATCTCCACTACTTCTTTTGGTTCTGGTTTATCCAGCCACCGAGTTTCGTCGTCAATTGCTTCAATTTCAATATATGAGAGGTGCGAATGTCCTTTCGAGTCTGTTATTTCTGCCACAATTCGATAATGGGTTTCCGCAGTCGGCGTGAATTCACACGAAGCCTTTTGTGGTTGAGAAATGATCTCACAGTTGAAGAATTCAGTCCATTCATAGGGATCTATTTGTCCATACTGCCTCTCACCGCGTTCATAAACTGAGACAGATACTGTCTTGTCAGAGATGATTTCTTGGTCTTTGGATACGACCAGTACGTTGATTGGCCATGGTTCGTTCACTTGTACTTCTTGCCGGTTTCCGATCCGATACTTATTGAACTCGTCGGGTCGTTCAATTCCGACAAATTGATCCACGCCGAAGTAGGTAGCAGATGCTCGCGCTGCGACATGTTTGCCACGATCACTGGATACAGCAGTTTCCGAGATTAATTGGCCATAGTAAATTTGACTATCGAAAGATTCGACCAAATAGCTATTCTTACCGTTTTCATCTAACTTAATCGTGTCTTCGATAATTCCACGCTGAGGGTACCATGTCCGTCGATTTCTGTCAAACTCCCAAAAATCGGTATCGACTATATCGATGGGTCGTATCTTTGGATAAATATCTATCGCGACCTGCCCGTTAGCCGCTGCATAAGGACCGCCAGCATGCAATTCAGCAGTAGTTGTGATTGTGATTGATTCCCCGCGTTCATAGCTAGGGGCGTCCAGCTATTGACTGACCCGAATAAGGTTAGTTTTAAATTCGAATACCTCAAACTCACCTTCCCTCACGATTTGGATTCCGTCGGTCTTCGACTTCCAATAGCCGACGTGTGAACATGAGCCCGAAAGTGGTTGGAGGGGGTCATACACTAGAACTAACTCATAGTCTCCTAAAGGAGTACTGTCGAATAATTTGAACTCTGCGTAATAAGCTCCAAATTCGTTCACAGATAGAGAGTCGATTTCGTAATTGCGATTTTCTGGTCCCTCAATGCAAAGACCGAAATTGCCTGAATCTGGAATCTGTCGCTGTTCATCGTATTCCAGACGAACGTAACCTTTAATCTGAACTGTATCTCCACGTCGATACAACTTCTGTCCTGTAGTTGCCCAGTGATCAATATCTTTATCGAAATCTGTTCGGTAATGACCACTCATGCGGTAGTCAGAGACGAGTGGCAAAAACGCAAGATCTTCGTTGTTGCTAACCCTTACAAGATATACGGTACAGCTCTCACCCTCTTCACATTCTTGATCCATCGAATGATCAGCCTGATCCCAACCGGAATCGAAAGTTTCGAAGCCGGGTACAACTAAGATGCCATCCTCATCGGTAATACCAGTAAAAATCTTGTGTTGTGGTTTGAAAAATTCTTTCGAGGTGCTTTTGTAGAAATCAACGGTTACTCTTGCAATGGGTTCGCCGGATTGTATATCCAAAACCCAAGCTAAACTGTTGTATTCGCCCAATTTGAAAAAGACCGAATATGGAGTAATCTGCGCAAAGAAATCGTGTTCAAGTTGGTCATCGTGGCCAGCGAATCTTGGCTTTCCGACAATGCTTCCACGCATTACCCCCGAGGTAGAGTTAAGTGCTTCTCTCAGACCAAGTAACCGTGATTCCTCAACATCGTTAAGATTTGGGCCGGTGCGAGTGAATGTCTGGTTTTTTGACACTCCTTGAGAATCGATAGTATCGAAAAAAGCGTTGACTTCGTCCACGTTTTGAAGATACATCTTCGGATCAAACATAGAGTTGGCTGCTGTTACCAAGGTCCGTACTTCTAAACTCGCTTTGGGATAAAGATGGGAGGTATGTATTGCAAATTCATTAGGTCCGACTAGAGGCCGTCCAAAACCATCGTAAACGGGTAAAACACTCGGATATATATCCTCTAGATCTGTCAGAGGAAGTTCAGGAGCTATCGTGAATTGATAGGTCGTATTTGGGGCGAAATTAGGATTAATCAAGAAATGTATGCCTTCTATTTCTTCGATTTCCCTTAGCCGCCATGCGTTCCACGAATGATCACCTACATTAACAGGTGGTTGAATCTGTACGTATTCAAAGGTTTCCGTTTCAAACAAACTAGAGTTCAACATTTGCAAGTGGCGCTCCTTAAAGGGAGAATTGAACGTTAAGGCAACCGGTGACGAGAAACTGCAAAGGAGGATATCAGTTTCACCGACATCGGAGTATAGAAAATTTCTAGACACATCTTGACATGCAAAACCTAGTAAACGAAACTCTTCTGGATAGGTCTTAATTGACGTTTCAATCAACTGTTTTTCTTTTGATTCGACACTTCCTGAAGTACCAGCCACACCGGGAGACAATACAAGAGAGACCTTCGAACTATATGAAAGATCTTCGGAAGGAAAAACGATAACCTCATCTCCGCGCAGGAAATGGCCTGCACTCAGGTATTCCTGCTCAGTACCGAAGTAATCGTCTTCAAGTTTTTCACGGAACTGCCAGGTATAAAGTTTGACTGCCGTTGGTACGGTTCGCCCTAAGACTTCATCGTACAAGAAAACCTTATTGAGCAGTTCGTTTCGATCAATTTCTTGGTTAAATTCCACTCTTATGATCGGCCGTGTAGGAGACATCCACGAAATCAGTCGTGTGTCCGTGATCGCTGGCGTGATCGTCTCAAACACATGCACGTATTCTTGTTCGAGTGTTTGACCATGTGGTGTCTGAATTCCTGGAAGTACAGTAGGGAACTTCTATTTAACGAATGATTTTGCTGGTTTTGGTTTGTGCTCATTGAAAATTGAATTTTTGGAAGAAATTTGGCAAAAAAGCGGTAAAAATGAGTGAATTTACCCGCCAAACAGGCGGTTTATGCCTGTTTTTAGGCACGCGGGCGGACGCCCCCCTGAAAGAACGGCTACGGCTTCAATTTTGCCTCCACCGAAACGAGGCGACGCATGTTGTACACCAAGTTTTGCAAGAAGATTTCCGATTCCGCTCGAGCTAAACCTATTCCCCGATGTAAGCGACACCCCATATCGTGTTTGATCGTCCCGAAGATGTGTTCAACCCGAACCCGAGTGCGCGAGAGCTTTTGGTTGGTGGTGATTCGGGCCGACTTCGCCGTCTTAGTTTCGTGCCCACGGGTCGGGGCCCGGGCCGCAATGCACGGCTCATGACCTAAGACCGTTAAACCCGAACGGATTCGCACCGAATCATAACCCCGATCCGCATCAACCTTGGTTGGGATCGGCACTTTCTCCAATAACCCCAACGCCACCTGCGAATCGTGAACATTCGCCGGCGTCACACCACTCGCCCAAATAAACTTGTGGGTCGTATCCGCAACCACGTGATCCTTATAACCAAACACCGCGTGCCCCTGACGTTTCACCCAACGCGCCTCCCGATCCTGTTGGCGGTGCTGGGCTTCCTTCCCCGCGTTAGCCTCCCTAACTTCAGACACCGTAGTCAAGGTCGGTGGTTGATCGGCTTCCCCCGATAACTCGGCGGCCGCGGACGGCGCCAACTTACGTTGCACCGGGGCGGCGATCAAACTCGCATCAATTAACGTACCTTCCGCTAACCGATAACCTTTGGCCGTCAACTGCGAGATAAACTCGTCAAACAATTCCACCATCCGACCACTGTGAGCTAACACTGAACGATACTTGTGGATCGTCTTCGCATCCGGCCCTTGTTTTAAGCCTAAACCAACAAAGCGTTTCACCCGCAGATTTACCGAACAGTGATCTTCCAATGACGCCTCCGACAGATTCCCGTGACATTTCCCATACACCAATACCTTAAACATCTGCACCGCATCCCACGACGGCCGACCGCGGCGACCATCATCGCCCGTCCAGGTCCAAATCAAGCCCAATGGCACCCGAAACCGTTCCCAATCCACCACTCGATCTAAACGCTCCAACATCGTTTCCTTAACTTGCGATAACGCATCGGTTATCTCTGAAGCAACGAAACAATCAGACTCACTTGAACTTATTTCTCGGGTCATCTCAAATCCTCCAGTCTTCTCAAGTTCTGGAAATCCTGTTCCAACTAGTGATTCTAGTCACAATTCAATACAATTTAACCAATTTGCAGAATTAATAGAAGTTCCTAGTAACCTGATACCTAGTCGATAGAGCCAACTTGAAGTTGGTCGGTAAATCACACTTCAACGTGTCTAATTTAACCCAATTCCATTCACATTCGAGGGCTGGTTCAATCTCTATCGGGATGTCATCTTCGTTAAACATCGAAGCACCAAGCGAGACGACAATTTGATTAAACTCTATGGTAATTTGAGCGGAAATTCGAACCTCGGATCCGGTTGGGTAAACTGCTCGCACTTCTAAAGATGTCTCTGCAACGAGACTTTGTGCATACAACTCACAGAAGATGATCCCAACGAATATCAAACCCAGAAAGTTCTTGGTCATAGGTTCCTCTTTAGATTAGACTCCAAAATTCACGGCTCAACGATCAGTGTCCACGGTTCTGACTTGCCGAACATAACTGGACGATACATTTCTTCGACGTGAGTCGGGATCACCGTGAATTCACCAGGCGTAATCACCTGACCCATCCACTGCAAATGATATTTACCACGCCATAGGTATTTAGCGAAATAACGCACGTTCTGTAAACCTAACTCACGGTACCGAAATGACCCTGCACCGCTAGACGCATTCTTAAAAACATCAAACCACGTGCTGGTTGGTAGAATCTCCTGTTTTCCACGTGATTTATGAAATCGGGATTCGGTACCTAACTCGTCGTTGACCGGTTCGATCCCACCCGGCACCGTGTCATCCACCACGACAAAGTAGCGATTTACTTCGTTGCTCAAGTATAAATTTACTAAGACAAATTCTCCTTTATTAACATGATCCCCAGGTTGTAAAATCTGTGGTTCGTGGTTACGAAAAACCACATACTCGCGGTAGATCTCGAAGCCTGAGAGACGGTTGAGATTCCGGTCTGCAGTCGTCAAATACGATAGCTCGACGTTATAGAATGCGATACCTTTTCCTTGTCGACGGATATCTATAGTCCCTCGATTACCTAGCAGTTCTGGTTTTAGAGAGTATCGTTGTTGCAACCGTGTTGTGTCCAGGTCAAACTGCCATGCATCAGCGATTCGAGTGGTCATTCCTGTACTTTGACTGCTTAAGTCCACTGTCGCGACAAACTCTCCAACTTTCGAACTCATAAAGTCAGAAAACTCTAACATCGCTTGCGTACAGAAAACGTTATCTTGTGTACTCATCCAACGCGGCAAACTGCCGCGGATATAACGAACTGAGTTAGCCAACTCCTTTAATTCACCTACATCAATTCCATTCGAAGACAGTTCCGAATATTTCGTCAGTGATTCCAAAATTGAACAGAGCGATCGAGTGTCTGAATGCAGTAAACGGGCGCCAGTTGAAAATGGTGCATCTTCGACAAACTCCACTGCACCATCGACCAGTGATCGATGATTCATAATCCGCGCAAGAATCTCGTCAATTAGCTGTAGTTGCGGATCTAATTCCAATGCCGCGAGCAGGTACTGAGATAGTCCGAATAATCCCATCTGTTCAAGGTAATCAGAATATGCAATGAGTTCACTCTCGCTAAGTTCATTTGAAATCGCCCGCCCGTGAAGAATCACTGCACCAACGGTTGCTTGGAAGGGACTTAACAATTTCTTCTCGCCGTATGGAACATCTTGTTCAAGATCTTCAGAATCCCAAGGTATGACTTCACTTAAGAAATCAATCAACTTATCTTTTATTGATTGTGGTACACTATAACCTGCGTCTGCTAACCAAGCAAAAGCAATCAACGTGTACGCTGACAAATATGGACTAGCGTTGGCATTCTTAGGCTCAAAAAATGCCATACCCCCGTTTGGTGCTTGATAGTTGCTCGCTTCGTCCAACACCATTGTGATGATTTCTTCCGTTCCAGACCATTGAATACCGTGTTTCCCACCTTGTCTTTCGATTCGTGAGTATTGCATTGCTAACAGTGCTCTTGTGAGTCGTTGCTCCCAACAAGGATAGCGATAGTCGCGTATATAGCGAAACACGCCATCTAAATTCACACCTTCGTCGGTTGCCAACGAGAATGTCAACTCACCTTTCTGGTCTACGAGTTTGTCCGGTATCGCAAACGGAATCGAGGTTAAGTCGCCTTCCAATGCACCGTAAACGATACTCGATACCGGGAAACGACTTGTACGCACTGGAATATGCATCTCTAGTGCATCTTTATCGCGACGATCGCCCGCACTAGCGACGACGGTAATTTCAGAAGAATTCTGGTAGTTTGGAAAGTCCATTGGTAAAAATCCAGCTTTGACGGGAACAGTTACTAGCTTCCTTTCTTGGGGAGCAAATCGCAATTTTTCTCGATAAGACTTCTCTACGTCGGCAGCAAGTAACCCTTCAATTTGCAACTCGACCGTTAGAGTTCGGTTACGATTCGCACGGTTGTAAATCGACGCGCCTAGGTGGAATTTGTCGCCTTCTGTCACAACATTGGGTGCGACTGGACGAATCTCAGTATCTTTAACCGAACCAAAGGTTGTCGACGCAAATCCAAACCGATCATCAGTCGAAACTGCCATAACCACCACTTTCCAACTCGTTAAATTGTCCGGTAGTGCAAACTCTAGTTTTGTGCGTTTTTTCGACGCGATAACTGAGGGTTCCCAATAGGCGATCAATTTGTCAGCTCGTCGAGTCTTCGAATCAGGCAACTCCTCGTTCAAATGGGGATCGTCGTAGGAGGCCATCATTGAAAACATGACCCCTCTAGCTTCCCTAAACAACCTAGATTCGATATTTGTAACCGTTCGTGATGTGTTCATCAACCTAGCGACTAATCCGTAAGTCACTGGTCCATTGACATCTATATCCCAAATCTTCTTAGAGGGGTCATAATAGTCTTCACCAGCACCACTCAAATCTAACAGAGCTTCGTCGATCACAGCAACTGCGTACTCGACCGGTATTGATTTACCATAAGGGTGGTCACTAGTGATTGTCAATTTCACGGTGTCTCGTGGGCTGTAGGTCTCACGATCAGCTGCCACGGTTAGCGAAAGCGGAATAAACCTGAGATCCTCGACCTTAAACTCTGCGTTTGCGAGTTGAAAGAAACTGCCTTGATAGACATTTCCTACGTGACCTTCACGGGTTCTCGGTGCTGTGGAAAGAACCGTCATTCTAAAATGCGGTGCATAAGATTCGCGCACTTTAAACTCTATGATCGAATCTACATCATCGAGTCGCACCAACCATTGATCTAGAATTCCAGCACGTTCAATAGTGACAAGAACTGGCGACGAATCAAAGTGATTCTTAACTTCACATTGAACCAAGTCACCCACACCGACTGCACTATTGCTACAGCTTACACCTAGCTCCACTATTTCCTTAAGCTCCAGTTTGTCTAGCCATCCGTGTACATCGTCTATGGCTTCGATCTGAATACGCGAGCGGTGCGAATATCCTTTCGAATCGACTATTTCAGCTTCAATTCGATAATAGGTCTCCTTAGTCGGAGTGAACTCGCACGCAACCAACTGGGGTTGCGAGATGAGCTCACAATCGAAGAATTTTTTCCAATCGTACCGATTACTTTCACCGGACAGTTTTTCGCCCCGTTCATAAACTGTGATGGTCACTTTCTTGTCAGAGACAATTTCTTGATCTTTAGAGACGACCAGTACACCAATCGGCCACGGTTCGTTCACCTTTACTTCTTGGTTGTATCCGTCATAAAAATCGTTATACCTATCGGGTCTTTGTATCCCAACAAACTGATCCACCCCGTAGTAGGCCGCCGATGCTCGCGCCGCGACATACTTACCACGGTCACTGGCTACGGCAGTTTCTGACACCAGCTCACCGTAGTAAATGTCAATATCGATCGGTTCGACTACGTAAGTGTTCTCACCAAAATCATCCGTCTGTACAGTGTCTTCAACTAGTCGTCGTCTCTCGTACCGGTTAGGATATGGTGTGTCAAACTCCCACAAGCCGGTATCTACTATATCAATAGGTGGTTCCTGTGGATCAATTTCTACCACAATCTGAACTTGCGCGTCAGCATAAGGTCCACCGGCATGCAATTGAGCACTTGTTGCGATAGACATTGCTTCCCCGCGCACGTAAGTCTTGGCACTTAGATTTTGACTCACGCGAATAGGATTGGTTTTAAATTCGAATACCTCAAACTCACCTCCAATCGTGGTTAGGATACCGTCTGTCGGTGAAAGGTCCAGAAAAAAGCGATGGGGGAAATGGGAACACACGTCAGATAGCGGTCTAATAGGGTCATATACAAGAATCAACTTATAGTCTCCCAACGGCGTGTGATCGTTTAACTTGAACGTCTCGTTATATGCCCCGAATTCGTTTAGCGATAAGGAGTCGAACTCATAATTGCGATCTTCTGGACCCCTGACGCAAAGACCAAAATTTCCAGTCTTTGGAATCTGCCGCTGTTCATCAAAATCTAGTCGAACATAACCTTTAACATGAACTGTATCTCCACGGCGATACAACTTCTGTCCCGTCGTGGCCCAATGATCAACATTTGCATGGAGTTTTAAACGGTACGGACCGTTAATGCGGTAGTCTGAGACAAGTGGCAAAAACGCAAGCTCTTCATTCTTGGTAACCCTCGCTAGGTATACGGTACATTCACGGTTCTCTTCACACTCTTGCTCCATTGAATGATCAGCCTCGTCCCAACCTGATTTAAACGTCTCAAAACCCGGTACAACTAAGAGACCATCTTCATCTGTAAATCCAGTAAAAATCTTGTTTTTTGGTTGGAAGAAATCTATCGAGGTGCTTTCGTAAAAGTCTACGGTTGCATTAGCGATGGGGGCGCCGGTTTGTAAATCCAATACCCAAGCTAAGCTGTTGTATTCACCTAATTTGAAAAAGACCGAATACGGCGTAACCTGAGCAAAAAATTGATGCTCAGTTTGGTCAGCTGGCCAGGAGAATCTTGGCTTGCCGACAATTCGGCCGCGCATAACCCCGGCGGAGTTGAGTGCTGCTCTCAGACCTAGCAGTCGTGATTCCTCAACATCGTCACGATCTGGGCCCATGCGAGTAAAAATCTGATTTCTTGACACCCCGTTTGAGTCGATGGTATCGAATAAGATTTTGACGTCATCCACGTTTCGAAGATGCATTTGCGGATCAAACAGAGAGTTTGCAGCTGTTACGAAAGTCGTTACCTCCAATCTCGATTCGGGCGCAAGATGAGATGTATGTATTGCAAATTCCTTAGGCCCAACCAAGGGTCGTCCAAAACCATCGTAAACCGGTAACACACGGGGATAGATATCCTCAAGAGCTTTCTGGGGAGGTTCAGGGGCTAGGGCGAATTGATAGGTCTCATTAGGGGCAAATTCTCCTTTTACCGTGTAATGTATACCTTCGATACCCTCTAGGCTGGGGGTATACCAATTGCGATACCAAGAGTTACCAACTAGGCTTGTGGTTGGTTGGGTCTGAACGTAATCAAAAATTTCGCGTTCCACGAATTTAGAACTGAAAGTGAGGATAACTGGGGACGAGATACTACAACGGGGAATGTCAGGTTTGCCGGCTTCGAAATACAAAACATTTTCAAATACGTCATGACAACCAAATCCTAGCAATCTAAACTCTTCGGCGTAGGTCGTAATCGAAGGATCGAATACCAAGCGTTCTTTCGATTTCAGATTTCCGGTCGCGCCTGCGACACCGGTCGCCAATACAACAGAGACTTTCGAGCTAGGTGAGAGCGGTTCATCAGGCAGCAGTAGTACGGCGGATCCGCGTATAAAATCTTCCACATTCAGATACTTTCTCTCAGTCCCAAAATAGTCGTCTCTGAGAGTTGATCTGAACTGCCAGTCATCTCGTTTGATTGAGGTAGGTATTGTTCGGCCAGAGACTTCATCGAACAGAAAAACTTTATTATGAAGTTCGTTGTTTTCAACGTCCTGGTTGAAGCCGACTGTTATGATCGGTTGCGTAGGAGACATCCATGAGACGAGGCTGGCCCTCCAAATAGCAGGTGTAATTGTCTCAAACACGTGAACGTATTCTTGTGCAAGAGTTTGACCACCCGATGTCTGAATTCCTGGAAGTACAGTAACCTGATACCTAGTCGATAGAGCCAACTTGGAGTTGGACGGTAAATCACACGTCAACGTGTCTAACTCTACCCAATTCCATTCACATTCGAGTGCAGGTTCAATCTCTATCGGAATGGCATCTTCGATAAACATCGAAGCACCAAGCGCGACGACATTTTGATTAAACTCTATCGTAATCTGATTGGTAGATCGCACCTCGGACCCTGATGGATAAACTGCTCTGACTTCTAACGGTTTACTTGCACCACTGTTTTGTGCATAGAGCCCACAGGACAGGATTCCAATAGCTATCAAAACCAAAAATTTCATTGTCGTATTTGCCACCGTAGATTAGACTCCAAAATTCAAGGCTCAACAATCAATGTCCAGGGTTCTGATTTACCGAACATAACTGGACGATACATCTCTTCGACATGTGTCGGGATCACCGTGAATTCACCCGGTGTGATCACTTGGCCAATCCACTGCAAATGATACTTTCCTCGCTCTAGTTCTTCGGCAAAATAACGTACGTTTTGAAGCCCTAGTTCTCTGTGTCTAAAACCACGTATATCATATAAATCCCAAATCACATTTGAAATAGTGTAATCTGCCCAAACTCTGCGGGCTAGTCGAAAATCTTCATAAAATTTACTTGACGGCAAGATGTCATCGACATCTTGAGAATCCATAAACCGAGATTCGGTTCCTAGTGCAAAATTGACTGGTTCGATCCCACCCGGTACCGTATCGTCAACCATAACAAAAAATCGATCAGATTTATTGTTCAAATACAGATTGACATAGATGATATCACCTCTTTCTGCGGAATCTCCGGGACTGAGAATAGAAGTTTCTTGGCCTCTAAGTACGACGTATTCACGATGGATTTCAAAACCAGAAAACCGATTTAGATCGTTGTCAGTTTTGCTCAGATACGACAATTTCACATTGTAAAACGCGGTACCATTTCCTTGGCGTGCGATATCAATTGTGCCATTGGTACCTAGTAACTGCGGTTGCAAGGAAAATCGAGTCTGCAACTTTGTGGTCTCGGCGTTAAACTGCCAAGCATCGGCAATGCGCGTAGTTTGCCCAGTATCCTGTCTACGAAAATCAACAGTAGCAAAAATTTCGTCGAAGTTGCTACCAACAAAATCCGAATATGCAAGCATCGCATTGGTACAAAAAACATTGTCTTGCGTACTCATCCAACGTGGTTGATTGTCCCGTGCATATCGTACTGCGTTTGCTAACTCCTTCAATTCTCCAATATCTATATCTTGGGTAGTCTTTTCTGACATCAGGGTTAATGCTTCTAGTACCGAACATAGTGACCTAGTGTCTGAATGTAGCATGCGCACATACGCTAAAGGTACGGCTTTCTCTCTGAATTCCACTGCCCCGTCGACCAACGAACGATGATTCATAATGCGCGTGAAAATTTTGTCGATCAAAGGCAAAGTCGGATCGACTCTCAATGCCGCGAGCAGGTAATGTGACAATCCAAATAGATGTAGTTGATGGATCTGTTCGGAGTAAACGTCTAGCTCAGCTACTTCGAGTTCACCAGAAATCGAAAGTGCATGTAAAAGCAAACTACCGATAGTTGCTTGATATCCTGAAAGCACAGTCGAATTTTGTTCTGAAGGCCACCCATACTCGTCAGTCAGATCCGACGCCAAATACTCTTTCAGATATCCAATCAATTTTTCGCTGACTTTGCGTGGCACGTCATACCCAGCTTCTGCTAACCAAGCAAAGACAATGGCTGTATACGCCGACAAGTACGGTCGAGCCGCATCATCCCGAGAGGCGAAGAAAGCCATACCTCCATTGGGTGCTTGATGATCGACCGCTGCTGCTAGAAGCTGACCGATGATTTCTTGTGCTTCATGCCACTCGACACCGTGCTTGTCCCCCTCAGCTTCGAGACGTAAATAATGCAACGCCAAAACCGCTTTCGTCAAATGTTGTTCCCAACAAAAATACGGGTAGTCTCGGACATATTGAAACACCCCGTCGAAATTGACTTTTTCTTCAGTGGTTAAAGAAAGGTTTAATTCTCCGGTTTGATCAACCAATTTTTCCGGTACTTCTAAAGGAATGGACGTTAAATCCCCGGTTAGAGCTCCATAAACGACACTCGAAACGGGAAAACGACTGGTTCGTACCGGAATGCGGACATCAAGTGCATCGTGATCATGGCGATCACGTACACGGGCGACAAATCTAATTTCCCCTGTTTGTTGCAAATTCTGAAAGTCCACTGGTAACTCACCTGCAACTAACGGAATGGTCACAACTTTACGCTCCTGTGGGTCAAAGCGAATTCGTTCTCTAAATTCACTGTTGACGGTGTCTGCAAGCAACCCATCAGCGCTTAACTCGACTAATAAATTTCGTTCACGATTGGCGCGATTGTAAATGGATGCACCAACATGAAAAGTGTCTCCTTCTGTCACTACGTTCGGTGAAACTGTTCGAATTTCAGTATCCTTCACCGAATTGAATGTGGTCGAAGCAAATCCAAATCGATCATCTGTCGATGCTGCCATTACAACCACTTTCCAACTCGTTAAGTTGTCCGGTAACACAAACTCTAGTTCAGCTGGTTCGTCGGTCGCGATCACCGAAGGATTCCAGTAAGCAATAAACTTATTTACGCGCCTTGTTTTCGAATCGGTCGTTTGCTGGAAGGATTTACGTTCGCCTAAAGCAGGTGCAGGTAGCCGAGAACCTGTATTTACCACACTCGTCATTGAAAGCTGCAGCGGACTGATGGAACTATACATCTCCCTTCTTAAACGAGACCCATAAGAAGATCTAAGCCAAGAATTGTTCAGCAGGTGGATCAAACCAAAGGTCGGTACGGGATCAGTTCTGACTGTCCAATGCTTCTGAGTGGGGTCGTAATACTTTTCACTAGCTTGACTCAAGTCCATTAAGGCTTCATCAATGACAGTAACTGCATACTCTACCGGTGTTGTACTTTCTCCATTGATGGTTAATTTCACTGTATCGTGAGGACCGTAGGACGACCTATCCGACAACACGATAACCTTTAACGGAATCGCCCGTGAATCTTCAACGTTGAATTTGGCACTCGCGAATCGATGTAAACGGGTATCTTTTCGTTCACCGGCGTCAAGTCGAGCGATGGCAATGACCGAGAGTTTGAATTGGGGCGCGTAAGTTTCTGCTACAGAAAACTCAATAACAGGATTTCTAAGATCTAGTTCAGTAATCCATTGATCGACAATACCAGCCCGTTCAATTGTCACAAGAACAGGTGTCGAATCAAAATAGTTTTTGACTTCACATTTGACCGTATCGCCAACTGCAACCTGCCGAGAACTACAGTGCAACTCGAGCGAGACCTTTTCTTCTACACTTTCACGTTTACGCTCAACTGCGTTGATGTGGATTTCAGATTGATGTGGATTGCCTTTGGAATCGAAAATTTTGGCTTGAACTTTGTAATAGTTTCTGTGGGTGGCGTGAAGTCGCAGGCCTCTACTTGCACAGTTGAAATCACCTCGCAGTCAAACACTCGATACCAAGTATAGTTTCCATTTAATATTTGTTTACCGCGCCGATATACTGTGATACTGACTACTTTTTCGGGTACAATCTCATTATCTTTCGAAACCACCAATACGTTGATAGGCCAGGGCTCGCCAATCGGAATGCCGCGAGAGTATGACAACCGGTAGTTCGCAACTGGTCGTCTAATGCCGACAAATTGATCGACACCGAAATAGGGTACCGAAGAAGTGACCGCAACATATTTACCGCGATCACTCGCGACTGATGTTTCCACAGTGATTTCACCATAGTAAAAGTCACTAGTGAGCGCGTCAATGGTATATTCGTAGAATCCTTTGCGATTGAGTTGAAACTCATCAGATACAATACCAACGTCCCACGACCTTTTCCTATGGTTACCATAACGTCCCGCACTGAACTTATACTCATAATCATCATCTACCTTAACCGGTAGAGTCTTCGCCGATATCGTTACATGGACTCGACTGGGGGCATTAGCATATGGATCACCAGCATGTAATTCTGCCTTCGTAGTGATGATCATGGAGTCTTCGCGTTCATAATATTCAGCATCAAATGATTGACTGACTCGAATGGGATTGGTCTTGAACTCGTGAACTTCAAACTTGCCACCGACCCTGAACTGAAGAAATTGAACATTGTTTTCTTCGTCTTCAAACTGAACTGAATCCGACCTTGACAGTTCCAACGCCGAGTAAACGTCTATTTCGTCGTAGTCTCTTACCGCTACCCTACAGACTTCCGCTAAGGACGAATCCGGGGCGTAAACCAGCACAATTTTGTATTCGCCCAACGTCGTCTGCTTGTTCAACTTGAGAATCGCATCATATGCACCAAATTCATTTACCGTAATGTTGTTTATTTCGTACTCGCGTTCTCTTGGTCCACTGACACAAAGGGCAAAGTGTCCATCTTGAAAAATTGTCCGATGTTCATGGCGATCTCGACGAACATAACCCTTGATATGCACGGTATCACCCGGTTGATAGAGTTTCTGAGCGGTAGTCGCCCAATGATCAATGTAGTCATTGAAGATCATCCTTGACCTACCGATTTGATAGTCATCGACAACCGGCAGGAGTGCCTGTCCTTCGTCCGTTTCAACGTATAAGAAGTACGCTGTACATTCACGATTCTCGGCACAATTTTCATCCATGTCATGATCGACTAAATCCCATTTTGGATCGAAAGTTTTGAAACCCGGTAGAACAACAATACCATTTGTGTTTGTTATCCCCTTCATAATGGGTGAATCTGACTTAGCGAGCTTGGTCGAAACACTCTTAAAGAGTTCAACTTCCGCGTTAGCGATAGGTTGCCCCGTTTGAAAATTGACAACCCAAGCTAAAGTGCTGAGTGCGCCGAGTTTGAAGAAAACTGAATAAGGTGTGGCTTGAGCAAAAAAGCTCCATTCTAACTTTTCTAGAGGATATTCAAACGTTGCGCTTCCAACAATAGTGCCATACATGACGCCCGAAGCAGAACGAAGAGTCGATCTCAAGCCCAATGGTTGCTTTTGAACAACATCGATTTGATCAAAGTTTCGAAGTTGTCGCGTCTGATTTCGAATGGTTCCGTGGCCGTCCATTAAGTCATAAATAATCGTCACATCTTCCACATTTTGTAAGGAAAGCATCGGTTCATATCTGTCTGCAGAGTCGACGACTAATGGAGTTCTCAAAGACATCATAGGAGAATGATGAGCGGTTTTGAACTTGATCTGATTAGGTCCACTTAGAGTCCGTCCAAATCCATCTTTGAGACTTGCAAGCGACGATTGTCTACCTCCTTCGACTGATTGTGGAGGTTCCGAGTTAATTTCTAGGATATAGTTGGTATCTGGTGCTAAGGTACCGCGATGAACATAGCGCGAACCTATCCCTTGGAAAGTGTTTCGTGAACTAGTAATCCTTTGACCCGATTTCAGATAAATGTTTATATCAGCACTGGGTTCGAGCTGAACATAGTCCGTCAAGTTGATATCGTCGAAACGGGATGAGAACTCTAACGAAACTGAAGCCTGCACAGCACAGAGAGCGTCCAGTGGTTGCTCCGCCGTAATAAATAGTGATTCACCGTGAAAGTCTCGACAATGGAGTCCCAATAAACGAAATTCCTCAGTAAACGTGGTGATCGATGTTTCAATAACTAAACGTTTTGTTGATTTTAGTTGACCCAAAGCGCCTGAAACCCCTGCCGATAACACAACCGAGACTTTTGATTCGAAAGATAAGTTCTCGTCAGGTAGAACCATCACCGCATCGTCTTGCGTAAACCGACGTTTATATAAATAACGTTTCGAACGACCGAAGTAATCGTCTCTAAGACTCCGTTCTAAATCATATGAATGCTGCTTTATTGTGGTTGGTATTTCTTTACCAGAAACTTCATCGTAAAGGTACACGTTTCCGAGTAATTGTTCCCGAGTAAGTTCTTGGTTGAACTGAACTTTTAAGATTGGTTGATTCGGAGACATCCACGAGACTAGGTTAACGCGGTGAATCGCAGGTGTGATTGTCTCAAATACATGTACGTGTTCTTGCTCAAGTGATTGCCCCCGGGGCGCTACGATTCCGGGTAGCACAGTTATCTGATATCTGGTGGATGGAGCAAGTCTGGAATCAAAAGGCAACTCGCACTTGAGAGTGTTCAACTTAACCCAATTCCATTCACATTCCAGAGCCGGTTCAACTTTGATCGGTATGGCCGCGTCGGTAAACATTGATTTACCAAACGACACCATGTTTTGATTGAATTCAATAGTAATACTATCGCCTAGAGCTACCTCTGTTCCTGTTGGGTAAATCGCACTCACCCTTAAGGGTTTATCGTGACTGCTCGTTTGTGCGTGAAGACCAGAAGCAAAGATCGCGAAAATAATCAAGAGTATTTTTTTCTGTGTCATGATAGTCCCCCTCAGAGGTTCATATTTGTTCGTTCCGTATGTACAGTTTTTGTCGTTCCGAACTGGATTCAGCGTCTTAAGTACTTGAGGTAACGTTTAATTGGTTTGAGCCTCGGTGCTACGAACTTCCAGCATCAATCAATAGTTTCCTTTCTTTTTTTGATATAAGATCGGTTCAGTGAACATCCACAATTATGTCTTAAAACGGATTCCCAAAAACAAAAAATGGGATTACTTTATGCTGACAATTCATTTTATCGACTTTTTTGACGTCCTGTGACCATAAAAATGTTTCTATGGGAGAGCAAATTTTGTTACATTTCGTTGTAGGGATCTGATTTACTACCTTCGTATTAACCGGGTAAACAATGTTAAAGAAAAGATCTCAAAGTCCGTCAACTTTACGCTATTCCGTCTATTACACTGATCTTATTGGTCGACTCACATCGAGTATTCAAAGTATGTGAATGTTTGATTGCTAAAATTTTTGTCCTTGAGTAGAGGTTTGAAATCTAGCCCAGGTGTTGGAATTGGCAGACAAGCAGGATTTAGGTTCCTGTGCCTTCGGGCGTGAGGGTTCGACTCCCTCCCTGGGCACCACTAACAGACGGTGTGTTCATCCTTGACTATCCATACCGAACGGTCTGTACTTGTTTGTTTAGACGGCATCGATTCCTCCCAAGAAACTCATTTTTCGATCGGTCGACTCTCGTTGGTTTTGGGTGAGGTCGCCGACTTTTTTACCGGATTGAGTACAACAGAACAAGCAATCGTACCAGGTAATAATCCGGCACGGCAGCAACAGTTCGCGTCAGGACGACGCGTGGCTAAGTATGCTTTGCGACAACTAGGGAATCCGACTGAAGAAATCCTGAAACTAGATAAACGTCCCAAGTTTCCAGCTGGTACGGTCGGAAACATTGCTCATTCTAAAAGATTAGCGTTCGCTGCTGCCGGTAAAAGTGAAGATTTCTTAGGGATCGGAGTGGATATCCTTCCTGTCAATGCCGTGAGCTCGAAAGTCGCTAAAAAAGCGTTATTGGATGAAGAGCGGAATGTGGTGTCAATGCGCGGTGAGCCAAATCTGAACACGGTTTATTTTTGTGCGAAAGAAGCTGTCTATAAAGCTGTACACCCTCTGACTCTAGAGTCTTTAACTTTACCTGATGCCCACGTAGATTTCGATGAAGCCGCACACACTTTCAAAGTCCGTTCAACAACAAGGCTACGTTCAACGAATTTGGTAGAAACGGGGCTGGGGTTCTTTCGTGAGGTAGCGGGACATTGGTTAACGCTTTTTGTGATTGAACGTTAACTGCTTCGATTAGCTTTTGCTAATTCTTCGAGAATCTCTCGCCGGATTACCCGTTTGAATATTTTCTCTGAACCGGTCCTCGGAAGTCGTTCGTAACGTATCCAAATTCTTTCGGGGACTTGAAAGGAGGCTAGGCTGTTGCGCGCCCATTCTTGAATGCTTGCAGCTGTAAGAACGGATTCTTTAGCAACACAGACAACTGCGCCGACGACTTCTCCGAGACGTTCATGCGGTATGCCAATAACAGCACATTCCAAAATGTCACCGTGTTCATACAGCACAGATTCCACTTCCTGACAGCTGATGTTTTCACCACCGCGAATTACTATGTCTTTTTTGCGATCAGTAATGTACACAAAACCCTCTTCATCGACGTAACCGATATCGCCAGAACGAACCCAACCGTCAGACATGGCCTGTGCAGTCGCCTCAGGGTCTTTCCAATAACCCGAAAAACTCATGATTCCCCAAATTGAGAGTTCGCCTTCGTTTTCCGGACCCACATCATTGCCATCTTCATCTACGGCTCGTACTTTGCAGATAGGAGGAATTGCACGACCACAACTTTTCGGACGTTGAGCGAAGTCCGATCCACTGATGTTAGCTCCATAACCCTGAGTTTCCGTCATACCCCAACCAGTCAATTGACCACCTTTGCACAATTTTTCATCGATTTGTTTGGAATGTTCGGGTGCCATGGGGGCGCCACCACCACCAGCACTATGCAAACTGCTTAAGTCATATTTATGTAAGTTTGGTGATTGTGTGAGTTCCCAAGACATAGTGGGAACACCATTAAATGAGGTGAGTTTCTCATCTTGAATGATCCGAAGTGCCTCATTGGCATCCCATTTATACATTCCGACTAGTTTTCGCCCACCCCGAAACGAAGTGAGCATTTGCACGAAAAGTCCCGTTACATGAAAGAGAGGTACCGAGAGGATGCTCGCAGGTGGGTTTTCAAGTTTTTTAGATGTTTCCGGCCCGCCAAATCGTTTACGAGGGTCTGGAAGATCGGTTGTATCCAAGCCCTGTGCTTCCATTTCCAGTTGCTGCGCGCGCCAATTTATAGTTGCACCAGCTTCCCAGCCTAATAGGGCACTAACGATTGCTCGATGATTTGAAAGTACTCCTTTTGGGTGAGCAGTCGAACCAGATGTAAACAACAAGGTCGCCGGTTCATGTCCTGGGATATCCAGTTCCGGCATCTCAGTGGACGCAGTTCTTAGCCATGATTCCCATGGAATTGCACCGACTTGTGGTGGCATGCGAACAGTGATAAGTTTGAGATTTAAGCCTTCAATCGAATCTTGAATTTTGGTGTGTCTTTCGCGATCAACTATCAAATACTCCAACCCAGAATCTTTAATTGCAAGAATTGTTTCTTCTTTCGACCACCAAGCGTTCAATGCCGTCGCTACGCCTCCAATCGCGGTAATTCCCATGAACGCAAATATCCATTCGGGGAAGTTTCGACAGTTTATACCGATGCGATCTCCTTGCTTAATCCCTAGCTCAAGTAACGTATTAGCTACCCGAGCGGCTTCAGTCCATGTATCTTTGAATGTGTATCTTTCGTTTTGGAAAACGTAAAAGTCATTTTCGGCGAATTGCAGCCCGGCACGGAAAATTTCCAGGAGATTTTCAGGTGCCCTTGCGAATCCGATGTAATCGATTGAACCAACTTTAATCTTAGTGGTTTCGTACAGTTCGCCCGGAGCTGTGATTTCTGCGATAGCTTGTAGGTAATCTGCGTTCATTTTTAGCTTCCAAAAATTTCACAACATTGTATATTCCACAGAACAACTTTGTGAATCATGAGTTAAAAGAGGGAGTTAAGTGGAGTTTATCACATTCTAGTAAAATGATATGTTAGATACTTCAATTTCCTGATTGCGATTTCTGGCAATCTATACTTCTGCGTAAATAAATCACTGAATATTCGAATGTTGACACCGCGGACACCACCCCCGCCGAACTATTACGTCGACAATTTGTGCAAGTTGCTGCACCATACAGTGCGTCAGTATCAGGAAATCCTAAACGAAGAAGAGCTGGACGTTGCTGGTAGCATACTCAATCTCTCGACCGACGCGATCCGTTTGTTTGCGCGGGTATTGAGTCGAAAGGGACCAGTTTACTTTGTCAACAAACTCAATTATTCTGAAGTAAGAGATCGGAATAAAGCCCTTGAAGAGATGGGGAAGGTTGGTTTACTTCGTTTCAACGATGAGGTCCCTGTTGAAGAATTGTTAACAACACTTACGAAATCTCAAATCTCAACTATCTTCTCAATTCACGAGTCGAGTAAAGATAAATTCTCAATGATCTCCGAAGTTTTGGAAAAACACAGCGCCACTTCGATTCACACTTACTTAACTGAGCAGGTTCGCTGGATTACCCTTTGTGTAAGCGACGTTCTTGAGAAATACTCTCTATTGTTTTTTGGTGATCGTTACCACGATCTTTCGTCGTTCGTTGTTCGTGACTTAGGAATTGTTCGATTTGAAAACTACGATGTCGACAAAAGTGTCCGACAATTTGATTCGAGAAGTGAGTTGGATTTGCTCTTTGAGTGGTCGACTTGGGGCAGTGTGATAGATGAAATTTCAGACCGTAACGCGACGCAAGACTTGTGGGAATATGTGGGCAAACTCGAAGAAATTCAACCTAACAGATTTCTTGAACGATTACGCTCAAAACTCTTGAATCAAATTGGTAAAAAATACGAACGCAATCGTGATTACGAGCTCGCGACTGCAAGTTTTAGACTGTCTTCTTTAGCACCAGCACGTGAAAGAATAACGCGCATTTTTCACAAATGCAAGTTGTTCGAATTGCGAGACGAGATGTTGGCACGCATCAGTTCAGAGCCTTGGAACAAGGAAGAAGAACTATTCGCACAGCGATTTCCTCGCAGAACGCCGCAGTCAAGTCGATATGAAGAGCGTGTTCACTCTGTCGACGACAATCGTCTCGAAAATCCCGAACAAATCGCGATCGAGCATTTTGAACAACAAGGCGCAAACGCGTGGCACTTTGAGAATACTTTACCGACGATGTTGTTTGGAATTGCTTACTGGGACTGGATCTATGCACCGATTCCAGGAGCGTTCACAAACCAATTTCAGATTGGACCGCGCGATCTATACTGGTCCGAGTTTTTTAAAGTGCGACACCGAAGCTGTGTCGATCCGTTAGCAAGTCCTCACCAATTGATCGCACACATTCAAGCTACGGCGAAAGCGAAATGGGGGATTGCTAACCCGTTTGTTGTGTGGAACGTTTTTACTCCTCAATTACTCAGTTCTGTCGTCGTGGCATTGGGAACAGTTCAAATTCAAGCTTTGCTAAAGATTTTCATTTCTGATCTTCGGCAGTTTCGTTCAGGGTTTCCAGATTTAATGGTGTTGCATAGCGACGGAACTTCAGAATTTGTTGAAGTCAAGGCAGCGCGTGACCGAGTTCAACGCAACCAGCATATCTGGTTGACAGAACTTGTCGAATCAGAACTGAATGCATGTGTTTTACGATTGGTTTCAAAGTCATGAAAGCTATCGCAGTATCAGTTACCGAACTCGCTAGCTTTGTCCACCGTCGGGGCGATATAGATGCTCGACGAGAGGAATCGACCGTCATGTCTGAAGGACTACAGGTGCAGCGTAAATACCAAGAGATGATGTTGAAAAAGTTCAAAAATTATCAGACCGAAGTGCGTTGCAAAGACCGATATAAGAGTGATGGGTTCGAATTACATATTCAGGGACGGGCGGATGGTATGACGCTTGAACCTGATATGTTAGTTGAGGAAATTAAAACAACACGCAAAAATGTAGGAGATTTTTATCGTGTAAATGGTTCGGTACACCGTGCGCAGGGGACGCTGTACGCGGCACTGTTATTAAAAGAATGTAAATTCGGAGACTGTACTGTGCGGGTAACCTACATCAATCCCGATACACTGTCACATCACTCATTTGACGAAAAGATTTCTGTTGGTGAATTGGAGGAATTTCTTTCAAAAACGTGTGAAGTGTACGCACAGTTTATTCGAACTCTGCTTGCTAGACTTGCAAACCGCAACGAGCTTGCAAAAAACCAGGAAATGCCATTTACCAACGTATCGGACGAACAACTTAATCTTGCGAGACGAGTGTATATGTCTATCCGAGATCGCGAAAACTTGATGTTTGAATCGCCGACTGGTACCGGCAAGACTGTCGCTACTTTGTTCCCATCAGTGAAAGCTTTAGGTGAAAAGTTAATTGATCGTACTGTATTTGCTACGGCGCGGACAACAGGTCAGTCGATTGCCCAAGAGACCATGGAGCAACTTAGTAAATCGAATCCACATCTTCGGGCGGTTACTATAACTGCAAAAGATCGTGTTTGTTTCACTCCGGGTGCCCTTTGTGTCCCCGAACAGTGCGAGTTTGCAAAGGGGCATTACGATCGACTGCCTAAGGCGCGGGAAGACTTACTCAAACGTGCGGTTGCTGATAAGAGAGGGGTAGAGTTGGTTGCGCGGGCTAATCGGGTGTGTCCCTATGAATTGTCTTTGGAAGGTGCAGATTGGTCCGATGTAGTGATTTGTGACTACAACTATGTGTTTGATCCTTTTGTTAACCTGAAACGATTGCAATCTCGCCAATTCCGAAAATTATCGCTACTTATTGACGAAGCCCATAGATTGGGAGAACGGGCGTCAGAAATGTTGTCTGCTTCCCTCAGTGCAAAGTTGTTTACGCAAGTACACGAAAAATTTGCTACACAAACCATCGGTCGTATAGCTCGAAGCATCGTTATTGGGATTGACACGCTTAAGAATCAGTATTTGCAGGGCTCGACCGAAGCGATGATCGACATTCCTGATGAGCAGTTTTGGGAGACGTTACGTGCGTTCCTCGAAGCAGTTGAAGAAACGCCAATCGAATCTACTCACGATGTTGTCAATCAATGTTGGAGCGCTACACTACGTTTTAACGAAGGTCGCAATCGCTGCGAAACAGCAGCTTACATTTATCTAATTACCAAAACGGGCGAAGATACCGTGTTACTTTTAAGATGCATCACGCCAGGATCATGGACTAAACAGGTACTAGGGGATTTTCAGAGTACTGTTCGATTTTCAGGTACGTTGTCGCCATTCGAAGTTTTTCAGGAAGGACACGGTGTCGCCGGCGCAACCTCGCGTGTAACGATGCATGCGAATGTGGACCGACTGCGAGTCTTTATCCTTCCACAAATCTCAACATATTTCAAAGATCGGGAAAAGTCTGCTCCTGCGATTAACTCTGTAATTCAGACGGCTGTCCATAGTTCTGATGGAAACTGGCTAGTAGCCTTTCCTTCATTCGAATATTTGAATCTAGTACAAGTTCCCGAAGAATTTGAATCGACGGTACTCAGACAAAAGACAGAAATGTCCGTTGAAGATCGAAAAGAATTTATTGATCGCCTGAACACACCGAATTCGATATTAGGATTTGTCGTGATGGGAGGAGTTTTTACCGAGTCGGTTGATTATGCCCAAGACGCACTTTCTGGAGTTATTGTTATAGGTCCGGCGCTACCACCGCTGTCGGTCGAACTGGAAAAAATAAAACAATCGTCAAATTTAGGTTACGAATTAGCATACCGCCAGCCCGGTATGACACGTGTGGTTCAATCAGCGGGTAGGGTAGTTCGAGGGGTACAAGACCGCGGTGTTGTCATCTTGATCGACCCGCGTTTTAGTCGTGGCGAGTATCAGTCTTACTTTCCTCAACATTGGATTCCAACGATAGTGGACTTAGCTAGCTTACAAAGCGAACTGACTGCATTTTGGGCGAGCACAGAGACCTCATTGGATGGATGAACTTAACAGACCGGGAAGTCCGCCGTTGGCTAGCGATGTGGGCTCGGCATGATGCTGGTTGTCTACACGACCAGTGTGAGAACTTACCTAGGAAGCGATAAAGCCCTCGGCGGCGATAGCAACTCTATCTGCTTTACGACCTGTTATCGAGCAATTAAATGGGTTATAAGCATGAGGGTAGAAAAGTAGTTTCATGGTTTGACCTCCTGAAACTTGTCGGTAAAAGAGTCAGCGGAGTCCCGCATGACGAGGGTGGAATGATCGTGGAACGTGTGAGTAACACAGTCCGGTGATGGCAGTAGAACGAGAATTCCGGTGTGCTCTTCGCGTACCAAGAGCACCGTAAGCAGGTTCAAGAATTCGGCGGCTTTCTGGACTAAAGGGTGTCAGTCAGCACTTCTCTATGCAATGATTATACGTATAGTTAAAGAATCGTGCAACCCCGGTCACTTAAGCATCACTGCGAGGGGAGGTTTTTCGCTGGGGCTGTCCCTTACGATAGATGCCCCTGCCGACAAGCAGCAGCGGTATCCTGTGCGGAACAGGCGACTGTCGTCATCACTACCCAGTGACAACGACAACTCCTAGAATCCATGATCGCAAGGTTAGCTCCTGTCAAAATCGAACAGAACCGCGTTTAAGCGTTCACGTACGCGGTGCTGAATCGTATTAGCGAGTATTGTTTCGTTCAATCTGTGATGGCTTTTTTAGCGGTTTTTCATAGACGTCAAGGCGTATTGCGACGTCTTCGAAGGTGTCAATCGCTTCCAGCATTGACGGTGAGTGTGCTTCCTGTCGTAACTTGTTCACGATCGTACGACAACTCGGTGGTTCGTCTTTGGAATTATAATTAAAAAATGGTGGATCGCATAAGTGTTGCACAAATGCATTATGATTAAACCTGATCGGGTGGTCGGCATGCCCGTTGGTTTTCTCTGAAAACACACGGATGAGTTTACGCAAGCGATTAACACTTGGTGGGTACTTGTGAAACAAGGTTGTTTTCATAAGCATATCGGTACCTGTTTTAGTACCCCAACCTGCCCAATCTGCAAAAGGTCCATATTTATACCCTTCTTCCCCGAAAGTGTGCGATCGTCTGCTAGGAGTAAACGGTTGAGTCAACCCGGCAGCCTCATCGCCCAGCCGCGCTGCTAGCTCGATTAACACTACATTTAAGGTTTTATCTAGCTCAGGAAAAGGTTGCTCTTCGACATAAAGCGCTCGGATTTTCTTACGTAATTCGTTATGCTTTGGTAACTGCAGATCGAGATTTGGGTCTAAGGTGTCACACTTTTGTCTTACCCAATCTTTTTCCAAATCTTGAATCCACATACTTCGATCTTGCTCAGGGGTTGGATTGTCCTTTTTATGATAAATTTGAAGATAGCGGTTACTGACACCGTTTGTTTCGTGTGTATTTGACATCCATTTTGCTTCGTATTCTTGGTAGCAGAACCTTGTTAACAGTGCATAGTTGAGAATAGCATCGGCGTGGCAGGGTGCGTTGAGTTCCCAATTGCTTTCTGCGTCATGACCGAGTTGACACTCAGGGCGCGTAAAAGCTTCTTGAACGCGTGCAAAGTCCCCCGCCGGATCTGTAAAGATTCGTTCAAAAGTCAATGGATTGTCAATGACTATAAACAAAAACGCAGGGGTAGAGAACCCTTCCGTCGTGTCGCGCGATCCCCAGAGGTAGGGATTAATCGGGTTAATATGCCGTTCTAAAGCTATGAGACATTCCTTTTTTTGCAGGGGCGCTTCTGTTATATTGTCAATTTTTTGTTTCATATACGGATCCTGAGAAAGATACCAAGAGTGGAACCCGACGCTTGGTGGAAGTTTGTTTACTCCACAGGCTTCGCCAACTGAACCGGGCGGATAACTAACTGGGGGAAGTTCAGGTATATCAAGCACCTCTCGTTGAGGACTGTCATATTCGCCGGCTGCGCCTCTGGTTGCAATTAGAGTACTGGGTGCTGGTGCGACCGGGCTTTCTTTTGAGATTGAACGTGGATTATTAAAAGATACAGAATAAAACACAATCAGCGCAAGGAGGGGAAGTCCAAGCACTCCAATCCATTGGGTTACTTGCCTATTCTTCATCTGTATCTTTGCTATTTTCCTTTTTCTCATCACAACCGAGTTCTATCGTTTTATCATATGCGTCGTTTAAATCGCCAACTGGAATATCTATATCGTCAAAATATTAT